>JBOGVA010000100.1:0-10970 GCA_050692195.1 Actinomycetota bacterium | reverse complement strand
GAGGGTGCGCAGACCGGCCGCGTTGTGGGCGTAGTCGAGGATCACCTTCACGCCGTTCAGCTCGAAGACGTTCAGCCGGCCGGGCGCCTGGTAGATCGAGGTCGTGAACGAGCGGAGGCCCTGACGGATGTCGTGCAGGTGGGCGCCGGCGGCGTGCGCGGCCGCGGCAGCGGCTAGCGCGTTGGCCACCATCATCCGGGCCCGCCCCTCGAAGGTGGCGGGGAGCTGGTGGACCCAGCCGATCGGCATGGTCCGCCGCCCCTCGCGGATGACCATCATCTCCCCTCGCGCCCCCTTCTGAAGGGTGACGGCCTTTCCTCCGCGACGGACCCACCGCTCGACCAACTCGTTGTCCTCGTTCATCGAGAACAGGATGACCGAGCCGGAGCAGTGCTTCCGCATCTCGACCACGAGCTCGTCATCGGCGTTCAGGACGGCGTACCCGCTCCTAGGAACGGCTTCCACGATCACCCGTTTTACCGCGGCGAGCTGCTTGATCGAGTGGACCTCCCTCAGGCCCAGGTGGTCGCCGGTGACGTTGGTGACGACCGCCACGTCGTTCCGGCCGTACCCCAGGCCCTCGCGAAGGATCCCGCCGCGAGCCACCTCGAACACGGCGAAGTCGACGCGCGGGTTCTGCAGGACCATGAGCGCCGACTTCGGACCGCTGGCGTCGGCCCGCTTCACCAGGCGCTCGTCGATGTAGATGCCGTCCGTGGAGGTCACCCCCACCTTGTGGCCCATGCCCCTGAAGATGTGGGAGATCATCCTCACGGTCGTGGTCTTCCCGTTCGACCCGGTCACGGCGACGATCGGGATCCGCGACGGAGTGCCCGGCGGGAAGAGCAGGTCGATCACGGGCTTTGCCACGTACTGGGGCTCGCCTTCGGTGGGATGCGTGTGCATACGGAACCCGGGGGCAGCGTTCACCTCGACGATGGCCCCGCCCGTCTCCCGCACCGGCTGCGATATGTCCGGCGTAAGGAAGTCGATCCCCGCCACGTCCAGCCCGACCACCCGGGCGGCCTCCTCGGCGATCTCGACGTTGTCCTCGTGGGCCTCCCAGGTTCGATCGATGGAGATCCCTCCGGTCGACATGTTGCCGGTGGCGGCGAGCTTGACGAAGGCGTCCTTCGGTGGGACCTCGTCCAGCTCGTAGCCCTGACTCTCGATCAGAGCCAGGGCCTCTTCGTCGAGCCTTATGCGGGTTAGGACCTTCTCGTGGCCGATACCCCGTCGGGGGTCGGCGTTCGTGATCTCCACCAGCTCGCGGAGGGTATGCTGCCCGTCCCCGACCACGTGCGCGGGGACCCGCTGGGCCACCGCCACCATGTGGCCGCCGATCACCAGCACCCTGTAGTCGTTCCCCGAGACGAAGCTCTCGACCAGGACGGTCTTCCGCCGCGCCTCCTGGAGCGCCCGCTGGTACCCGGCTCGCACGGCCCGCTCATCGCGTAGGTCCAGGCCGACCCCACGCCCGTGGTTCCCGTCGATGGGCTTGGTCACGACCGGGTACCCCATGCGCCGGGCCGCCGCGACCGCCTCGTCCTCCGACTGCACGATCTCGCTCCGAGGGACGGGGAGGCCAGCCGCCGCGAGCAAGCGGGTCGTGAGCTTCTTGTCGCCGGCGATGTCCACGGCGAGAGCGGCGGTCATGGACGTCATGGTGGCCCGAATGCGCTTCTGGTACTTGCCCTGACCGAGCTGGAGCAGCGACTGCTCGTTCAGGCGGATGTAGGGGATGTCCCTGCTCACTGCCTCGTCCAGGACGGCCTGCGTGGACGGCCCGAACGCCACCCGCTCCGCCAGCCGGATCAGGTTCTCCAGCTCGACGAGGAAGTCGAACGCCGGTTCTGGCTCCACCAGATGGTTGACGAGCCGCACGGCCAGCTTGCCGGCGGCCACTCCGACGCGTTCCTCCCAGTAGCCGAAGATGACGTTGTACCGGCCGGGCTGTCCGGCGCTCCTGGTCTTGCCCCGCGGGATGTGAGCGCCGGCCTCCCGCTGGAGCTCCAGCGCCACGTGCTCGGCCACATGGCCCAGCCAGGTTCCCTCGGTCAGTCGCTCGACGAAGCCGCCGGCCCGACCCAGGGAGCAGGTGTGTTCCCTGAGTCCCGGGAGCAGCTCGAGGAGAGCTTCGTTGAACGCCTCCAGGGTGTTCGACGGCCAGTGCTCCAGCGACCCCAGGTCCACGAGCATCCGGATGGCCGGTTCGTAGGACCAGTAGTTCGGGCCTCGAAGCACTTGCGTCTCCAGGACCCGAAGGTCCGGCTTGGCCGGGGGCTTCTCGGAAGCGGGTTGCTGCCTTGCTCGGCGACGGTCGGAACCGGCCCGCGTCCTCGACGCGCTCACGTTCCCCTCACTCCGACGCCTCGCGCTGCTGTTTCCGGCGCTTGCGGCGTTCCACCGAGTAGGTACTGGCCCCCTCCGAGGCGATCTGGCGCGCCAGCCGCCGCAGACGCCTCCGGGCGGACTCCGTGACCTGCTCCTTCGGCCCCCCGAGATCCGCCGGCGGGGGTATCAGGGATCTCGTCCGGAGATCGAACCGGTACCCGGCGGGCAGGGAGTGAAGGATCGCCCCCGAGACCATCATCGGCCGGTGGCCCTTCGTGTGGAACGAGTCTGTGATCACCTGGGAGCCGTCGACGATGGTGACGGCGCCCTTACCGATGACCTCGATGGTCTGGTCGGAGTGGACGATGGCCGCTGTGTCTTCGTCCAGCCCGAGGCCGACGAGAGACGGGGACTGGGAGACAACAGACAGGAGCCTGCCAAGGCGGGTGCGCTGCTCGAAGTGCTGGTCCACCACCACTCCCTTCAGCAGTCCCAGCCCGGCGGAGATCTGGGCCATGCGGTGCTTGGGGGTTGCGCCGGAGGCCCCGAAGGCGACCATGTGTGTGCTGACCGCGCTGGCGCCCGCCGAGGTCCCGGCCACGACGACCCCTCGCTCGTGCGCCTCCAGCAGCGCTGCCCCCAGCTTCGTGCCTCCTACCACCGAGGCCAGGCGGAGCTGGTTGCCTCCGGTCAGGAAGACCCCCGTAGCGCCGCGGACCGCCGTCTCGGCCGCAGGATCGTTGGCCTCCTCGCGGGTGAGCGGGCGGAGGCCGATCACGTGGGTGCACCCGATGTGGTCGAAGAGCTCGCGGTAAAGGTCCGTGGCTACTTCACCCAGGCTGGAGGCGGTGCCGATCACCACGATCCGAGCTTCCGCGCCCCCGGCGAGCTCGAGGAACCGGGACAGGATCAACCTGTCCTTCAGCTTGTCCTCGGCTCCACCGATGACCATGACCGGGCCGGGGCCACCGCCCTTGGGCTGCGGCTTCGCATGGTCAACGGGCCGGAGATCGGTCATTTCGAGCCAGTGTAGCGAACCAAGAGCGTCAGGCCGGGCGAGAACGCGCGATATCGGCGGCGAGGGCGGTCAGCCCTTGTAGCCGACGACCACATCGTCGGGGCGGGTCACCAACGCCCAAGAGGCGAAGGCGAACAGCGCCGTCAGGGTCACGGCCAGGACCAGACGATCTCGCAAGGTTGCCCCCAGCCCGGCGAGGATCAGCCAAGCGAGCACGGTGATCAGCAGGCCGTTTCCCATCTTGGCCCCGATCCCGATGGCCACCTGCTCGCCCCTCGCTTCGTCGGATCGCCAGAGCACGTAGAGCATCCAGCCGATCCCGGCCACGAAGACCTCGATCAGCACAACGAGGGCCGTCGGAGGGTTGAGGGCGGCCAGCAGAAGGGCGTCGCCGGCAGCCAGTGCCGCCAGGCTCACGAAGCAGGCGATGGACTTGCCGAAGCGCAACAGCAGAGTGGGCCGGCCGTACCGAGCGTCCCCCTCACGGTCACGGAAGTCCTTGAGGTTGATCCTCGCCAGGAAAAGGGCGAAGAGGGCGCCGCCGAACAGGGCATCCTTCCCGGAGGGCGAAGCCCCGGCGGCCACGATGCCCAGCGAGTAAGGGATCACCACGTAGGCGACGGCCAGCATCAGGGGCGCCAGGTAGGTCCGGTGAGACAGGCGGACGGGACCCAGTGAGTAGCCGAGGCCGATCGCCAGCGAAAGGGCCACCAATGCGAGACCTGCCGGTCCGATCGTTGTCGCCGAGCCGAGCGCCGCACCGGCAGCGAGGACGTGCACGAGGTAGAGGTCCCGCTCGGTTGCCTCCCCACTGACCAGCGGTCGGCCTCGGTCCAGTGGATGGTTGACCGTGTCGATCTCCCGGTCGGCCACGTCGTTGACTGTGGTGGCGGCGACGTAGCTCGAGGCCAGCGCAATGGTGGCCCACAGATATGCCCAGCGGAAGCTTTGGAGCCCGCCGTGATAGGCCGAGGCCAGCAGCATGAACATCCAGATCATCGCGGCGACGCGGTAGCGGAGCATCCGGAGGTACAGCCGCAACAGGTGCTGGATCACTTGGGGACGACCACCCGAAGCGGCCAGATCGACGTGAGGACCAGGATGTACACGACCCAGAGCGCGTGGTAGAGGGCCAGGAAGAGCAGGCCCACCCAGAAGAAGGAGACGAGCACCGCCGCGTCGCCAAGGATCTGCGCCCGCTCGGCCACGGAGCGAAAGGCCAGGAAAGCCAGGGCGCTCGCCCCCGCGAGCGCCAGCCCGATCAGCGCCGAGACGGCGGAGGAGAACACGAAGTCGAGGTACTCTCCGCCGCTGGACACCAGGGCCAGGGGGATCAGCAGGGCTGCCCCTCCAGTGCCGGACAACACCACGGCCCCGGCCACCACGGGAAGGACGATGCGCCGCGCTCTCTTCGGTCGCTCCCGTGCGTCGGCTCGGACCAGGCCCTCGATCCTGCGCCGGCAGATCCGGTAGATCACCCAATAGGCGGCGAGGTAGAGCAGCAGCACGAAGCTGGCCGTCAGCACGGCGCCGAGCGTGCCGCTCAGCGGCGCGAACGAAGTGAGCGCCACCGTCCGGTTGACCTCATAGAGCGCCCGAGGAGCCAGGACGAACTTCACCAGGACCACCAGCGCGTTGTAGCTCCCGGCATAGATGGCCACCCGGGCGGGCAGGCCAAGGTCCATCCGGAGGCCCGCGTACAACCCGACCGTGGTGATCAGCGTGATCAGCGATCCCGTCAGCAGCAGAGTGCGTAGGGGAGGGGCCTGCCCGCCATCTGCCGCCCCGCGCAGGAGCGCTGCGACCAGGGCGGCTCCCCCGAAGGCCAGCAGGACCTTGAGCCAGAAGGAGCCCCGGAATCGCGGGCCGCGGGAACCCTCGCGCATCTCGGAGGATACCGGGCCGGCCCGGTCAGCCACCTCGTACCGAACGCTTCAGGTACCGCAGGAGACCGCCGGCAAGCAGCAGCTCCCGCTCGTGCTCGGTGAATACGGCCCGACCCGAGCGCGCTTGGCCGTCCACGATGATCGAGACCGTGTCCGCTCCTTCCTCGATCTCCTGCCGTACGCGGGAGAGCTGCCACTCCTGCCCGATCCGGGCCAGGGAGTGGACCTCGTCGTCGATCAGCACCGGCACGATCCCGTTGTTGATGAGATTGCGCCGGTGGATCCGGTGAAAGGCCTTGGCGAATACGGCCCGCACGCCGAGCTGAAGGGGAGCGAGCGCGGCGTGCTCGCGGCTGGAGCCCTGCCCGTAGTTGTCGCCGGCCACGATGAAACCGCTTCCCCACTCCTTGGCTCTCGAGACGAATCCCGGATCCTCCTTTCGGAAGCAGTACTCGGCGATGGCCGGGATGTTCGAGCGCTCCTGCATGACCAGCACGCCGTCGGGCGACATCGACCCCGTTGAGACGTTGTCGCCCAGGACGATCAGCACCTTTCCGGCGAGCACGTCCGGAAGGTCGGGCGGCACCGGAGGGGGCTGGATGTTGCGCCCTCTCAGCACCTGGACCTTGGCGGCCTCCTCCGGAGGCGGGGGCTGGATCAGCATGTTGTCGTCGATCACCGGCTTCGGGATGTCGACCTTCGGTGGGTCCAAACCCAGGTCGCGCGGATCGGTGATCACGCCCTTGAGCGCGGAGGCGCCGGCTACCGCCGGAGAGGCCAGATAGACCTGGTCGCGCACGGTGCCGCTGCGGCCCGGGAAGTTGCGGTTCATCGTTCGAACCGAGGGCACGTCCTCGGGAGGAGCCTGGCCCATACCCACACACGGGCCGCACGCCGGCTCAAGGAGCCGGGCTCCGGCCACGATGTAGTCCTCCAGGGTGCCCGTCTGGGCAACCGTCCGGAGCACCTGCCGGGACCCAGGGGAGACGGTCATGTCCAGGTCGGGGTGGACGCCCCCGTCTTTGACGATGTAGGCCGGGATGGCCAGGTCCTCGAAGCTGGAGTTCACGCTCGATCCCACGCAGACCTGAGCGACCTTCGTCCCCGCCACGTCCCGCACGGGTACGACGTTGTCGGGGTTCGAGGGCTTGGCGATGAGCGGCTCGAGCTTCGCCAGGTCGATGACCATCTCTTCGTCGTAGTGGGAGCCCGGGTCGGGAAGGAGCTCGCGGAAGTCGAGCGGGCGTTCCTGGTATTCGAGGAACTCACGGGTCCGCTCGTCCGCGGGGAAGATGCCGGCTGTGGCCCCGAGCTCCAGGATCATGTTGCAGATCGTGGCCCGCTCGGTCGCGTTGAGACTCGCAACGCCAGGCCCGTCGAATTCGTATGCCTTGTTGATCCCCCCCTTCACGGTGAGTCGGCGGAGCATCTCGAGGATGACGTCCTTCGCCGACACCCAAGGCCCTAGCTCGTTCTCCAGGACGACCCTTACCACCGCGGGACACTGGAGCTCGAAAGGGATCCCGGCCATCGCCACCGCTGCGTCCATCCCTCCGATACCGAGGGCGAAGGAGCCCAGCGCTCCGGCCGTAGTGGTGTGCGAGTCCGAGCCCACCAAGGTTGCGTAGGGCTTGGCGAATCGCTCCAGGTGGACGTAGTGGCAGATCCCGTTCCCAGGCCGGGAGAAGACCGCTCCAAACTTGGCCGCCATGCCCTGGAGGAAGAAGTGATCCTCGGGATTCTTGTAGTCCAGCTGGATCATGTTGTGGTCGATGTATTGGACGGCCAGCGGTACCTGGACGCGGTCCACCCCGAGCTGCTCGAACTCCATCCAGGCCATCGTGCCGGTCGCGTCCTGCAGCAGAACCTGATCGATCCGGTACCGGATCGGCTCGCCGGCCTGGAGCCGCCCGCTCACCAGGTGCTCAGACAGGACCTTCTGCACGATGCTCTCGGCCATCGGCTCCCCTCCTCATCTCTTCCTATGCACGCCCGCTTCATACGTTAGTACGGCGCGGGGTGCCGGGCCGTCCGGTCGAACTCGGCCCCGCTGCGGCGTTTCGCGGGAGGGAAGCTGCCTGGCCCGGACCCATGCCAACACGTACGCTGTCGGAGTGCTCCTGATCGCCGGCGCCATCGTCCTCGGCGTGGTGGTGGGGCTCGCCCTCGGAGGGAACATCCGGAACCTGGCGAGGCTCAGGTTCCTCTGGTGGCCGCTCGCGGTCGTGGGGCTTGTCCTCCAATTGATTCCGATACCCTCCATCCAAGGAGAGCTCGATCGTTGGGTCGCGGTCTTGCTCTTGATCGCCTCGTACGTCGTCCTGCTCGCATTCGTGACTGTGAACCTCCGACTCCCGGGCTTCCCTGTCATCGCCGTCGCGTTCGCCGTGAACGTGTTGGTCATTGCCGTGAATGGTGGGATGCCCGTCCGAGATAGTGCTCTCCGTCAGGCCTATGGACCTGCGTATTCGGAGACCCGGCGCGAGCTTCTGGAGCGGGGAGGGGCCAAGCACCACTTGGAACGACCGGACGACGACCTGATGCTCCTGGCAGACGTGATCCCGATCGGACCTCCGGTGCGACAGGTGTTCAGCGTGGGAGATCTTCTGTTCATGGGTGGGGTGGTCTGGGTCTTGGCGGCAACGACTGCCCGCGGGGGCTCCGGCAGGCGGGCAGCTAAGCGGGAATCGCCCGCCGGTCGGGCCGAGACTGCTTCGGACGCTTCCCGCCATCAGGCAAACCGCCCATAGCGGCCGGCTCCTTTGCCTCCTCCGGGCGCTCCGCTCCGGCCGAACCAACCGGTTCCGCCGTACGTGGGGTGCGTTCGGGAGCATCCTCGCCGGGCTGGAGCGAGGGAGGTGTAGCCGGGAGGCCAGCCGTCGCGGCCACCCGCTTGTCTGGACCGAGGACAGGCCCCGTGGTCGATCCGACCGGCGGTCGCTGCGTCCCAGATGATTCCTTGGCGGTGGCCGCAGCGGCTTCGAGCTGAGAACCCTCCTCGACCCAGACCCGCGGGAAGCTGGCGGCGATCGTCGTGCCTTGCCCGACCTCGCTCTCGACCGAGAAGGTTCCGCCGGCCACGAGGGCTCGCTCCCGCATCATCACGGAGCCGAAGTGTCCTTCTGGAGGAGGGGCGGCAGTGTCGAAGCCCTTGCCATCGTCGCGGATCTGAAGCCGCACGCCATCTTCGGTCTCCTCCAGGGAGATCCCGATATGCGCGGCTTCGGCATGCTTGAGCGCGTTCATCGTGGCTTCGCGAGCGATCTGGTAGATGAGGAGCTGGATCGGCGGTGGGAGGGAGACCTCGATCACCTCGGTGGCGATCGCGGTCGGGTGGCTCCTGCTCATGTCTTCGGCGAAGCTCTGGATGGCCTCCGCGAGGCCTTTGCGGCCGATCGGCGACCTGTGCAGGTCTCGGATCAACGCGCGGATGGCATCCGAGGTCTCCCGCTTGGTCCTCATGATTCCGTCGAGATCGCGCTCGACGGCTGCGACTTCGCCTTGAGCGAGCCGTTTCTTTGCCATCTCTGCTTGCAGGGTCAGTCGGAAGAGCATTTGAGCGAGATCGTCGTGGAGATAGGCAGCGATCTGCATGCGTTCGTCCTGGCGCTCCTCGGCCATGCGGTTCGAGAGAGCCCGCAAGACCTGCTCCCGATCCTTGAGCTCCTTGCTGGCCTCCCCCAGGGCAATGTTCCGGAAGAACATCTGCCTCGCGAACACGAGAGGAAGAATGAACGCTGCCACAGACCAAAGGCCGACCTCCTGGTAGAGGCTCGCGATAATGACACCCACAAACCCGAGGCCTAGGTAGCTCAGAAGGAACTCTGAGAAGGCTCCGACCCGAAGTTGGGCGACGACTTGACCTATCGGTACTCGAAAGACGAGGTTCGTATATGTAGCCACAAGGGCGACGTTGACGAGGTAGGTTGTCACGGTTGCCAATACGACGCTGGGCAGCAAGACGTACCAGCGGGAATTCAAAGAGGCCACCGCATGAAAGGCGATATTCCCTGCTGCGAACGCCAGGGCTGTCTGGGAGCGGTTGAACAGGGCAGTAAGTACAGGAATCTCTCGGCGGATTTCCCTCGGGTCGAACAGCCCTAGAAGCGTAACCGCTCCCACTATGAACGGTGACTCATAGAGGATTGCAACACCTAGCAATATGGGGAAGCTAAGGCTAAGCCGGAGGAGGGGAGATACCGGGACAGGGAGAAGCTCGACTATGGCAACCACTATTGTCCATACGAGAAGGTGAGTAAGGAAGTTCCCAGGCCGCGGGTTTAGGAAAAGCGTGGGCATCCGATACATCGCCAAGGCAAGGCCGCTGAACACCGGAACAACCACCCCGAGCTTAAATGCGAGGGACAGCCAACTACCCTGACGGGGGACTGATCTCACCAACTCACTCATCTTTCTCCCTGGTTTTCCCTAGCTTTGTAGGCTTCATCAGCTTTGTAGGCTTCATCGTCTGGCTGGATAAACACCTAATCAATCGGCCGTCTAACCGACCCGCTGACCTACAGCAATTGATGTACGCTGTTTATGGAGTTGTGCCCCCTTTTGGGGGACAGCCATAATCCCCATGAGAAGTAGCCCGACCAAAGTCCCCCGGCAGGGTCGGTGAACTTGGGAAGGGGGTGCTCGTTTGAGAGTGTATCGGCGACTCCTCGTATCGATCGGGTCGATTGTCGCCTTGCTTCTAGCCGGCGGGGCGACTTGGAAGGTCAGCTAGCGACCTGACCGAAGGGAAGCGCAGACTTGACTAGCGTGCCTTGTAGACCAAGGCACGCTAGTTCTGTGTGACGTACCAAATTCGGGGGACCGACTAGCATTGGCCGGGGGAACCAGGCCGATCAAGCGGAAACCACAGAGCAAATCATCGCAACGGAGCACCCGCTGCCTGGAAAGCTGGTAAGAGCCAACTGCCCACCAATAGCAATAGCTCGTTCCCTCATTATGTGGATTCCGTAATGACCACGGTGTTCTAGAAGCGGATCGAATCCGACGCCGTCGTCACGTACCGTGAGCCGTATGCCTGAAGGATCCTGGACCAGTTCGATCCAAATGTTGTCAGCTTCGGAATGTGCTACCGAGTTGGTGAGAGCCTCCTTAGCAACTTGGTACAGAACAAGTTCTCGAGCGGGATCCGTAGTCACGTCGTCGATCCTTGCCTCGAAATGGATCCCCGTCTGGCTGGCGAGCCCGCGAGTCAAGCTAGACAGCGCTGACGAAACACCCCCTCGACCGAGCGTCGAGCGACGGAGATCGCCTATCACCTCTCTCAGCGTCCTGGAAGCCAGCTCTGCGGCTGTTAGTAGCTCCGGTAAGTCGTCGTCGATTTCAAGAAGACGTCCGCTGGCCATGTCAGCCTTTATGACATGAGCCATAAGGCTAACCTTGAAGAGAGGCTGAAGGACTTCGTCGTGCAAGTTGGCGGCTATAAGCTTCCGTTCATCCGATCGCTCCTCGGATATGCGCTTGGATATTTCGGCCAGGACCTTATCCCGGGAGCGATAGGCACGTGCCGTGTCGACGAAATCCTGGCTACGCGAGAGAACCTGCCTGCCTAGCAAGGTCGGAGCCAGAAAGGAAACTAGAGCCCATAGATGCAGTCGATCATAAAGAGTCACAAGCATGGCTCCGAGCACAGCCCAGGCCACGAAGGCCACTACAAAGTCACCGAACGTCCCGAGGCGGAGTCTTCGGACGATCTCCGACAGCGCGTATCCATG
>JBOGVA010000099.1:0-11652 GCA_050692195.1 Actinomycetota bacterium | reverse complement strand
AGATCAACATGGAGGGGGTGATGGTGCCCGTTGGGCAGTTTGTCGCGGGCGCCACCACATCGGTTCTGGTCGCCGGCCGGCCGGTCGTCGAGGTTCGGTACTCCACTGTGGTGATGCCCTGATGGAGATCGTCGTTCGAACCACCGTCATCTTCTTCTTCATCCTGGTGTTGACCCGTGCCATGGGGAAGAAGGAGCTGTCCGAGCTCTCGGCCCTCGAGCTGATCTTGCTGATCACCATCGGCGACCTGGTCCAACAGGGCGTCACCCAGGAAGACCAGTCGCTCACCGGAGCAATGCTGGCGGTCGGAACAATCGGCCTGCTGATCGTGGGGCTTTCCTATGTGGGCTTCCGGTGGAAGGGCAGCCGGCCCGTGATCGAGGGCTTGCCAGTTGTGGTCGTGCGGGATGGCCGGCCGATCGACAAGGCCCTTCAGGTCGAACGGCTCACGATCGACGACCTCAAGGAAGGCGCTCGCCAACAGGGCATCGGGAAGCTGGCCGAGGTGAGGCTGGCCATCCTCGAACCCGATGGGAAGTTCTCGTTCCTCAGGGTGGAGGAGCAGCAGGGTCCGCCACCGGAAGACCATCGCGGCCGCTGACGCTCTCGCCCGAATCGGACGCCTGGTACACCGAGACCCGGTTCTTGCCCGCCGCCTTGGCGCGGAACAGCGCGGCGTCGGAACAGGCGATCAGATCGCGCGGTCGCGACGCATCCTTGGGGCACTCCGCCACGCCGATGCTCACGGTGATGCGCCCGGGCACGCCGAAAGAGAAGGCGGCGATGGCCGCGCGGAGGCGCTCGGCCAGGCTCTCCGCGTCCGTACCAGCCGAATGAGGCAGGATCACGGCGAACTCCTCTCCGCCGATACGGCAGATCACATCTTCCTCGCGGCAGGTCTCCTTCGAGATCGCGGCCACCTCCTTGAGCACCTGGTCCCCGACCAGGTGGCCCCTCGTGTCGTTCACCCGCTTGAAGTCGTCGATGTCGTAGATGAGCAGACACACGGTGGAGCTCCTTCGCCGAGCCCGTCGTATCTCCTCGGCGATCCGGTCGTGGAAGTACCGGTAGTTGTAGAGGCCGGTGAGGTGGTCGGTAAGGGCCTCCTTCTCCAGGCGGGCCCTGATGTCGGCGTTGTCGATGGCCAACGCGGCCATCTCCCCGAAGCGAATGGCCAGAAGGAAGTCCTCCTGGGTGAACAGGTTGCCCTCCCCCAGCCGGTAAAGGCAGAGAACCCCCTTGAGCTCGTCTCCGGCCAGCAGAGGGACCGCGATCATGGACTCCGGCTCATCGGGCGTATCGGGGATCCACTCGGATCTCGGGTCCACCAGCGCGTTCTCGACCAGCTGTGGCTGGCGGCTCTCGGCGGCCGTTCCGGTGATGCCGTAGCCGAACGGCAGAGGACCGACGGCCAGGACCTCCTCGGCGTACGCGTCTCGAACCAGGACCGGCCGGAGCACGCGCAACACGTTGTCGGCCCGGTACAGCGTCAGCGTGTCGTGGGGCACCATCTCGCGCAGGCCGTCGGCGACCGCCTCCAGCACCCGCTCCGGGGACCTCTCCGAGACCAGGAAGTGAATGATCTCGGAGAGGACGCGCTCGGTGGGCAACCGGGCCGACCCGCTTGTCCCGTTTCGAGGACTCGGCATCTCCCTCACGATTCGCCCGGCTGGAGGACCCGATGCCGTTCGGGCAGGAACCGGTGCAGGACCTCCGGGAGGACCACCGAGCCGTCGCGGCGCTGGCCGTTCTCGAGCAGGGCGATGAGCGTTCGCCCCACAGCACATAGGGTGGCGTTGAGCGTGTGCACCGGCCTGTTCCCATCTGGCAGCCGCACCCGACACCCCATTCGTCTCGCCTGATAATCGGTTGTGTTCGAGGTCGACGTGATCTCCCGATACCTCCCCTGCCCGGGCAGCCAGGCCTCGATGTCGTACTTCTTCGCCGCCGATGCGCCCAGCTCGCCGGTGCACACGTTCATCACGCGATACGGGATACCCAGAGAGCGCACCCATTCTTCTTCCCACGCAAGAAGGCGTTCATGCTCGTCCCGAGACTGCTCCGGCAGGACGAAGCTGAACATCTCCAGCTTGTCGAACTGGTGCACCCGCAGGATCCCCCGGGTGTCCTTTCCGTACGTGCCGGCTTCCCGCCGGAAGCATGTGGAATAGCCCAGGTATCGCCTTGGCAGCGCACCGGGGTCAAGGATCTCCCCCGCGTGAAGATTGGCCAGGGGAACCTCGGAGGTCCCCACCAGGTAGAGGTTGTCCTCCCGCGTCACGTAGAGCTGGGTTTCGTCCGTTGGCAGGAACCCCGTACCGAACATCGCCTCCTCCCGGACGAGGACGGGCGGGACGACCGGCATGAACCCGAGGCCCTCGGTGAACTCGAGCGCGTACTGGACCATGGCGAACTGGAGTCGCACCGCGGCCCCCGTCAGGTAGTAGAAGCGAGCACCCGATGTCCTCACCCCGCGCTCGATGTCGATGACGCCGAGTGCTTCCCCCAGAGCCACGTGATCCCGGGGGTCGAAGTCGAACTCAGGAGGCTCCCCCCACCGGCGGATCTCCACGTTGTCATCTTCGGAGGCTCCGTCCGGCACCGAGTCGCCGGGGACGTTTGGAAGCCGGGCCATCACCTCGGCGAGTTGCTCCTCCACCCGCGACAGCTCCGGCTCGATCTTCTCGAGCTCTTCGGACACGGAGCGCATCCGCCGGACGAGCGCTTGGTGCTCGGCCCCATCCGTGGAGCTCATCCCTCGCGAGCCGCGGTTCTGTTCGGCTCTCAGGGCCTCCACCCGCACCGTCAGCGCTCGGCGCTCTTCATCCAGGCGGAGGGCGCGGTCGAGGTCTTCGCTCGCTCCTCGCCGGGCCAGAGCCCGGTGAAACGGGTCCGGATCCGCCCTGATGGCCTTCAGGTCGAGCAGGAGCTCACCTCCGAACTGGCGGTGCGGTGACAAGCCAACTCTGGGCCGCGCCAGCGCGACTCGGGTCTTTTGGACTCTACTGCCCGAAGGTCAGCCCGTTCGAGTTCTCTCCGCGTCCGCTCTTGCAGGGACCTCCCCATCTCCAGGGACCGTCGATCCTCTGCCCTCACCCGCCTGCGAAGGCTCTTGGCCGGCCCCAACCGAAGGCCGCTGCGAGGCACCAGACGTCTCGCGCTGCTGGTCCATGATGGACTGACCGGAGAAGAAGGCCCCTTCGGCCACGACAAGGGCCTTCGATGTGATGTTGCCGTCCACCCGCCCCCCTCGCGCCAGTTCGGTCCTTCCCCTGGCCACGATGGTTCCCTTGAAGGTCCCGGCCACGGTGACATTCTCCGCCCGAATGTCCGCCTCGACCTGGCTGTTGGACGACAGGACGACGTCGCCTTCGGCATTGATCTCGCCCTTCACCCGGCCATCGACCCTCAGGGAGCCGGCCGAGACCACCGTTCCCTCCAGATGCGCGCCCTGGCCGACCACCGTCACCTCCGAGCCGGATCCCTCCTTCATGCGTACC
This sequence comes from Actinomycetota bacterium, assembly GCA_050692195.1. GTDB lineage: Bacteria > Actinomycetota > UBA4738 > UBA4738 > UBA4738 > JBOGVA01. The sequence continues at coordinate 8,152 of JBOGVA010000099.1, read as the reverse complement.
TCCTTGGGATCAATGAGCCGATGATTCCGTCGATGCTCGCCCTCGCTCCGTCTGAACATCGCCGCTACCCCTCTCTTTGAGTCCGTCGGCGATCCGCCTGCGGCGGACCGCTCGCCGCCGGGGGTCCGCATCCGCTTCGCGGAGTGCTACCCCCCTGGCCCCCCCTTCGCCCTGCGCACCTCGGCAACGGGCCGAGGCCGCACACCTTCCAGAGCCTCCCTTATGGCCTGCCGCTCCTCATCGGAAAGGTTGTGGATGCTGCTCCCGCCCCGAACCTGTTTCGCGTAGCACCGTGTGTCCTGTCTCCCATTGATCGAGGTGATCACGACCCCATTCCCGTGTCCGTCCAGCAGCGCGGCCGAGAACGAGAGCCGACCTCCCATGTCCTCGAACGCATCGAACCGAACCACGCCCACGTGCCGGACGGCTCCCTCTGACATCCCCGCCAGCCGCTGTTCGCCGGCGGCCAGCTTGCGGACGGCGGCTTCCAAGCGCTTGATCGACGCGGCGTGGCTCTCGATCAGGGTCTCGAACCGCTTGTCCGCGGGGACCCCCGACCGAGCGCGGACGGTGCGATCCCGCAACGCCGCGGGCAGGAGCACGAGCACGGCCAGCACGGCCACGGAAAGGCTGACCAGAACGAGGATGGACAGGGTGCTGTTGGAAAAGGCCATGATCGCCAAAGGGAAGACGCTTGGTCGGTTGTGAGCCGAAGTATACGATGAGACTTCCCGTCGACAGGGAAAGGGGGAACGGAGGACGACCCCTGGACCCCCCACTCCGACTCACTCCCGCTGATGCGCCTCGCGTACTTCGACTGCTTCTCGGGAATCTCCGGGGACATGGCACTGGGAGCCCTGGTGCACGCCGGCGCGGATCTCGCCGAGATCACCGAGACGATCGGTGCGCTTCCGATCGAGGAGTTCTCCCTGCAGACCGAAGAGGTCGAGCTGAGGGGCATCTCCGCCCTGCGGATCCACGTGCGGTCCGGCCCGCAGGCCATCATCCGAACCTATGCCGGCGTTCGGGCCCTGCTCGACGAGGCCGGGCTTCCCGCCGAAGTCCTTCGGGCCGCCCTGCGCATCTATCGCCGCCTGGCCGAGGCGACGGCGATCGTCCACGGAAAGGACCCGGAGCTCGTGACCTTCCACGAGTACGGCGACCTGGACTGTGTGGTCGAGTTCGTCGGGTGCGCGCTGGCCCTGCACCTCCTGGACGTAGAGCGCGTGTTCGCCTCCACCGTTCCCACCGGGACCGGCATGGCGCGAACGGAGCACGGCATCATGCCCATCCCGTCTCCAGTCGTCATGGAGTTGCTCCAAGGGGTTCCGACCTACTCGCGGGGCATCCCGGCGGAACTGGTCACGGCCACCGGCGCCGCCATCCTCACGGCCGTGTCCGAGGGCTACGGGGACATGCCACTCATGCGGGCCGACCACGTCGGGTACGGGGCGGGACACTTGCGATTGGACTTCCCTCACGCGATGCGCGTGGTGATCGGCGAGCAACAGAGAGCCGGCGTCGGCGCCAGACAGTCAACGAGCCTTGCCGACATGCTGGAAGGCGCGGACGTCCTGATCGAGTCGAGCACCGATCGGCTCGACCCGGCAGAGCGCGACCGGTTGATGGAGGAGATACTGGAGGCCGGCGCCGCCGATGTCTGGGTCACGACCGCCCTGGGCCCCGGCGGCGAGGCCCGCCTCACCCTGTCTGCGCTGGCCCCGGCAGAGCGGCGGGACCAGATCCTGGAGGTCTTCAGGCGATGCGAGGACTTCGGCGACATCCGGATGGTGCCCACCGTGCGGCGATCCAGATGAGTGGGTCAGGCATTGATGGCCGGCCGGTGCGGGTATCCCATCCGCGGGATCGGGGAATGCTTCAGGGAAGCGACGATCCTGGGGGTTGAACTAGGAGGAACGAGCATGGATGAGCGACGGTTCAGGGAACTCGAGGAGAAGCGCGATTCGGTGGGCCTCACCTCAGATGAGGCCAACGAGCTCGGCCGGATGATGGCGACTCGGGAGTGCGGCGAGCTGTGATCAGCGAGAAGCGCCTGCTCTCCAGCCGCTACCGCGTCGAAGCCTCCCTGGGGCAGGGGGGTATGGCTCGAGTGTACCGAGGCACCGACCGGACCCTCGATCGGCCGGTGGCCATCAAGGTCCTGGCCGATCACCTGGCGGCAGACCCGAGCTTCGTGGAGCGGTTCCGGCGTGAGGCCCAGGCGGCCGCCGGCCTCAACCACCCCAGCGTCGTCGCCGTCTTCGACACCGGTTCGGACGACGGCATCCACTACATCATCATGGAGTTCGTTCAGGGACGAGTTCTCCAGGAGATCGTGCAGGCCGAAGGGCGGATCCTCCCCGACAGAGCTTTGGAGATCGCCGAGTCCGTTTGCTCGGCCCTGACGGCTGCCCATGACAAGGGGCTCGTCCACCGGGACGTGAAGCCGGCCAACATCATGATCACGCCCGATGGTGGCGTGAAGGTGATGGACTTCGGCATCGCCCGGGCCGTGGCCTCCGATACCATCACCCAGACCGCGACGGTGCTCGGCACGGCCAATTACCTCTCTCCGGAGCAAGCTCGGGGGGATCGCGTGGATGCCCGCTCGGACCTCTATTCGCTGGGCGTGGTTCTCTACGAGATGCTGACCGGCCAGGCCCCCTTCGTGGGGGAGTCGGCCGTGGCCGTTGCCCACATGCACCTCCATGAAGATCCGGCGCCCCCCTCTCGTCTCAACCCCGACGTCGGCCCCGCCCTCGATGCGGTCGTCCTGCGGGCCATGGCCAAGGATCCGGACCAGCGCTATCAGTCGGCGGAGGAACTCCGGCGGGACCTGGAGGGAGTCCGCTTGGGAGCACCGATCCCCTCGCCGGCTGCCACCCAGCCCGTTCCGGCAGGCGGGGGCACCCAGCCGCTTCCGATCGCTCCGGCCGGGGCGCTGCCCTCTTCGGCGGCGGGCGGTGGGTACCTCCGAATGCGGCAGTGGCGTACGGCCCTCCTCATCGGGGCCGTCGCCCTGGCGCTTGCGTTCATCATCGCCGTGGTGATCGCAGCCCCCCTCGGCGATAGGACCAATCGGTCGCCCCAGCAGCCCACCACCTCTCCGGCCCAACCCACGTCGCCTCCCGCGACACCTCCGGAGGGCACCACCGTTCCCAGCCTGATCGCGGCCGTCGCCGCCCTCGAGAGCGTCCTGCAGGACGGGGTCGACGCCGGAGACATCCATCCGAGGGCAGCGAACGAGATCGAACGCGAGGTGAACAAGGCTCTTCGGGACTTCGAGAACGGAGATGTGGACAAGGCGCTCGAGAAGCTCTCCGAGCTACGGGGCAAGGTCGACGAGATGGTAGAAAAGGGGGAGATCACGTCCCCCGAGCGGGCCGACCAAGTGAAGCAGGCCCTGGCGAATCTCGCGGCGGCGATGGAGGCGGCGGCTCCTCCGAACGGTGGCGATGGGGACGGGGACGATGAGGGGGACGGGGACTAGGGTCCCCGTTTCCGCCTACCGCTTGTACTTGACCAGACGCACCCTGGTCCCCGGGCGGGTGGTGGTGCCTTCGTGGATCGACACCTCGTCCACCAACGCCTCGATCAGCGGCAGGCCAAAACCCTCGGAATCCGAGCGACGGGGGCCGTCCGGCATTGGCCTGAATACACCATCGTCGAGGACGAGGACCTCAGCCCGCTCGGCCGTCGAACGCCAGCTCACCTTGATGTCGTCGGTGTCGGTGTGTCGTACGCAATTGGCCGCAGCCTCGGACACCGCCTGGACCAGGTCCTCGGTCACGTCGTCGTGGAGGCGTATCTCCTCCGCCCGGTCGCGGATGAACCGCCTCACTTGGTGCAAGGCCCACGGCCGCGCTGGGAACGATCGGTCGACCGCCCACCCCGATTTGCCACCCAGGAATCCAAGTACCAATGCGAGCACCTGACCTGTAGAGGGACGCCTTTAGAAGGCTTCCCCTTGCCCCCGGCAGGAAAACGCATGCAAGCTACAAATCCCCCGATCGGCGTATGGGCCTACGCCAATGTGCGATCCCGACGCACGCCAAGGCCCTCGCGGGGAGACGGGCCCTGGCGGCGGTCCCGGGTGGGCACCTTCGGCATCGTATCTCCGGCCGGCCGAGGAGGGCAGCCTGTCTACGAGAACTGGTCCGGCTGGGACCAAGGGGCTCAAGCCTCGAGCCAGTTCTCGACAGGGAGGTCGGGTATGCGAGCGAAATGGCGAACGTTGCCGGTGACGAGCGTTAACCGCCGAGACAACGCGATCGAAGCGATCCGAAGGTCAGGCTCAGCCAGTCGACGGCCCTCGGATTCGAGGCGGGCGCGTACCGGCCCGTACACTTCGGCGGCCATCGCATCGAACGGGAGAACAGCGGCAGCGCGCACGATGAGGCTCCGCACCCTCCCCGCCAGCTCGGTGCTCCCGCGCTTGGACGCGCCGTAGAGGAGCTCGCCCAACGTGATTGAAGTCGTGAACTGATCTTCGGCCGGTACTTGAGCCAACCGCCGGATCAGGTGAAGCGGCGGATCCCGCCTGAGGACGGCCGAGAGGACATCGGTATCAAAACAGTACATGGGTCAGTCCAACTCTGGGGCAGCTCGATCCCTCGCCCGACGCCGAGACAGGTAGATCCCCGCCACGACGTCGTCCAGCTCATCCCAGTCCGCCAGCCCACCGGCGATGGCCGCGAGCCCCGCCGGGCTCGGCTCGGACTCGTCGGGCATCTGCTCCGGAGGCACCAAGGCGACGGCGGGCTTGCCGCGCCGCGAGACGAGGAACCGCTCTCCCCGTCTCACGCGGTCGATCAGCTCAGAGAACCTCCTCTTAGCCTCTGCCACGCCGAGAATCTCAGCCATGCCCGTCCTCACTGTCCTCATGACATCCAGGCCAGATTGTGACACAAGAACAGGAATAGTTGGGCAGCAACGTCCGGATGTGGGAAGCGACCCTAAATCATCTGCCGACTTGCGCACCGACTTTGTGGGCGAGGGGGGACTTGAACCCCCATGTGGTTGCCCTCACAGGATCCTGAATCCCGACCCTTCCGAGATGGCCGGTGTCGCCTCGGGACCGGATTTGTGCCGCTGAGCGGCCGTTTGCCGTCCCATTCGAGACCGTTCGTGATGCCTACTGACGCCTCATGAGAGCTTTGACCGTTTCACTCAGAAGGTCCGCCCGAGGGCGGGAGAGGTCCGAGGAGCCTTTGTGAGCACCGTCGAGATGGAAGATTAACGGGATAGGCCGACCCCTCGCCGTTGAACGTGAATACGGTCATGACTGCAATCTCATCCTGAAGCTCCGGAACGCATTCCATGAGGATCGCCACGTCCTCGCCCATCTTCTCCTGCTGGTCCGCGATCATGGCGACTTGCTCGGAGACGGTACCGACGTCCTCGGAGACGGTACCGACACTCTCAGCCGTTCGACGACCGCTCGTCTCGACAGTCTGAATGGTCGAGCGGACGTCGCCGAGCGACGAGCGGATATCTCGAACGGCGGCAAAGGTAACAAGCGCGAGTCCGAGGCTCGCGAGACCAACGACCAAAGCCGCCGTGCCAACGATCAGCGGTAGTCTCCTCATATCATCCTCCTTCTGGATGGGAATGGGAGCAGCATACGCATCTCAATCCAACGCTCGGGATGGAGCATCATTGCGGTCGCTTCCTTGGGGGGCTTCGAGGCCGAGCGCGCTCTCGATTCGTTCCAGGCGAGCCGCGATCTCGTCGAGCTTCGGATCCACTTCGCTCTCTTCGCGGCGTTCAAGGAAGAAGGAAGCAAGCGAGCCCGCGAGAAAGCCGAACAGCGCGATCCCTAGAATCATCAGAAAGACCGCCACTCCGCGCCCGGCCGGCGTCGTGGGAAAGCGATCGCCGTAGCCGACGGTTGTGACTGTGGTGACTGCCCACCACAGCGCGTCTGGGACGGAGGTGATGTTCGCGTCCGGTGCCCCGCGCTCGAACGACTCGACCAACAACGCCGCCCCCACGACGACGCCCATCGTGACGGCCAGGGCGTAGTGGAGCTTATGGCGAGTGAGCACGTCGCGGCCGGCATCGAAACCGCGAGCGATGAACACAGCGACTCGGACAGCGCGCAGTACGCGCAGAGCCCGCGCCGAACGGAGGACCCTGAGCGGTCGGAGGAACGGCAGGACGATGACGAACAGATCGATCTTGTTTCGCTTGACGAACGCCCACTTGTTCGGAGCCAGATACAATCGCGTGCCGTACTCGACGGCGAACGCGGCCCAGATGAACCAGTCGAGAGCAAGGATCGTTGTGTCGAGTTCGGGGGAGAGGTCCCAGATCAGCGGAGCCAGCAGCAGCGGAATGATGGCGAGCGCCAGCCCCAGCATCGGGATGGCCGTCTGTCGTTCAAAGCGTTCGAGTGCTTCGCCAGATTTCCTCAGGGTTGCCCCTCGACGACGCTGGGTCACATTCGATCCCATGCGAAATCAGGGAGGGGGAAGGGTGTCACACCCGAAGCCGTCGTTATCCGCGTCCAATCTGAACTCATCTGGTCCGACGACTCGAACTTGGTGGTACACGTACTCTGGTCCGTCCCCGCTGCCGCCCGCGCAGTCGTAGTCAGAGGCGTCCGGATCGAGGCACTCGCCTACGTAGGACGAGTGGCAGTTGCCCCCTCCGCCGCCCCCATCCTCGTCTTTCTCCTCGTCTTGGCACTTCCCCCAGAGGCCCAACCCATCCTTACGGGCTCCCCTTTGCGCAGCTCTGAACCGGTCGACGTACTTCACATCCGGAGGAATCGTCTGGAGCTGGGCAAACCCCCTCGCCAGCAGGGTCTCGTTAAACAGCTCGTCTCCTATCCAGACGTAGGCCAGCGTTCGGCCGTACCGATCCAGCCGCTGGACGTCGTACTCAAGCTCAACGCTCGCGCCCTCCAGCCTCCGCTTGGTGAACCTGGAGGCTGTCTTCCCGTAGCACTCGACCGGCTTGGTTGGATGGACGGTCTCAGGGGTGTCCACGCCGATCAGGCGGAGGGTGACGACCTCCCCGGTCCTCAGCACATTGATGGTGTCGCCGTCGACCACGTCGATGACCTCGGCGAACTCGCCGTGCTGGCTAGCAAAGGGTGATGGAGAAGGCGCTGCTGATGGCGACCGCGTAAGGGTGGGTTGACGAGACGGGCTGGGAGACGGGGGCTCAGACGGCGAAGATGGGGCCGTCTCTGCCTTCCTGGGGGGCTCCTCGGAGCTGCCGGAGGCGGCTCCGGCAACAACCAGAAGCGCGACGAATCCCGCGGAGAGAACCACCTTGGGCCTGGCCGCGAGGGAAGACCGCCAAAGGTAGATCGGGATCAGCACCCACCAACCGGGGAACCAAGCCAGAGCCTGCCCCCACACCGGCCAGCGGCGGAAGCCTCGCCAAGCTCGATCTGCCCTGAGGCTAAGACGACGGGCGAAGTCGTCCATGACTACCTGCTAGTCGCGCTCGCAACCTACGCCCTTGGGGGGGGACTGATCAGGTTGCAGGCTGCACCGATGAGCAGCAAGACAACCAGGCAGCGCCGCATGGCCCCCTCCCTCGGAGTTCGTCCATTCTGCCGGAACCGAAACGACCCGCACAAGAGGCGAACGACTTGGAGAGCGGGGCAAGCTGGGACAATTCAGATAGGAGGTTTCGATGCGACTCCTGATTCGGTGGACACCTCGCGGTGACGAGGCCGAGAACGGCGCAGAGATGGCAGCACTGATCTCCCACGGGCCATCCGAGGCGATTGGGACCCCCCTTACTGACGGCCTGACCGAGATCGCCAGGTGGCACTACTGCCTGGACGCGGAGGAGCCGTGGCGCTGGTTCACAGGGACCTTCGTACTCCGTTCCGATGGTACGCTCCTCTCCAAGCACGGAGACGCGTTCTTCCGGCACGCGACGCTCCGGGATCCTGCGCCCGAACAGGTTGAGTCGTGGCTTCGAGCACGCGGTTATGAGATCCATCGCGTCACACCGGGGTGCCAAGAGGACTATAGGTGAACCTCTACCGTCTGGCCCGCCGCTGGAACGACCTCAAGACCCTGCTCTCGGGACGCCCTGACCGGATCGCCCGGAGAGCGAAGAACAAGGCGGTCGGGCGGTTGCTCGGGCGGCTCGGGATCTGGAAGCGGCTCTGGCGCTAGTTTCCGAG
>JBOGVA010000098.1:0-8563 GCA_050692195.1 Actinomycetota bacterium | reverse complement strand
GGTAACTGTTTGCGTGCCGCTTATCTTCAAGGCGATCCTGCGTACCCAACGTCCCGAGGGCGTCCTGGACGTGTTCTGCATCATCGGAGCCCAGGCGCCGGAAACTCACGACGAGCCGGGGGAGGAGGGCATCAGGCTGCTCGTTCGCGGGGGCATCAACTTCAACAAGATCCCGGCCGAGCACGGAAACATGAACGTCTACATCCAGACCGCGTAACTCGAGGGTTCGCGGGGCCGCCGCCTCGAAACTCCAGGCGGCGGCCCTGTTTTCGGGGGTCCCCCTCCTTATGATTCCGGCATGGCCCAGCAGCACGCCCGCCGGCTGGCCCGGGCCGCCCAGGTCGCGGCCCGCCAGGGCCTTTCCGCGCTGCTGATCACCCTTCGGATCCCCTGATGGCCCCGCTTCGTGTCGAGCGCTATATGAAGTTTCGCCTGGTGCAGGAGGCGGCCGAGGCGCTCGTGCGCGGGATCGAGCGCCGGGCTCGCAGGGTCTACTTCCCCCGGCAGGCGCGCTTCCCTTCCGTCGCGCCGGGGTTCGTGCAGCGGCAGGTGGACCGATGGGTGGCCCGCCGGCTTCGGACGGGAGCTCCGGAGGACTGAAGCCGCTGCGGCCATGCACCTCCGCCCGGATACGCCTATCCCTTTCGCGGACGCCAATCCAGGCTGACGTGCGTCAAGAGACAAGGCGATCGTTCACGAGTTCCTGTCCGCGTGGTCCTGTTCCAGACGCGGGGCAGGCCACTGCGAGAGTCGCCACTCCGCCGTGCGATGGCAATCTGTCCCGCTCGGTCGTCCGGCACCGAAGGACTGCAACTTCTGCTCCTCAGCCTCGACTCACCAAGCAGGTCGTTCGTCGCGTGAGCTAAGTCCGGGTGTAGATTGGGCCCGGTGCCGTCGAAAGGGGAGACGCGATGGTTGCTGTCGGGCTGCTCGTTCCACTGAAGGCGAAGCCGGGCAAAGAGGCGGAGGTGGCGCGCTTCCTCGAGGGAGGGCTGGCGTTGGTCAACGAGGAGCCCGGAACGACCGCTTGGTTCGCGATCCGTCTTGGACCATCCGATTTCGCGATCGTGGATTTCTTCCCGGACGACTCGGGCCGGCAGGCACACCTGTCGGGCCGGGTCGCCGAGGCACTGATGGCGCAAGCTTCTGACCTCTTCGCCGAGCCGCCCGACATCAGATCGGCGGATGTCATCGCGGCCAAGCTCCCTGGATAGCCTTCTTGTCTGGGGAGGAGTCGAACCCTTGACCTCCTCTCGCTCGCCAGATTTCGGGCCTCCCTTCCAGCCACCTGTTTCGTCAACATTCTCCGGCCGGAAAGCCCGACAGGTGGGTCCCCTCTCAAGGGGGCTGCCGGCGGCCCGGGTTGGGAAGTGAAATGACCTCCTGAGCAGGCAGAAAGCTGTCGTTCGGGGCGACGGCGGCCTGCGTCAGGAGGTCACCCTCATGGTGCAGGATCTATCGTACCGATCGCAGGTCGTTTTCGATGACAAGCCACTGATGGTCGAGGTCCACGTCTTCCGCCCCTGACGCGCTTTTCTTGGGTACGTGTCAATCTGGCTGAGGCCCGTTCGTAGTTGGGGTGAGAGGCGGGAACCGCCCGCCCAGCACGAGGGAGGACCACCATGACGCAGTACCTGTTGTCCGTCCACAGCGTCGAGGGCGAGGTCGGCGAGCCGATGACCGACGAAGAGATGCAGCAGTCCTGGAAGCAGATCCAGGTCCTCAACGAGGAGCTGAAGTCGGCCGGCGCCTGGCTCTTCTCCGGCCGCCTGCACGAACCCGACACCGCCACCGTCGTGCGCATGTCCGGCGGCGAGGTGCTGACCACCGACGGCCCCTTCGCGGAGTCGAAGGAACACCTGGGCGGCTTCTACATCATCGAGGCCGAGGACCTCGACGCTGCGCTCGCCTGGGCGTCGAAGGCCACCGCCGCCGTCGGGCATCCCATCGAGGTCCGTCCGTTCCTCGGGTTCGAGGCCTGACAGCGTGCGGGACGGCGACGCCGGACCCAAGCTCGACGAGGCCGAGGTCGGCCGGATCTTCCGCGAGGAGTCCGGCCGATCGGTGGCCACGCTGATCCGCGCCTTCGGTGACATCGACGTCGGGGAGGATGCGGTGCAGGAGGCGTTCGCCGTCGCCCTGCGCAAGTGGCCGGGCGACGGCCTGCCGCCCAACCCGGGCGGCTGGATCACGACGACCGCCCGAAACCGTGCCATAGACCGCCTCCGCCGCGAGTCACGGGGACGGGAACTGCTCGGCGAGATGGCGGTGCTCTCGCCCGGCAACGACGACCCCCGCATGCCCGAGGAGGTGGGACCCGTTCAAGACGACCGGCTTCGCCTCATCTTCACCTGCTGCCACCCGGCACTGTCCACCGAAGCGCAGGTGGCGCTGACCCTCCGACTGCTCGGCGGCCTGTCGACCAAGGAGGTCGCAAGATCCTTCCTGGTGGCCGAACCGACCATGGCCCGACGTCTCGTGCGTGCCAAGCGCAAGATCAAGGCCGCCCGGATCCCCTACCGCGTGCCGGAAGATCACGAGCTGCCCGCCCGCCTCCGCCCCGTGCTGGCCACCGTCTACCTCGTATACAACGCCGGGTTGACCAGCCCAGCCGAACCGGGTCTCTGCTCGGAGGCGATCCGGCTGGCTCGGATCCTGGCGACGCTCATGCCCGACGAGCCAGAGGTGGCCGGCCTGCTGGCGCTGTTGCTCCTGACCGAATCCCGTCGCTCGTCGCGAACGCGGCCCGACGGCTCCCTCGTGCTGCTCGGCGAGCAGGACCGCACACGATGGGATCGGGCCTTGATCGAGGAGGGTCAGGCGATCGTCCGCCGGTGCCTTCGCCACAACCAACCTGGTGCCTATCAGCTCCAAGCCGCCATCAACGCCGTGCATGCGGACGCGCCGTCAGTCGAGGAGACCGACTGGTCGCAGATCGTCGCCCTGTGCGACCAGTTGCTTGCGGTCGCCCCCACGCCGGTCGTGGCCCTCAACCGCGCCATCGCCATCGGCGAGGTGCAGGGGCCCGCTGCTGCGCTGGCGTTGGTGGAACAGTTGGACCTGGACAACTACCACCCGTTCCACGCCACGCGAGCCGATCTGCTTCGGCGGCTGGGCCGGAACAGCGAGGCCGCGGCCGCCTACGAACGTGCGGCCGACATGGCGCCGACGGACGCCGAGCGGGACTTCCTCAGGCTCGGTGGCCGAGCTTCGCGCTGAGCGCACCAGTGACTTCGAGCAGGTGGCCGCGCACGTCTCCACCTCGTCGCGGAAGCGCTTGATGGGGCCGCGACGCAGGTTCAGACGTTGAGAGCCATCCTTGAGGTCCTGACGACTACGCCGCGGGTCTCGTCTCATCACAGTTCCCGTGCGACGGGGGCGAATCCCCAGGCGTCAGTATGCTGGTTCCGTGGCCACAAGGGAGGAGCTGAAGGCGGAGGTCGAGCGGGTCGGGCGGGACCACGGCCACACGCTCGGGATCTGGCTTGACCTCGGCCACGCGTCTCAGCTCGGGTGCCTGGGATGCGACCGATACGCGTTCGTCCAGGTCCTCCCGCCCCCGGGGGAGGCGTTCACCGAGGCCTTCGAGCAGCCCTGCCCCGATCGGGGCCAGCGGCTCATCGAAACCCCGGAGTAGTCCGCTCAGACTATGCGCGGCCGCGGATCGTAGCGGTCTGCTCAGATCCGACGAGGCATCCTTGGGCAAGCCACCTGTTTCGTGAACATTCTCCGGCGATGCTGCAAGGAGAGGCCCGAGGTCCAAGGTCCCCGGGGTAGCGACCAGGCTATGTGTGTGGCTCGGCCGCGAGGGCGCGGGCGGTGAAATAGGCGATCGAGGCGAAGATCAGGAGGTTGAGCGCCGCGCCGACGATCGGCGGTCCCACGGGGACGGTGGCCAGTCCAAAGAGGACGAATAGGCTGCCGTATCCCCGACCCCCGGGCGTACGGCGAAGCGCGGAGACGAGGGCGGCAGCGAGCAACCCCACAAACAGGGGCGCGATGCCAACGCCTAGAAGCGCTCCGACCGCGTCGGACACTTCGCCGGCCGCGGCTACGAGGCCCACCTGAAGTGACTCGTCTGCGCTTGCGTAGCGCGCGCTGAGGAAGATGGTCGGGAACTGTGATCCGTCGCCGGCGATGTTGATGACCGCACCGAGGAACATAGCCGCGACAGCAGCGGTCGCTGCCCAGCCGCGGCCGAGCGCTCGCCAGATCGCCGGCAGCAGGGACACGAGGACGATCCACAGGGCGATGGCGGCGAAGACCCAGACCAGGAAGAGCGTCCGATTGGACGCGAAGTACGTGAGCAGTTCTCCCATGTCATCGGGATCGTCCTGCGCCCCAAGGATGACGCGGAATGCGTAAGCGTGAGCGGCGGCAAAGGCCGCACCCGCGTACCCGAGTCCGAGCACCCATGGCCGACTTGGCAGCATGGCCACGTCAGCCTACGCCTCTGCGTGTTCTGTGTTCCAGGCGCTGACTCCGTCCGACGCAGCCGGACCTTCGAGCCCTCACACGGTGCGGGGTCCGCAAACTGCGATTCGGCTTCTTGACCAGGCAGCTTGCCCAAGGGACGCCTCGGAACCAACGACAGCGAGTCGGGATTCCGGTCGTCGAGAACTGTCGCGTTACCCAGCCTCGCCCGGGCCAGTGGCCGTGAAGAGTGCGGCCGATCCGATGACCTCGATCTCGACCGTTTGAAACGACTCCTCCAGGATCTGGCGGAGCCCCTCGGCGGTATCCCCGAGGTTGTCGAAGTCGCCCTTCCGGTTGAAGGCCCGGAGGGTCGCGCGAGCCTGTGGTGTATGTAGTTCGGCGGTTCCCAAGACGGTGCCGCCGAACAACACGCCAGCGGGTTCGAGCACGGCCGCCACGTTCCGGATCGCGATGGCTTTGTGCGACTGGGGACCGCGCAAGCAGTGGAGCACGAAGTTGAGCGCCGCTGAGTCGAACGGACCATCAACGGGCAGCGGCTTCATCACATCCGCCTCGACGGTGGTCGGATGCATCGCCGCCAGCCTTCGGGAGCAGCGGGCAAGCACGTTCGGGTTCGGGTCGAGCAGGGTGATCTCCGTCCCGGCCGGTGGCGCGGCCTTCTCGATGAAGTAGCCAGTGCCGGGGCCGACGTCGAGATGCCGGTGTCCGAGGTGCTTTCGATAACGTTCGATGACAGGCGGGGTGGGGCACCGCCAGACCACACGGGCCATGAAGCCGAGCACGAACGGGTCATAGATCGCGAGGAGGAAGGGCGTGTAGCCAGCCTGGCCCTTGTACGCGGGATCGTCCCGATCCATCTCCCCTTGGCCCTTCCTCGCCAGTACCCTATGACAGCCGAGGAAGCCCACTCAACGGCTGGAGTTCCCGAGCCGGCGGAGCTCCCGGAATCCAATCGGGCAGACGCCTTCTGGTGGCACCTAGAACGCCACCTCAAAGCACCGATCAAGCGGGGCCTCGGACCAGAGGGCGGGGCACCTGGCGGAGTCACCTGTGGCTGATGTTACGCGGGTGCAGGTCTGATCAAAGGGTCGAAAAAATCGGCGGAGATGAGCGGCAGCGCGCGCCAACTTGGTGCCCCCGGGGCGAACCGAACGAAAGGGGAGACAGCTGGCGCAGGCGCTCGTCCAGGTGAAGGCTGTCCACCACCTTGGAGACTAGTGGGTCTCATCCAGGGGGCCGGCCCGTGGAGCCCAAGAAGCCACCTCGCCCAGCTAGTGGATCGTGATGTGCCCGTCCAGGACCGTTTCCGTCGGCAGGACGAACAGGAACGGTGTGAGGAGCGTCAACTGAAAGGTTCCTACGCCAGGCCCACCCTCCTTCACGACGACCCGGAATGTTGCTGGAGACTTGCCCTGATTGCCCGTCTGGAACATGCCGGCGCCATCGAAGGTCGCCGTGCTTCCCCAGACGACCACGCTCGTAATCTGACCCCGCACTGCCATGAGGTCAAAGCCCGGAAACTCCGACGCGCCCGCCATCAGGCAATTGAACTGTCCCTGCACCTGGCCACCGGCGGCCTGGGTCACGCCGAATCCGAACTGCGAGAAAGGATTCGTGCCGTCGACGGTCCCTCGGCCTCCTCCGTTCGCGACGGCGGGGCCCGCCGCGGCCGCTGGCGAAGCGGAGAGGGCAGCCGACATGAGCACTGCCACGAAAAGAATAGGCAGTCTCTTCATCCGAGCCTCCTCAGCCGACGCCACCAGCCAGGTCCGCAGGTCGCTGAGCAGGTAGCGTTATCCGGAAGAACCCCTCTCCTCGACGACGGTGGTGAACACGGTCAACCCAAATGGGAACCCGCCCGGAAAAGTGGTCGGCTGGAACTCCGCTCCCAGGCTTGGGATGTCGAGGAAGAACCCCTCCGGGAGCCCCGTGGAGATGCCGGCCGGCCCCAGGTTGCAGTTCATGGTCAACTGGGCTGGAACCGGCGCGCTACCCTCCGGCACGAGCCGGATGTCCATCACCACGGTTCCTGAGAGGAAGACGCCCCACCTTCCCTCTTCGTGGAAACTGACGAGCCGCTTGGCCTTCCAGGTCCCCTCGCCCAGGATGGTTGCGGGGACCCCAGTCGAAGGATCGAGGTGCACGAAGCTGCCCGAGCCCACCACGCCGCCTGTGGCGACATGGCCGTCCCCGCTCATGGCTACCAGGTCGGGTGTGCCGGCTGTGTTGGCGCTGAAGCTGAGAAAGTGGAAGTTGATCCGCCTATCTTGGGCCCACGCCACTCCCGCCAAGCCTTCCAGGCCCGTTGCGGTCAGCGCGGTGGTGAGCCCCGCCTTCGTGAGAAACGCTCTCCTGTCCATGGTCCCCCCTTCTCCGTATCGGCCCCGTCAGGACAGAGGAAAGTGGATGGGGGGGAGCGACAGGACGCAGCGGGAAAGGGACGCGCACAGCGGGACGCGGGCCTTGAGGGCACCGAGCGCTCCATCTCAGGTCCTCCGTCCCTGCCTCGGTGGGCACTATCCGTCATATGGCGCACTATCCGCAAGGGTCACGAACGCGCGGCGGGCCAGAAATGGCAGATGCAGGCTTGTGGGGCTGATCATGATCCCCCAAATATCGGAGACCCTTGGGCGGCGTCAGGATCGGGATGGTGAGCGTGCTGTGCTCGTCGTCCTCGACCGGTAGTTTGCGTGCTCTGGTGCCCCCGGGAGGATTCGAACCTCCGAGGCAAGGCTGGAGAACGACTGCTACCGATCAAAGAGAGCTCCGAGAGCCGACTCCCTTAGGAGGCGACCTCCAGGTTCGGGTGCGAGGGCTCCCTCGCCACCTGTTTCGTCAACATTCTCAGGCGACGCGGCTAGGAGGGCAGGCCCGCCGCGGGCGTGGCCGAAGACGGCCTTCCTGCGATCTACGAAGAGCCCGAGCGGCGGGCAGAGAGGGGCTGGGGAAAGAACCCGGGTCGGTGGAGGGTGTCCGTCGGACGCGCGGCTCTTGTCCTTCGGATGGCTGCCTTCAGAGACTCCACCGATGAACGACCGCAGCCCGGCAGATATCCTGGGCGCGAGGCGACTTCACGGGTGCGATCTGGCTAACCTCATGGCTTCTCCTCTGGTGTCGAATTCCATGCCCTCACGAACGGAGCAGCTCGTGAATCGCGACCTCGTACTCCACAACGCTTTGCACGCTGCCGTCGACGACCTTTGCTGCATCACTTCGAAGCTGGCTGGCCTTGATGCGACTAACCTCCATGTCTTCCTGACGCTCCCACAGGCTCATCGTCAGCGCCCGATCGCTCTCGGGACTAACCAGGACGTAGACCTCCTCCAGACCCTCCATGTCCCTGATCTGGTCGATGGCCTCCCGGAAGCTCCCAACGGCTTCCTCTACCCGATGGCCCGGGATTTCGTAGACTGCGACTCGCGCGAACATCAACGCACCTCCTCCACTCGCCAACCGACCGGCCTCATCCATCCGCTGGAAAAGAAAAAGGCTGGCCGTCGCCGACCAGCCTTCCCGCCATCACCTTCACTCATTATGCACTCTGAGATGACCAGTAGCATTAGACGCCGACGGGCAGATCGGCGAAATCAGGGTAGGGGGCCGGGGCTCGCAGGGCCGTGGTCTTCTCCGGTTAGAGGCGGACCACGGGACAGGTCAGAGTGCGTGTGACGCCCTCAATCGCTTGTACCTTGCCCACCACCAGCCGTCCGAGCTCGTCGAGGTTGCGGGCCTCGACGAGGGCGATCACGTCGTAGGGACCGGTCACCGCCTCGGCGGAGGTCACTCCCTTAATGTGGGCCACGTCCCGGGCCACCTCGCCGGACGCACCCACTTGGCTCTGGATCAGGATGTAGGCTCTGACCACTTCTCCCGCCTGCCTGGACACTGCCGCTTCTCATGGTCGGCCCTTTGGCCCGCTCGCACAAGGTAGGAGAGCCCATCCGGGGACGAAGGGGCAAGCAAGGGTTGAAGGGTACAGAAAACTCGGGCATTCCCCAGGCCGTCAGTATGCTGGTTCGGTGGCCACCAGGGAGGAGCTGAAGGCGGAGGTCGAGCGGATCGGGCGGGACCACGGCCACACGCTCGGGACCTGGCTCGACCTCGGCCACGCGTCCCAGCTCGGGTG
>JBOGVA010000097.1:0-11870 GCA_050692195.1 Actinomycetota bacterium | reverse complement strand
CCGCCACACTGCGGGCGCCGTGGCGGCGGGCCGCGCGGTGGATCTCGAGCCCACGACTCGACTCGTCCAGCAACTGTCCGAGCAGGTGGTCAAGGACCCGACCCAGGCGCTGCTCCTGGCCACCCTGCGCTCCCACGACGAGTACACGTACTACCACATGCTCAACGTGTGCCTGCTGTCGCTGGCCCTCGGGTACGCCGTCGGATTGCGACCGGAGCAGATCGTGTCCCTGGGGATCGGGGCTCTTCTCCACGACGTGGGCAAGGTGAACGTGCCGGCCGAAGTGCTTCAGCAAGTGGGCGGGCTGACCGAAGAACAGTGGCGACTGATCCAGAAGCACCCCGTGGACGGCGCCGGGATCCTGTTCAGCACCGGCCATTCCGTCCTCCAGCCTGCTGCGGCGATCATCCTCGAGCATCACGCTGCCTATAACCTGGCGGGCTATCCCGCGCTGTCCGGCCGAGCGCACCCCTCACTGCCGGCCCGCATGGTGGCGGTTGCCGACTGCTTCGACGCGGTCACCACGAACCGTCCGTACCGGAAGGGAGAGGAGCGCAGGCAAGGTCTGAACCTCCTGCTCTCGGGCGCCGGACGCGGTTACGACCCTCGGGTCGTGCGGGCGTTCGTTCGACTTCTGGGACTGTTCCCGGTGGGGTCGCTGGTACGTCTCAGCAACGGCGCGGTGGGCGTGGTCGTCCGCAACCACGAGCACCTGCTGGCCCGGCCACGGGTGCGGCTGGTCCTGGACGCGAACGGCACCCCCTGCGAACCGCAAGAGCTCGATCTGAGCGAGACGCGCAAGAGCGGGGACTTCCGCTGGGAGGTGGAGCGGAGCATGGACCCGTGGGAGCTCGGGGTGGACATGACCTCCCTCGTCCTGTCAGGGGAGGTGGAGTCCTCCGTGCCTTCGGAGGAGGCCAGCCCAGGACTCGTTCACGAGCCGGGGCACGGCGAGGAGCCGCCGCCGGGCTACGTCGACACCCACAACGAGTCGCCGGCCGACTCGGAGGAGGCCCCGGCCGACCCCGAAGACGCCTTTGGCGGACGCGAGGAGGCGGCTTCCGAGGCGGGCTGAGCGGAATCGTAATCGGCTGCTCAGGGGCGCATGCTCTCGAGGGATGGCTTCCAAGGGGTGTGTTCGTGGAGAATCTCACCTGTCCGACCTGTAAGGCGGCGAACGCCGCCGGGGATCGATTCTGCTCGAGTTGCGGGGTCGCCCTGATGTCCGGCGGAGGGCCACCTGGCCCACTGCCCGCCAGGCCCGATGTCGGTCCGCCCTCCTGGTCCCAACCCATTCCTCCGCCCGCGCCGCCGACATCGTGGACGAGCGCGTACAGCGCAAGCGGGACGGAGCTACCGGTTCGCGGGCGGGCGCGCACACTCCTGTGGATCGCCCTGGGAGCCGGTGCCCTCGTCGTGGCCGGGGTGGCAGCATGGCTGTTCCTCGCGAACCGGTCGTTCGTCGGGTTCCCAGACTCGCTCGCCGGCCAGCCGCGGCTTACCTCTGCAAGCTACGTGAGCGCGGCGGAGGCGATCGCCGAGTCGGGCTCGTTCGCCGGGGAGAAGCCGAAGGTCGCGATCTATGGGACCGAGGCCCGACCCGCCCTGATGGTGTTCGCCTTCGACGCCCCGCCTCCAGGAGATCCCTCGTCCTTCTGCGATGGATTCGTCGGTGGATTCGAAGGAAGCAGCGGCGCGTCGGTTGACCAGAGCTCGGTGGTCATCGAGGCCCGCGGGGCCGCGACCTACTATTGCGGCTCGTACAGTTCCGCTCAGGCACAGGGCTGGGTGTGCGTGTGGGTCGACGACGAGACGTTCGGTGTCCTGATGACGCTCGACCCCTCGATTCCGGGTGGTGTCGACCTCGCCTCGGAGATCCACGACGCCGTCGTTCGATGAGATCCGGTGCGAGAGGGGGGATTTGAACCCCCACGCCCTTCCGGGCACCGGATCCTAAGTCCGGCGCGTCTACCGGGTTCCGCCACTCTCGCGCGAGGCGTATCAAACGTGCTGGTCAGAGTATAGATTCGCGCGGGCTGGCTACGTTCGGAATGAGGCGCGGGATCGAAGGGATCCGGCCCCGGTCGGCGGGGAGTGGGCCTGTCCCGAGTGTGGCACGCGGTGGCGGCTCGAAGACGCCCAGGAGTATCCGGCGAATCTTCCGGCGCAGAGGGAGCAGCGGATCAACCGGGTCCAGGTCCAGAAGGGATGCTCGCGCCCCCGCCGGTCAGGGCGGCTCGGCGACGCACTCGTTCACGAGCTCGCCGATGCCCTCGATGGCCGTGCGAACTACTTGGCCGGGCCGAAGGAAGAGCGGCGGGTGTCGAGCGGCCCCCACACCCGCGGGCGTGCCGGTGGCGATCAGGTCGCCGGGAACGAGCGTCACGATCGTACTGACATAGGCGACGATCTCCGCGGGACGGAACAGGAGATCGGCCGTGCTGGCCTCCTGCCTCACCTCGTCGTCCACCTCGCAGCGGATGGAGAGGTCGGTCCCGCCGTCCACCTCGTCCGGGGATACCATCGCCGGTCCCACCGGGGTCGACCCCTCGAATGTCTTGCCCTGGAGGAACTGGGTCGTGCGGGTCTGCCAGTCGCGCATGGAGACGTCGTTCAGGACGCAGAACCCCGCGATCGCCTCCCCCGCCTCCGCTCCCTTGGCCCGTCGGACCGGCCGGCCGATGACGAATGCCAGCTCGGCTTCGCAGTCCACCTTGTCGGACTCGGCGGGGAGCATGATCGGGTCGCGGGCGCCGATCAACGCGCGGGCGTACTTGGCGAAGAGCGTTGGATGCGCGGGAGACTCGTGCGCCATTTCCTGGATGTGGTTCCGGTAGTTGAGGCCCAGGCAGATGATCTTCTCAGGGTGGGGGATCACCGGGGCGAGGTCGATCTCGCCCAGGCGATGCCTGGGTCCGTTGGCCGACTGGGCGGTCCGGGCCCAGTCGGGCCCCATCGCCAGCAACGCACCTACGTCCTCGTGTTCGAGTTGGACGACCTCGTCGCCCTCTTGTCTCGCCGCGCGGGTCCCTTGCGGCGTTCGAATCGTCAGGAGCCTCAATGCGTCCTCCTTGCCGCCTCCGTGGCGCTGTAGGACGACACCGTAGTCCAGCCGACGCTCCTCGTTCTACTGCTGAGAAGTCATCCCTGGCGCCTGACCTGGACGATGTCATCGAGGCGGTGGCTCGAGCGATCATGGGGCTCCATCGGAGTACGGTAAGGAGCGGCAGTCCGTTCATGGAGCCGGGCTGAGAGTGGAGAACGGGGAGATCCGGTGGCAACGGAATGAGACACCTGCGGCCGGGCAAGAGATAGCTTGCCTTCCGCCGTGTCCAGCCGGGGGGGATAGGCCTGCTACTACACTGCGGCCGACGTTGAGAGAGGAGGGGATGATGGTACGAGGGCGATGGCTGGCTGTGTTCGCGCTGCTCGGCGTCTTGGCCCTGGGGGCCACCGCTTGCGGGGGAGACGGCGGCACCGTGCAGGTCACGCTGCAGGAGTTCGCGGTGGTCCCGTCGGACACATCCATCGGGACCGGGGAGGTCACGTTCGAGGCGACGAACAACGGACCTGACGACGACCACGAACTCGTGGTCATAAAGACCGACCTCAGCATCATCGAGCTGCCGACCGACGAGAACGGAGCGGTGGACGAGGCGGGCGCGGGCATCGAGGTGATCGGGGAGATCGAGGAGTTCCCCCCAGGGGAGACGCGAAGCGCCACGTTCAACCTGGAGGCCGGCAACTACGCGCTGATATGCAACATCTGGGATGAGGAGGAGCAGGAGGCCCACTACGCGGAGGGGATGCGCGCGACCTTCACCGTCGAGGGCTGATTCGCGTCAGTCCAGTGGCCAGGACCGCTCAGGCCACGACGGCCCAGGACGACGAGAGCTCCCGAGGATTCATGACCGCGCCCTGGCCTGGGCCGGGGAACAGCGAAGGACCCGTCGATCCCGAGGGGTGGACACAGAAATCTGTGGAGGACTACCGCAAGGCACTCGCCGGCGCCGATCGTAACGGGAGAGCGGACATGTCCCTGCCGCTGACCAGCGATCCGTGGCCCGGCCCGGGCGATAGTGAGGGCGAGAAACCGTGAGCGTGCCGCAGTAGAGCAGCTTGATCCAGCCGGCGCTCGAGTGCAGGACATACGGACGGTTCGGTGGGCCCTACAGGATTCGAACCTGTGACGCGCAGATTAAGAGTCTGCCGCTCTAACCGGGCTGAGCTAAGGGCCCGCCGGAAGTATACCGATGGGCGCGGAAGGCCAGGGTGACCGAGGGGACTCGAACCCCCAACCCCCAGGACCACAACCTGGTGCTCTAACCGATTGAGCTACGGCCACCACGCCTGGCAGGTCGATTCTATCAGCGGAGTTTGGGCCGGCTCGGGCGCGATCCACCGGGTAGTCTCTGTCGGGCAATCGGAACGGAGGGAACGATGAATGGCATCAGAGTCGCTCGCGGCACGGTGGTCCTGATAGCCGTGGCGGTGCTCGGCGCAGCCTGCGGAGGGGACGGACAGACCACCGGGCCGCCTCCCGCCGGCACGACAAGGGTGGTCATGAGGGACAACGTCTTCGACCCGACAACGCTAACGATCGCCTCAGGAGCCCCACTCCAGATGGTCAACCAGGGAGCCTCTATCCACGACCTGAAGATCGAAGGAACGGACTTCGACGTGGACGTCAACGCCGGGGAGACCGAGACAGAAACCGTGGAGGTTCCGCCGGGCACGTACCAGATGGTCTGCACCTTCCACATTCCCGAGGGAATGACGGGAACGATCACCGTCACGGAGTGAGCCGACCGACTGGCCATGCCCTGGCCGACAAGGACCTTTCCGCAACGCCGGCCCCGTATTCGTCCGACGGGTCCCTGGACCTTCGGCGTACTCCGAAATGGTCGATCGGCCGAGGGCAGGGGACCTCACGCGGGCCACAATTGAAGCTCCCCCCGATCCAGACACTCCGCCCTGCGGGCAGCGGGACCAGCATGCCGGCGGCGCCGCATGGTGCCCGAGGGCGGAGCGGTCTGGACTTCGAGGGACGGTCGGCCGGGAAGCCCGACGGGAGCGGTCGGAACGAGAGGTCCTCGATGGTGCGGTGTCCCCTCTGCCAGTCTCAGCGGACGATCACGGCCATGGCCGGACCGCGACACCGGTGTCGGTGCCTGATCTGCCAGACGCGATGGTTCCAGGAGGGGGCCGAAGTGAAGGGCATCCGACCGGGCAGGCAGCTCCGATCCCAGCCTCACCCCTCCAAGCCCTCGCCGTAGCCTCAGTTCACCCGGTCAGCCCGGCTTGCGAGAGTTGTCATCAGGGGGTTCTCGGGGTCAGTCTCGCCGTCGTCCTTGTTCTCGTCTCGATCGCGTTGATCGTCGGAACGGTCGGATCGCCCGAACGCGACACACTTCCCTTCGAGCTCCGAAGGTACGTCATCCATTCCTGTTGATTACCGGCGGGGAGCCGTGGTGGCCTTTCGTAATCAACCGCATGAAGCGGGAGGAACGCCACGAGGAGGACCGGCGGAAGCAACGGGAGGCAGACAATCGACGACGGCAGTACGAGACCGACACGGTCGTCGCTCAACGGGGCGCCCATCGACCCCACTCGATGAATCGTGGGTGTCGACGCTCTCGGGCGCGCCTGCAGGTTCTCCTCGCGCCCGGTGACTTTAAGTTGGCGTCCGCCGAATTAACACTGTATGACGCCCTGGGTTCTCGGGGATGAGGCGTCTGCCTTCATCGATCTCGCCGAGGTGGTCCGGCAGGCGACCGGGACCGGGTAGCTTCAGGACCTGCCCTTCTTGGTCCGGGCCTTGATGGCCGTGCGAACCGTGAAGACCGCGAGGCCGGCCAGGACGAGCGCTGCCATAGCCAGGCGTCCCGTGTCGATAGCTGGTCGCCACCCTGGTCCCCCCGGATCACGTACGCGCCGACGGGACGGGCAATGACGCCGAACCCACCCCCCCCTCCTTCGCCTTCGCCCGGCTGGCCGCCCGCGCCGCCTCCGGCACCTCCCCGCACGGCGGCGACCGGCACGACCACGACTCCGTTCTCATGGATCGGCTCGCCGAACACTCTTCGCACGGTCATGGCGTCTCGGCCCTGCTCGATGACGTCCCCCACCTTGAAGTCCACGACCCTCTCCTCTTCGGATATCGCGCCGGCAGTGTAATGGTTTGTGCGCCGGAGGGATTCGATTCCCGACTTGCACCAGGCCCCTTCGTGCAATGATCCTCGTTCGAGGCCAGCGAAGCGGGGAGTTGAATGGATGCGCCTGGCGTCTCGCGTCGAGAGTTGCTCAAGCGGCTCGGTGCCGCTGGGACAGTTGCCTGGGCCACGCCGGTGATCACCAGCCTGGGCG
This sequence comes from Actinomycetota bacterium, assembly GCA_050692195.1. Lineage (GTDB taxonomy): Bacteria > Actinomycetota > UBA4738 > UBA4738 > UBA4738 > JBOGVA01. Next base: position 5,504 of record JBOGVA010000097.1, on the reverse strand, counting down.
TACCTGCGGCGGCGGTGACACCGGTACCGTGCGTACCATGCGTCGACTGCCCGCCATGTCCCGGGGATCTTTGTGGGGGATTCCCGGGCGAGCCGTGTGGTTGCGCGCAGCGCCATGAGGGGGGGTGCGTGTGTGCGGACTTTGACGCGCCGCCCAGGTGCGAAGAGACATGTCAGAGCGATGCTGATTGCGAGCCGCGCCAAGTGTGCGTCGACCTCAGTCCTGATTGCATTTGCCCAGGGGACGAGCCAACGACTGTCTGCGTCCCTTATTGCCAGTGGTGCCCTCCGGTAAGGGCTGGGTAGAAGCCCTTGCCAAGGAGAGCCTGATCCTCGCCTTTGACGGCGTTGCGCGCCGGGAGGGATTCGAACCCCCGACCCGCTGCTTAGAAGGCAGCCGCTCTATCCCCTGAGCTACCGGCGCGTCCGATATGCCAGTGTACCTGCGATGATCCCGGCCACTCGGGCAGCTCAGGCCTGCACGGCCGAGCGCACGGCCGGTACGATATCGGTCGCGAAGGTCTCCACCTGGGAACGCGCATCGTCCCCACCCGCCCAGAAGATGAACGCGTCCATTCCGACGTCCAGGACGAGGCGGCTGAGCTCGTCCTGCCAGTACGAGGCGGGACCCACGAAGGGCTCGCCGCGCTCCGCGCCGATTACGCCGCTCACGTTGTAGACGCGCCGGATCGAGCGGGCGTCACGGCCCGCGGTGGCCGCGGAGTCCTCGATCCGACGGAGGTATTGGGAGAGAGCGTCTGGCGGGGCCCAAGGGGAGGAAGGCACCCATCCGTCGGCTTTTCGCCCGATGAGCTCGAGCATCCGGCGGCGTCCCGCTCCGAGCCAGATGCCGATCGGGTGGGCCGGCGTCGGCCCCGTGTTGAGTCCCGAAAGCCGGTAGTGGCGCCCTTCGTAGCGGACACCCCGTTGCCCACTCCAGACCAGGCGAATCACGTCGATGGCTTCCTCGGTAGCCTGCACGGCCTCCCCCGGAGCCCGCCGGGGACCCCCCATCGCCTCGATGGCCTCCCAGAACCCGCCTGCTCCGAGGCCAAGCTCCACCCGGCCTCCCGTCAGCACGTCCAGTGACGCCGCGGCCTTGGCCAACACCGCTGGGGCTCGAAGGGGCAGATTGGCGACATCGGGGAAGAACCGCACGCTGCTGGTCTTGGCGGCCAGGTATGCGATGAGGGTCCAGGTATCGAGGAACCGCCACTGGTACGGATGGTCCTGGATCCCCACCAGGTCCAGGCCGGCCTCGTCCGCCAAGCGAGCCAAGTCGATGGCTTCAGAGGAGTCGGCCCAGGTCGGCGTGATGCTGATACCGAACTCCACGCGTGCCGGCACGGCGGTATCCAGGGTCCTACCGGACCACGAACCCGTAGCCGGGACCGAACGTCACTCGAAGGACCCGGGCCGGTGTGGAGGCCCGGACCACCAGGGAGCGAGCCTCGCCGGGCGGGACGAGCGCCCGGTCGTTGGGGCCCAGCCTGCGCTCTCCGATCGCGATCTGGCCTTCGATCGGCGCCAGCACGGCTCCCTCGCCCTCGCCGAGCCCCACGTCCAGCTGAGCCCCGGCCTGAAGGGTGGTGTCCGCGAAGAAACGGATGTCGCCGTGGATCCGGAGCGGCGAGCGTGGACCCACGAGTTCCTTGGTCCTCACGCCGGGACCTTCCTCGTATCTCGGCGCCTGGGCGTCCCGGAGGGCGTCGAAGGAAGCCCCCTCCGGCATCGGGTCGGTCGAGTACACCAGGATGAACGCTCGCGCCGTGTCGTCGGTGTTGTTCCATTCCTTGTGCACCATTCCCCGGCGGCCCTCGGTGAGCCGGCCGAGGTCGCCCGGACCCATGTGGCCGGTGATCCCATTCAGCGCGTCGTCGTGGTCCAGCGCCCCTTCCAGCATGTAGAAGAGCCGCTCGTTCGCGCGGTGCGGGTGATGGCCGATACCTCGGTGAGGCTCGATGACGCCCTCGTGCAGCATGATGAGGGGTCCGACGGCCTGGATCCGCGCGTAGGGACCGATCACCTCCGTGGCCACCAGCCCGGGGACGCCGAATTCCTGCTCCCCGAGGACCGCGTAGTCCTCCGGAGCAAGGACCACCACGTCGCCTGCCCTTGTCTGCGCCGTCATTGGATCGTCCGAGCGGGTGAAGGGAATCGAACCCTCGTCACCAGTCCGTCTCGCTTCAGCATCGTACCCTTACCGGAGACTCGTTCCGCCCATCCACGCGTCGATGCGCTCCTCGACCTCGCGCAGTCGCTCGACCAGAGTCTTCATCATCGCCACCGCCATCGAGGGGTGCTCGAGCAGCATCTCCTGGAACCGTGCGGCCGGGATCATCAGCGCATCGACAGGTTCGACGGCCCTCACGGTCGCAAGCCGCTTCTTCACGCCGAGCAACGCCATCTCACCGAAGAAGTCTCCCGGTCCCAGGCGGTGGAACCGGCCGCCCACCTCCACCTCGGTTCGTCCCGTGAGGAGGACATACATGCCATCGCCCGGCTCTCCCTCCCGCACGATGTCGGCCCCGGCGTCGAACGAACCCTTTTGGCCCAGACGAACGATCTTCTCGAGATCACCGCGGGGAAGGCCGGCGAACAATGGAACTGCCTCTAGGACCTTCGCGTCGAATTCGGGCTCATTCATGAGTCCTCCCGGATCGAGCACCCATCGTAGCCACCGGGGCCTTTCTCCGTGGCGTGCCCTCGTCGAGAGGTCCCTGGGCCTGGGCCCGCGTTGCTACGATGGGGTCGAGCACGAAGGAGGCACGCGGTGGCCGGGACGTCGACGATGCTCGCGCTGGGGACGATGGTGCCCGACTTCGCCCTGCCGAACGTCACCACCGGCCGGACGGTGCGCCGGTCGGACTTCGACGACAGGAAGGCCCTCCTGGTGATGTTCATCTGCCGGCATTGTCCCTACGTCCGCCACGTCCGGGAGGGTCTGGCCAAGCTGGGCCGCGACTACCGGGACCGAGACGTGGGGATCGTAGCGATCAGTTCAAACGATCCCGAAGCCTACCCCGAGGACGCCCCGGAGAGCCTGGCGGAGGAGGCCCGGGAGGCCGGGTACACGTTCCCGTACCTGTTCGACGAGACCCAGGACGTGGCCAAGGCGTACTCGGCCGCGTGCACTCCGGACTTCTTCCTCTTCGACGCCGACCGACGGCTCGCGTACCGGGGGCAGTTCGACTCGAGCAGGCCCGGCAACGGCGTTCCGGTGACGGGCCAGGACCTCCGGGCGGCAATCGATGCCGTACTCGCCGACCGCCCGGTTGCCGAGGATCAGCGCCCGAGCGTCGGCTGCACCATCAAGTGGCGGGCCGGAAACGAACCGGGCTACCCGAGATAGACAGACCCGACTGGAAGACCCTCGGATTCGGCCTCTGACCAGCCCAATCTGGTCGCCCACAGCAGGCCACGGTTAGGCGTCTCCTAGCCCGGACGAGTCACATTTCCTGATGGCCGACGAGGCGGCGATCTTCGAGTGGCTGTTCGCCTGTACCTGGCGTGGCAAACCGGTCGAGTTCGAAGGCGCGTCCATCGCCCACTTCAGAGACAGGAAGATCTCGCGACTCCGCGAGTACAGCACCACCGCACCGCTCTATGAGTGGGAGGGCACATGGCGCTAGTAGAGCCGATCCGGAGCACGTGAATCAGGCGCATGGGGCGGATTCTTGTGTCAAATTTGTGTCTGACTCACCTGATCTCACGTGAGCTGAGGCGACCTCAGATGACCTCTGAATAGCGAATATGTCTTAGCTGACCCGCTTCGCACGAACTCATAAACCCAGAGGTCGCTGGTTCAAATCCAGCCCGCGCAACGAGAGAAACAGCAGCTCAGAAGGCCAGCGGGCGGCTTCTTCAGACGCGCCGGGCTGCCCACCTTTTGCCCAACCTTGTTGCCTTCTCTCTATGCCGCTGTTATCCGTCGTGTTCGGACCGTCTCCGTCGATTGATTCACCCATCCTTGTTCCTCAGCCTCAGGCGCCCCGGCGGACGGAGTGGAGGCGGAGAGGGCCCGCCACGCCCTTCAACTCCACGGGCCCAATCTCTGTGAAGGTGACCGGCGTTCCGTCGGCCGCGTCGACCACCTCTTGGCTCGCCAGCACCTCCCCCGGTCGGGCGTACTCAGCGATCCTCGCCGCGATGTTCACCGTCCGACCGAAGTAGTCGCCCTCTTGGAAGACCACCGGCCCCGCGTGGATCCCCACGTGGGCGGGCGGAAGACCGTGCGTCGCGACGCCTTCCACCATAGCGAGGGCGGCTAGCACGCCGGCGCCCGGATTCCCGAAGTAGAACATCACGCCGTCGCCCAGCCACTTGACCGGCTGACCCCCGTGTTCCTGGGAGGACCGCCGGACCAGGGTCCCGAGCCTCGCCGCCAGGTCGGCCGCAGCCTTGTCTCCCCGCTCCTCGGTGAGCCGCGTGTACCCGGTGATGTCCAGGAAGCACACCGCCGGAGGACGCCGTAACCGGCTGTACAGGCCGGCCTTCTCCAGCGCTCCCTCCACATACTCGACGAACGCCTTGCTCCAGCTGTGTTCCTGCTGCCCGTGATAGATCGCCAGTAGGGCCTGCTCGGTGAGGGGAGCCATCCGCGACCCCAGGTCCGCCCCGGCCTCCAGCAGCTCCCCCCCCGTCAGGCCCGCTTCGAGCAGGTGCCGCACTACCTCACTGGTGTGTCCAGCCGTTTCCGTCTCGGTGATCCGCCGCAGACTGTCCCCGTAGACCCGAAGCCACCGCTCGATAACGACGGGCCGGAACCCCTTCGAGAGTTGGAATTCGATCAGCTGCACCACGGAGAGCTCATCCTCGCGGAGCCGATCCTCCGGTCGTGGCTCCGCGAAGCCGAGCGCCTCCCGGACCACCTTCAGGAGGTCGAACGGGACGCCCGTCCGTTCGCTCAGCTCGCGGAAGTTGGTGCCGCTGAGCCCCCGGAACCGATCATGCGTGGCCGCATCCAGGAAGGAGAACGAGAGGAACCCATCTCGGACGGCGGCGGCCATCGCCTCCAGCGGCACGCCCGCCCGCTCCAAACTCTGTATCCACCGCGCCCTGCGGGCGTCACCTGGGGAAAACGTGTCCCCCGTGCCAGGCCTCAGGATCCCGAGCTCAACCAACCGATCGACATGTTCGGGGTCGACGCCGGCTCTCCCGGCCACCTCCTGACGCGATAGTTCGCGCACGTGAAGACGATAGTAGAACGACTCGACGATCTGGTCATGCTGGCTACCGCGCTCGATGCCGTCCTTTATGCAGAGACTGGGATAAGACCCTCACGCGGGACCTGAGAATGTCCTCCGGGAAGCGGCGCGAGACCCTTCCGGGCTCCCTTCCCCCGTCCCGCATTCGTCCCGCGACAGACCGGGAAAGGACCGGAACGCTGGGTAGCGTTAGGTAGGAAAGCGAGGCCCGAAAAGCAGCCTCCGACCTGGCGAAACAGTCTCAGACCAGCAGAGCGGGTGAAGGGAATCGAACCCTCGTCACCAGCTTGGGAAGCTG
>JBOGVA010000096.1:0-17569 GCA_050692195.1 Actinomycetota bacterium | reverse complement strand
CGTGGAAGCTCCGCTTCATGATCCCCTCGAGCCGCTCGAGGACCTCCTTCTCGGTCCAGAAGAAGGACATGAGCCCCTGGACCCACTCGAAGTAGGACACGGTCACCCCGCCCGCGTTGGCCAGGATGTCCGGGATCACGATCCGGCCCCGATCCTGGAGGATGGCGTCGCCGGACGGGGTGACGGGGTGGTTCGCCGCCTCCACTACGACCCCCGCCTTGACGTCCGCGGCGTTCGACTCGTTGATCACCCGATCCAGCGCGGCCGGTATCAGGACGTCGACGTCGAGCGTCAGTAGCTCGGGGTTGGTGATGCTCTCGGTCCCCGGCGCGTCGACGACGGTGCCGCTCTCCCGCACGTGGTCGTACACGGCCTTCACGTCGAGCCCGTCACCTCGGTAGGTTCCACCCTTCACGTCCGACACCGCCACCACCCGGCACCCGATCTCGCCGATGAGACGAGCCGTCCAGGACCCCACGTTGCCGAACCCCTGTATGGCCACGGTGGCCCCGTGCAGGTCCAGCCCCAGCTCTCGGGCCGCCTCCCCCAGGCAGTACACGACGCCCCGGCCCGTAGCGGCATCTCGTCCGACGGAACCGCCCAGCTCCACCGGTTTCCCGGTCACGATCGCCGGCGTGTAGCCGTACCGGCTCGAGTAGGCGTCCATCATCCAGGCCATGGTCTGGGCGTCGGTGTTGACGTCCGGAGCGGGGATGTCCCGGTTCACCCCCAGGATGTAGCTGATCATCTGGGTGAACCGGCGGGTGAGCCGCTGCTTCTCTCCCTGGCTCATGACCGTGGGGTCGCACTGGACGCCACCCTTCGCCCCGCCGTAGGGGATGTCCACGACTGCGGTCTTCCAGGTCATGAGGGCGGCCAGCGCCCGCACCTCGTCCAGATCGGCATCCGGGTGGTAGCGGATCCCACCCTTGTATGGGCCCCGAGCCGCGTTGTGTTGGACGCGGTATCCGCTGAACACCGCGAGTTGCTCGTCGTCCATCCGCACCGGGACCTGAACCGTGAGCTCCCGATAGGAGGTCCGAAGGACCTCCCGCATCTCGTCGCTCAGCCCAACGTGGTCGGCCGCCCGATCGAAGAAGAGCGTCACCGCCTCGAAGGGGTTCATTTCGCCTGGGGCGGGCGGGCTTGGAGCCGCAGGTGGTGAGACGGCCGGCGTGGTCTGTTCCCTCGCCATGGCTAAAGCGGAGGATACGCGCACCCCGCCTACGGCTGTATGGTCCGTCCGTGCGACGGCGGGTCGACCCCGGTCTGCTGCTCATCCTGACCCCGATCCTCTGGGGCGCCACCTTCCCGGCCACGAAGATCGCCCTTCGAACGTTGCCGGTTCCTACCTTCATGGCATGGTCCAGAACGCTCGGCCTCCTGGCGATCGTGGCGCTGCTGCCGGTGCTGCGGCGCGCCGGCCACTCGCCCCGAGCACTTCGGGCGGTGCTGTGGCCGGGGCTCGTCCTGGGGGGCCTGATGTTCGTGGCCTACCTCCTGCAGACGGAGGGGCAGGCCCGGACCACCGCGACGAACGCCGGGTTCATCACCGGCCTGTACGTGGTGTTCGCGCCGATCCTGGGTGCCGCGTTCTTCGGCCAACGGGTGCCGGCTTCCGTCTGGGTCGCCGTGGCGATGTCGATGGTCGGGCTCACGCTGCTCTCCGTCACCGACCTCCGGGAGATCCGCCTCCATGCCGGCGACCTGCTGGTGCTTGCCGGTGCCATCGGTTGGGCCGGGCACATCACGGCGGTGGGGCGCTTCTCGCCGCGGTTCCCTCCGTGGATGCTGTCGCTTGCCCAGATGGGAGTGGCGTCGGCCCTCCACCTCGCCCTTGCCGCCGGAAGCGGACTTCGCTTCGAAGCCTCGCTGTCCGCGTCGGTATGGCCACTGCTGGTCCTGACCGGCGTGTTGGGCTCGGGGGTGGCCTTCACCATCCAGATCGTGGCCCAACGCACGATCACCGCGGGCCGGGCCGTCGTGCTGCTGGCCGGCGAGGCGCTGTTCGCTGCGGCGTTCGCGGCCGTGTGGATCGGCGAGCGGCTCTCAGCGCACCAGTGGGGCGGCGCCGGGCTGGTGATCGCGGCGATGGCCTACTCGGAGCTCTTCGCCCGCCGGCCCCGAAGCGCGCGGTTGGATGCGGCCGCTCCGTGAGGCGAGCTGCTCGTCGTGCCGCTCGTGCTGCCCAGCAGTCCCTGGTAGATGCGACGGGCCGGCACCCCCGTCAGCTCGGCGGCCCGTCGAGCCGCTTCTCGCTTTCGAAGGCCCGAGGCTTCGAGATCGGCGGCCAACCGAACCGCTCGTTCGGCCTCCGTGTCCGGCGTATCCCCCGGTGCTCCTTCCAGGACCACTGCCACCTCTCCCTTCAGCTCGCGACCGCGTACCTCCTGAAGGACGTCGCTCAGGTGTCCCCGGAGCGCTTCCTGGTGGCGCTTGGTGAGCTCTCTGAGCACGGCGACCCGCCGGTCGCCGCAGGCGGCCAGGAGGTCGGCCAGCGTCGCCTGGACCCGCCGCGGCGACTCGAATAGCACGACCGTGCGCGGCTCCCTTGCCAGAGCCTCGATCCGTTGGCGCCGAGCCTTCCCGGAGCGAGGGAGGAAACCATCGAACACGAAGCGGTCGGTGGGGAGGCCCGAGACGACCAGGGCGGCCACCGCCGCAGACGGTCCCGGGACCACGTCGACGGGGATGCCCGCCTCCACGCACGCGGCCACCAGCCGATAGCCGGGATCGGAGAGCGCCGGCATGCCTGCGTCCGACACGAGCGCCACGTCCTTCCCGTCGCGGAGGACTTCCAAGAGCCTGGGGACGCGCTCGACCTCGTTCCCTTCGAAGAAGGAGACCAGGCGCGCTCGGATGCCCAGAGCTTTGAGCATCAGGCCGGTCCGGCGCGTGTCCTCGGCGGCGATCAGATCGACGGCGCCGAGCGTCCGTCGCGCTCGGTCCGAAAGGTCCTCCATATTGCCGATCGGAGTGCCCACCAGGTACAGGGTCCCGGCCACGACTGGAATTATGCCCGCCGGGTTCGAAGGGCTTCGGCACCCGTGGCCCCCGTGACACATGGGCGGGCTATCCTCGGCTCGTGACGCTGAGGGCCGGCGCCGACGCGGAGGACATCCCTGTCAAGCCCGACCGCGTCGAGAGGATGGCTCGGCGACGGTGGTACGCGCGCCCGTTCGTCGCGATCCTCGCCGTCACGGCCCTGGCGGGAGGCCTCCGCCTCTACCACCTGTCCACGCCGCCCGAGTACGTCTTCGACGAGGTCTACTACGCGAAGGACGGGTGCTTCGACGCGGGCATCCCGTTCCGGGAGTGCGGTCTCGACGCACCGAGAGAGCAGACCTTCACGGTGCATCCTCCGCTGGGCCGGTGGATCGTGGCCGGAGGGGTGGCCCTTTTCGGGAACGAGCCCTTCGGATGGCGGGTGGCATCGGCCGTCTTCGGGACGGTCTCGGTCCTGCTGGTGGCGATCATGGCCCTGCGCCTGTTCGGGAGCGTCCTGTGGGCGGCCGCGGCGGGGCTCCTGCTCGCGACCGAAAGCCTGAACTTCGTCCAGTCCCGAATCTCCATGGTCGACATCTTCTTGACCGCCTTCGTCCTGGCCGGCCTCCTCTCCCTTGTTCTGGACCGGCAGTGGATCGAACGGCGAACTCCGCTACCGCCGGAGCTCGACAGGGACGACGAAGCCCTGCTCCTGAACCTCCCTCCCGATCGCCCTCCCTCTCCGATCTTCCGGCCCTGGCGGCTGGCGGCGGGTCTCGCTTTCGGTGCCGCCATCGCCACCAAGTGGTCGGGGGGGGCCGCACTGGTAGGGGCGATCCTGCTCGCGCTGGCCTGGGAACGAACGCGTCGCCGGCGGGCCCGCCTGACCCATCCGCTGCGAGAGGCCATCAGGGACGAGAGCTTCGGCATCCTGTTGTTTCTGTTGGCGCTTCCGGTCCTCGTGTACGTGGCCTCGTACGCACGCTGGTGGGCCGACAACGGCCTGGCGCTCTGGGACTGGTGGAGGGTGCAGCAGGGCATGGCGACCTTCTCCATCAACCTGCGGGCGGAGCACCCGTACTCGTCGCCCGCGTGGAAGTGGCTCCTGCTGGCCCGGCCGGTGGCCTACTACTACAAGTGCACGCAGATGGGAGCCTCCAGCTGCCTGGCGCCCGCGGAGATCCTGGGCATCGGAAACCCGGTCATCTTCTGGGGGAGCCTGTTGGCCATTCCCTACGCGCTCTTCTCCTGGGTCCGCAGGCGCGACTGGCGAGCGGGCCTCATCTTCGTGGCGATCGCCTCGCAGTTCGGGCCCTGGTTCTTCGCGGCCCGAACGAACTTCCTCTTCTACATGACGCCGGTCACGCCGTTCATGGTCCTGGCTGGGGTCTACGCGCTGAGGGACGTCTCCCAGTTGCGAGTCGGGACGGATCGGGTCCGATGGCCGACGGTGGTGGCGGCGTTCCTGGTCGTCGCGGCGGTCGCCGTCTTCCTGTTCTTCCTGCCCGTGCTCACGGGTCGGATCATCTCCCACGCGGCCTGGAAGGCCCGCATCTGGTTCCCGTCCTGGGTCTAGAGGGGAGGCAGCGCCTCAGCGTGATCCTCCGGCCGGGAGGCGATCGACGGCTCCTCCAGGGCGCCCCACCAGGACCTCGGAGACCAGCTCGGGCGCGAAGAGGCCGTGGCCCACCACTCCTGGCTCCGAGTCCAGGGCGGCCGACAGCGAAGCCGGCTCCCCGATCGGCCCGGTGAGGGCCACGATGACGTTCCCGTCGGGCGTGGGTCCGGACTCTCGGGGCTCGACGGGGCCGATCTCGGACAGCCGCTTCATGGTGGCGGAGAGGCCGAACCGAAGGACTTCCACCGGGACGGGCGGACGAAGGGCATCCACGAGCTTGTCCGACGAGACGATGACCAGGAACCGCTCGGCGGAGGCGGCGACCACCTTCTCGCGGGTATGGGCGCCGGCCCCTCCCTTGATCAGCCATAGGTCCGGCGCCACCTGATCCGCTCCGTCCACGGCCAGGTCCAGCCGGTCCAGCAGATCGAAAGGATCCACAGCCAGGCCCAGGGCCCGGGCGGCCTCCTCGGTCACCGGCGAGGTCGCCACGCACCTGACGTTGAGCCCCCGGCGGGCCAGAGCGGGAAGGAAGTGGGCGACGGTCGAGCCGGTCCCCAGGCCGAGCGTGCTTCCGTCCTCTACCGCTTCGGCGGCGGCCTGCGCCGCGGCCCGCTTCTCGTCCTCGCGGGGATCCATGGGTGTCCAGACTCTACAGAACAAACCCGGCTCCCCGGCCGTCGTTGTAGGGGATGAGCGAGCGCCGGACTACGCTTGATGTGGGCCCCGGCGCGGAGGAGGGGAGTGCGAGAGCCGGAACCGGAGACGATCGGCCGGGCTCGAGCGGGGGACCTTCGCGCCTTCGAGTCGCTCGTCCGCGACTACCAGGCGGACGCGTGGCGTTTCGCCTATCACCTCACACGGGACCGAACCCTCGCCGAGGACGTGACCCAGGAGGCGTTCCTGCGGGCGTTCCGCGCCATCGCCTCGTACCGTGGCCAGGCCAAGTTCAGCAGCTGGCTCCTCCGCATTGTGCGCAACTGCGCCATCGATGCCTACCGGAAGACCAGGAGGGAAACCCCGGTCGACCAGTCGGTCGTGGAGCCGTGGGGGACGGAACGAGCACCCGGCCGCGCCCCTGCCCCTTCCGAGGACCGGATCCGGATCGTCGAGGCCATCCGCGCTCTCCCCATGGCTCTGCGAGAGCCCTTCGTGGCCATCGAGGTGCTGGGCTTCAACTACCGAGAGGCGTCGGACATCCTGGGGATGAGGATCGGCACCGTGAAGAGCCGGATGCACCGGGCCAGGACCATCTTGGCCCAGGCGCTCGCCGAAGGCGAAGTGGCCGATGAGATGTGAGATGGCCCAGCGATCGCTGAGCGTCGCGATGGACGAACGCGAGGGGGCGCCGGCCGAGGTGGAGGAGCACCGCCGCGGCTGCCCTTCCTGCGGTGCTTTCACCCGCGCAGCCTGGCGCGTCCGGGAGCTGTCCCGGTTCGAGGTGGCCCAACCCGTCCCCGACCTCGTCCCGGCCATCATGGCCCGCATCCGAGAGGAGCGGCGCCTGGTTCCTCACGTCAGGCCGCCCGCGCCCCGCCCGGCAGACTGGCTCCTGCGACAGCGCGCCGCCGCCGTGGCGCTCGTCGCCGGGCTCGTCACCGGGCTCCTGGTCGCGTCCGGAGGGATCGTTCCCCTTCGGCGGGAGGTGCCTGCCGCCCTGGCAGTCGAGATCCCCCGCCGGCTCGTTGGCGCCGCGGTGGGCCTCGACGGCTACCGGGCCACCTTCGACATCACCGAGCTGAACTGGACCAGAGCGGTCTCCAGGAGGACCTTCGTGGCCGACCTTGCCTTCAGCGGTCCGGAGCGCTTCAGGGTGCGGGTACGGGACACGACCTCGTATCCGTCGGCAGAGTGGCCGCGCAACGACCTGGTCCTGGTGACGGACGGCCGGTCGTGGCTGGCTTCCGGGCCCGATCCGTGTCCCCAGGCGGCGCTTCCGTCTTGCCCCAGTTCGGCGCCGGTTCGGCGATCGGTGGCGAACCGGCCCCCGTTCGATCCTCGGACCGCGCTGCCCACCGACGTGATCGTTCCGATGACGGTGCTGGCGGCGTCCAGCCGGGTCCAGGTCGAAGGCTCGGGCGAGGTGGCGGGTATGGACGCGGTGGCCGTGCAGCTCGGGTACCAGGACGCCACGCCGCTGTTCGAGTACCTGCGGTTCCTGGGCTCGTGGCGGCCCTTCTTCCCACGCGACCGCGTCCTTGTGTGGCTGGACTCCCGCACGTGGTTCCCTCTTCGGTATCAGGTGTTCCCCGCGCCGGGGATGGAGCGCTCGACGTGGGCGAGCCAGGCGGGTCTCCCGGTGGAGAGCCCGGAGTCGCCGGTGTTCACGGCCACCGTGCGCTCGATCTCGACCTCGGTTCCCTCCCGGAGCTTGTTCCTCGTCACGCCCGGGGAGAGAGCGATCGACCACGGGTTCCGGGACGTCCCGGTGGCACGCCTGGCCGGTCGGGGAGGCATCGTGGCTCCGGCCCGCATGGAAGGCCTGACGCTTCGGCGCTCGGGACGATTCGCCCGGACCCGCGCCCGCCCGTTCAGGCAGTCGATCCTCGCCTACACGCGCGGCCTGACCTGGCTCACGGTGACGCAGGTGCGGGGGTGGAACCAGACCCACCTCTTCGGGGTCGGACCGTTCGCCGAGGAGGTGAGGCTGTCATCCAGTGGGGTCGCGTACTACGAGCCGGCCACGGCATCGGGCCCCAGGCGGATCGCCTTGCACACGTCCGTGGGGGAATTCCTCCTGGCGACGAACCTGCCGCGCGCGCAGCTTCTCTCCGCCGCCGACTCGCTCTCCGTGAAAGGCCTGGCGAAGCCGTCGAGCTGGCGGATCAAGCGGTGGGCGGGGGCCGTGGTCCAGGAGGGCCTGACCCCCGCAGAGGCCATCGCCGGCGCGGGGTTCGCCGTGGCCCTCCCTTCGTCCCTGCCGCCGGGCTATGCGGCGGTCTCGGCCGTGACGGTCCGGACTTCAACGGATAGGGGGGTCACGATCATGTACCGGCGCCCGGCGGCCGAGCTCGGAGGCCCGGGTCTTCGCCTGCACCAGGCCACAGGGCAGTCGCTTCCGCCTCCCACCGGGGCCGACGAGCAGATCGTTCAGGTCGGGGACAGCGTCGGCAGGTGGTCGCCCGAGGCGCATATCCTGGACTGGGTCGATGACGATGGGATCTATCGCTCGCTGTCCGGGCCCGGGTTGGACCTGGTGACGCTGCTCGAGGTGGCCGTGTCGCTCCGGCCTGTAGAGGACGGGTCTCCATGAGCTTCGCCTCGGTGGGTCGTCGGGCCCTGGTGATCCTGGTCGCGCTGCTGGTCGGGCTGGCGGGAGGCGGAGCGGTCGGGCTACTGGCCCAGGGCCGCCCACGGATCCTGACTCCGGACATCGGCCCCGTCCCTCCAGACCCGCCGGCGGTGAAGCCGCTCACCCCGGACACCCTGCTCGCGTGGGTTCCGAGCGGCCTGCCGCCCGGGCTCGGAGGGGCAGTACGACAGCTTCCGGGCGTTCAACATGTCGTCTCCGTGATGAGCGGGACGGTGTGGCTCACCGGCTCGAGCGCGGCGGACGGCACGACCGTCGATCGCCTCCCTTCCGGCCTGGCCATCCCGCTGGAGGTGGCGGGAGCCAATCTCCGGCGGTATTCGTCGTTCCTCTCGCCGGTGGATCGCAGCATCCTGCCGGCCCTCGCCCGGGGCGAGGCCGCCATCGGCACGACCTCGGCGGCGCTCCGCCAAGCCGGCCCGGGGAGCACCCTCGTGTTCGGCTCGCGCCGGATCAGGGTCGCCGCGATCGTGCCTGACGCAGTCATCGGCGCGCACGAGGTCTTCGTGTCCCCGAACACCGCCCGCGCCCTGGGAGTCACCAGGCATCGCTACCTTTTGATCGATCCGGCTCCGGGAGCGTCCCGACGGGCCATCACGGCTCGGATCACGCGACTGCTCCCCGCGGGAGCCCTGCTCCGGGTCCGCGGGCCGGGCGAGACGCCCTACTTCCGGCACGGAGACGCGGTGTTGCCTCAGGTGCGCGTCAAGGAGCTGTTCGGGGAGTTCGCCGCCCGGCCCATCGAGGGTGGGTGGCTCCAGATGGACCCACGGTGGGCCGCCGAGCACATCCAGGAGGCCCGGGTCCCCCTCCTCGGTCGGGTCGTGTGTAATCGTGCCCTCATCCCTCAGCTTCGAGGTGCCCTGGCCGAGGTGGCCGCGGAGGGCCTGGGGCACCTCATCGATCCCGGTGACTACGGCGGGTGTTACGCGGCCCGGTTCCTGAACCGCAACCCCCAAGCGGGCCTCTCGCACCACACGTGGGGGATCGCGGTCGACATCAACGTGTCGACGAACCAGTACGGGCGGACTCCCCACCAAGACGCAAGGGTCGTGGCCATCTTCGAGCGGTGGGGATTCACCTGGGGCGGCCACTGGCTGCTGCCCGATGGGATGCACTTCGAGTTCGTTCGCTTCGCGCGGGGAGTCTGATCCAGGCCCGCTCCCCGACGATATTCCGCCTCGGCCGCTACCCTTGATCCAGATGCTCGGCGACGTCTCTTCTCGCAAGCCCGCCACGATGGTCCTCGCCATGGCCTTTCTCGTCGCAGCGTGCGGGGGCGAGCCCTCCGGGGCGCCTGCGCCTGCTTCTCCCGAAGGCTCGATCGGCGCTCTGAAGTCCGGGGCGGCCGAGCTGTCCCTGCTCCAGGCGCAGAGCGCGCTCACGACGGGCGGAGCCCTGTTCACCTTCGGCCTGGTCAGCAGCCAGGGGGACCTGGCATCGGGTGGGTCGCCACAGGTGTGGGTGGCCAGGGACGAGACCAGCCCCGCGCTCGGCCCCTTCGCGGCGACCTATCACCGGTTCAGCGAGGAGTTCGCGGACAGCGCTCCACGAGGCGCGCCGGGCTTCTACGTGGCCGACGTGGACATCCCATCTCCGGGGAATTGGGCCGTGGCGGCGGTCGCCGATGACGGATCAGGGCGAGCGGTGGCGAGCGGGTTCATGACGGTGGTGGCGGAGTCGGTGGCACAGGTCGGGACCAGGGCTCTGGCCGTGAAGACCCCTGTCGGCGAGACCGAAGCCGAACGAAGATTGATCTGCACCCGGGAGCCCCCGGATCCGATGCATTACATCTCGCTGGACGCGGCCCTCGAGAGCGGCAAGCCCACTGTGGTGAACTTCGGGACGCCCCTGCTCTGCGAGAGCCGGATGTGCGGGCCGGTCGTGGACGAGCTGCTCCTGGTGTTCAACGAGGTCGGGGCGGAGAGAGCCAACTTCATCCACGTGGAGGTCTATCCGGATCGGGACCAGCGCAACCCGGCTCCGGAGTTCCTGGCCTGGGGTTTCGGGAGCGAACCCTGGACGGTGGTCATCGACCGGGAGGGAATCATCAGGGCCGCCTTCGAAGGTCCGGTGGTGGCCGCCCAGATCCACCAGGCCCTGGACCCGCTGCTCTAGCGCCCTCATCACTTCCTGCAAGTCCCGAGTGAGCTACCCTCGCCGGGTCATGACCGCTGCCGCACCCGCCATCACCACCCGGCTGTACTCAAGAGGCCGCCTCGGGGAGATGGACTTCGATCCCTCTCGGATCGACCAGGAGTTGAAGGTCAAGGGAAACTGCGTCTGGCTGGACGTCGCCGGGTCGCCCGAGGACATCGCCCAGACCATCCCCATCCTGCGCGAGGAGTTCGGCTTCCACGAGCTGGCCCTGGAGGGCTGTGTCCACCCTCATCAGCGGCCGAAGATCGAGCAGTACGAGACCTACTTCTTCCTGGTCGCCTACGGCGTGACAGTCGAGGAATACCGGGTGATCGACCACGAGGTGGCCATGTTCGTGGGCCACAACTATCTGGTCACCGTACGAAAGGGCCCGCCGCTCGACCTGAGGCCGGTCCTGGAGCGGTGGGACGCCCATTCCGAGCTGGCCGCGGAGGGAGGAGGGTACCTCCTGTACGTCTTGCTGGACGAGATGGTCGACGGCTACTTCGACGTCCTCGACTCCTACGAGGACCGGATCGAGGAGATCGAGGAGCAGGTGTTCGGCGGCGGTGACCAGGCCGCCACCCAGTCCAACATCTTCCGGCTGAGGAAGGAGCTCGTGAGGTTCCGCCGGTCGATGGCGCCGCTACGAGAGGTGTTGGACGTGATGCAGCGACGAACGGTAGACGTCGTCACCGAGCGGTTGGAGCCCTACTACCGGGACGTGTACGACCACGTCCTGCGGGCCACCGACTTCCTCGAGGGCATCCGCGACATCCTCTCCTCGGCTCTCGACGCGAACCTGGCCGTGGTCAGCAACCGGCTGAACGAGGTCGTGAAGAGCTTGACCTCGTGGGCGGCGATCATCCTCGTCCCGACGCTGATCGCGGGGATCTACGGGATGAACTTCAGGCACATGCCCGAGCTGAACTGGCTGCTGGGGTATCCGTTCGCGCTCGGGCTCATGGTGGCATCGGGAGTGATCCTGTACGCCGTCTTCAAGGGGCGAGGCTGGCTGTAGCCCGAAGGCCCCGGGCACCCTGTGTGTATTGCGAACTGGTATGCTGATTGCATGACGCAACTCGTTGCTCGGATCAGCCCGGATCTATTGGCCGAGATCGATCGACTGGTTGAGGAGGGGGCCGTTGGGTCGCGGTCGGAGGCCGTTCGCCAGGGACTGCGGGCGCTGATCGATTCGCATCGCCGGGCGGCGGTGGGACGACAGATCGCCGACGGGTACCGGCGTGTTCCGACCGACGAGGATCTCGATGCGTGGGCCGAGGCCGCAGGGCGGGCCATGATCGAAGCAGAGCCCTGGTGAGACGGGGCGAGGTCTGGTGGGCCGAGCATCCTGAGGGGAAGCGCCGGCCGGCCCTCATCCTCACACGAACCGAGGCGATACCGGTGCTCCACTCCGTAGTCGTTGCGCCCGCCACCCGGACGATCCGATCGATCCCCAGCGAGCTCGTGGTGGGACCAGAAGACGGCATGCCCGCCGAGTCCGCCTTCAGTTTCGACAACATGACCGTCATCAGGAAGGCCATGCTCACCCAGCTCATCTGCACGCTGGGCCCTGAGCGGCTCCTTCAATCTTGCCGAGCGGTGGCGGCGGCCTTCGACTGCTGACCAGCGGCGGCCTTCGACTGCTGACCAGACGAGGTCAAGATCGGATCGCCGCCTGCCACGCGCGCCT
Organism: Actinomycetota bacterium; assembly: GCA_050692195.1. Taxonomy (GTDB): domain Bacteria; phylum Actinomycetota; class UBA4738; order UBA4738; family UBA4738; genus JBOGVA01. The sequence continues at coordinate 5,824 of JBOGVA010000096.1, read as the reverse complement.
GCGCCGCCTCGCGCTAGCAGCCGGGGATGGGCGCTCGGTCCCCACGCACCATCTCGATGTGGACGTGGGGATACTCATCGGGGAAATAGTGGTTCTCCTGCGCTCCGGGGCTGTCGTTGATCCAGCTCACCCCGAGCTGGGTCACCCCGGCGATGAGGCGATCATCCCGTCCGACCCTGATGTCGGTGATGTGAAGGACCATCAGCACGACGCCCGAACGACCGGCCGGACGGATCACCACCTGCCAGTCCGGCCAGCGGCAGTACAGGAGGTATCGGCGCACTCGGACGACCGTCCCGTTGAGCGGCGACAGCACCGCGGATCTGGACCCGACCACGAGGTCGGCTGAGGAGGTGGCCGGCGTCGGACGCCCGCGAGTGCCCATGACGACGTACGAGCGGCCGTCGGTGCGCTCCGCCGGAGGGGTGAACTTTCGTGGGTTGTCGTTGAGCAGCAGGCGGCCGTGTGGGCGCAGGGCCAGCGCCCTTCGGAACAGAGACTCGTGGAACCCAACACGCACGAGGCTCCGCGACGGCTCGAACAGCACCACCCCCAGGGCCTGTCCCAAGGCCCGAACCTCGCAGCGAGTCTTTCGTCCGCGCCCCAGTCCTTCGACGCAGGCGTCCCGTCCGCGGCCGCCGTCGAGCGAGTCGGCTCCCGGGCCCCCGTCCAAGGAATCGGGCCCCGCCCCGCCGACCAGTACGTCATTGCCCTTGAGCCCTCTCAGGATGTCGCTTCCGCCCCGTCCGATCAGCCGGTTCGCGCGGCCGTCACCGGTCAGGAGATCCCCGAAGGGAGACCCGACCACATTGTGGATCGAGACGAGCGTGTCGGCTCCCTCCCCCCGTGCAAGGCCTCTTCGAAGGTCGACCACGACGCGGCGGGGGGATCGGGAGAAGATCGCCGTGTCGGTGCCGGGGCCGCCGTCGAGATGGTCGAGTCCTCCAAGCCCGGCCAGGCTGTCGTCCCCCTCCATGCCAAGCAGGACGTTGGGGCCGGAATCCCCGGTCAGGACGTCGCCGAAGGGAGAGCCGGTCAGGTCCTCGATGCCGGTGTACTGGCCCGTCTCGTCGTTACCGAACCCATCGTCGGTGGCCCCGGACGTGCTGGCCACCACCGGCCCGCCGGTGGCGCCGAACTCCACGACGTCGTTGGGTCCGCCACCTCCGTCCACGGTGTCATCGCCGTCCCCGGGGACGATCACGTCCGGGGCGCTGTCGGAACCCTTGAGCACGTCGTCTCCGCCCAGCCCCAGGATGGTATGGCCGTGATCCGACCCGGAGCAGTCCACCGTGTCGGAGTCGGGTGTGCCGGTGATCACTCCGCCTTCCTGAACGACACCCGGGCTCACCACACAGCCATCGGCGCGCGCCTGCGGCGCGGGGATCACCAGGGGAACGAGGAAGGTGGCCACCAGCCAGAGCCGGCGACCCCGTGCCACAGTCGGGTGTCGCGCATCGGTGGCCATGGCCGGGTCAGTATGAACAAGGCAAGGGCCTGAGGGAAGAGCGGACGTCAGCTTTCGGGATCGAGCTCCAGGGCGCAGGAGTTGATGCAGTAGCGCTTCCCGGTCGGCCTCGGGCCGTCGTCGAACACGTGCCCGAGATGCGATCCGCAGCGCTTGCAGGTGACCTCGATCCGGTGCATGAAGTGGCTGTAGTCGTGGTGAAGCTCCACGGCGTCGCCGGAGGCGGCCTCCCAGAAGCTGGGCCATCCCGTTCCGGACTCGAACTTGGTGCTCGAGGTGAACAGCTCAGCGCCACACCCCGCGCAACGGTACGTCCCGGGGTGGTGCTCGTCCCAGTAGGCCCCGGTGAACGCCGGCTCGGTGCCCTTCTCCCGGAGGACGCGGTATTGCTCGGGCGTCAGCCGCGTCCGCCATTCCTCGTCGGTCTTCGGCGGTCGATCCTCCACAGGTACTCCTCCCTTCAATAGAGGTCAACAAGGGTGGGAGGGGAAGTGTTTCCGACCGGGCCGATTCATGATTGACTGTAGAGAAGGACAGATCCGGATGGGAGGCGATCGCATGGGATCGAAGGACAAGGGCGGCACGAACGTGAAGAAGAAGGCGCAGCACAACCTCAAGGAGAAACGCCAGGCCAAGAAGGCCAAGAAGTCAGGGAAGTGAGAAAGGCGCCGCGGCCTCGCGCGCGGTCCGTCGCGGGCCTGCCGTAACAGCGGATCGGCCCGAGTTTCCTCAGGTGTAGCTGTCCCTCCAGATGATGGCTTCAGCGGCCGGCGGCCGGGATGAGGCCAAGCTGTTCGAGCACCCTCGTCGGCACCACATGGCAGTACGGCTCGTGGCCGTTCTTCTCGTAATACGCCTGGTGATAGTCCTCGGCAGGGTAGAAGGCCGAGAGCGGCCGGATCTCGGTCGCGATCGGAGCGGAGAACCTCCCCTGCGCCCGGGCTCGTGACGCCTCCGCTGCGGCCTGCTGCTCGGGCGAGTGTGTGAACACGACGCTCCGGTACTGGTCACCGATGTCGGGGCCCTGCCGGTTCACCTGGGTGGGGTCGTGCATCGCCCAGAAGACCTCGAGCAGCTGATCGAACGACGCCTGCTCCGGATCGAACGTGACCTCGGTCACCTCGGCGTGGCCGGTGGTGTGGGAACAGACCTCGCGGTACGTGGGGTTCGCCGTGATCCCCCCGCTGTAACCGACCCGTACGTCCACGACACCGGGCACCCGCCGGAACACGTACTCGACCCCCCAGAAGCAGCCGGCGCCGAAGGTCGCTCTCTCCTCAGCCATCCTCTCCTCCTCTGCACCCGTTCGGAACCTCTCTATCGTCTCAGGTGTTTCCCGAAACGTTCATCCCCTCCCGGCCGCAGAAACGGAGAGGGCCCGCCCTCGTTCGGGCGGACCCTCTTCGGAATCGGTTCGAGACGACGACGTCAGCTGACGGGGCGAACGTTGGTGGCCTGCGGGCCCTTCTGGCCCTGGGTCACGTCGTACTCGACCTTCTGGTTCTCATCGAGGTTGCGGTAGCCCGCTCCTGCGATCGCGCTGAAGTGCACGAACACGTCGGGGCCACCGTCGTCCTGGGTGATGAAGCCGAAACCCTTCTCGGCGTTGAACCACTTCACGGTACCTGTGCTCACGAGCAATTCCCTCCTTTCTCGCCCGTTCCGAGCCTGACGGCTGCCCGGTGGGCTCCGGCGTGCTGCCGGGAGGGAACTGCGCGAAGCGAAGCATGAGGCAACTGCCGAACCCTCAAAGTCAGCATACAGGATGGAAGGCATGGCTACCTGGCAATGGAACGTCGGCGGAGAATGACGCCGTGGCCGGCCCCAAGGCAGCCCGCAGGAAGCTCCTCGAGTTCGCCCTGCAATTCCCGGGGGCGTGGGAGGACGATCCCTGGGGGGAGTCCGTGGCCAAGGTGGGCAACAAGGTCTTCGTCTTCCTCGGGCTCGGCGACGAGGCATCGAACCTTGCCATGAGCGTCAAGCTCGATGAGTCGCTGGAGCAGGCGTTGATGGTGCCGGGCGCGGCCCCGACCGGGTACGGGCTCGGTCGCGCCGGGTGGGTGACCGTCCCGTTCCGCCGGACGACGCCGCCGATCGCGGTCTTGATGGACTGGGTCGAAGAGAGCTACCGCCGCATCGCACCGAAGCGGCTCGTGGCCGAGCTGGACGCGCGCCCTCGGCGCCCCTGAGCGTCGGCGCAGGTCCTCACGGTCGGGACAGGATGTGGATACCGAAATGCTTCCCGACGCCGGCGAGCAGTTCCTCGCCGATGGGCTCCGTCGAGGGCTCCGGCCATCCTCTTGCCATTCCTGCCTCTCCGAACAAGGCGACGCCCACCTGGCGCTGCGCGGGGTCGTGGCGGACCAGATACCAGAGCCCGTCGAAGCCCTCCTCGGCGAACGCGGCCGCCCACAGCTGGGTGAGCTCGTAGTCGGCGGTCGTGTGGATCTCACCCGTGCACCCAAACGCTCGGGCCCGTGCGCTGGTGCAGTCCGCCAGGCGCATGCGCCGGGGAACGCGGAGCCGTGACAGTCGGCGAGCGGCGATCGCTTCCTCGGCGATGAGGACGACGTCCTGAAAGACCTCGACGAAGCCTCCGATAGGCTGCTCGGACAGGTAGCAGGTTCCGGCGGGCGCCGGGAGGTCGAAGCGACAGTCGCCGTCGCTGCAGAACCACCAGGGCTTCCTCTCGGCGCGGTGGATTCGCCACAGGCGCTTGGTGGGGGAGAGCACTTGAGATGGGAACGACTTCAAGTCCTCGGGAGGCTCGGAGAGGGACCTTCGAGCCCGCCTCACCCGGCGAGGCGAGCCGCGGTCCGCCTGGCCGCCCGTACGACCCGCTCGGGCTCCCGCTTCCGGCGAAGCCAAGCCGCCGGCGTGGTGCCCTCCAGCAGGGCTTGGGGACTCACGAACCATGAGGCCTGGGTCCAGGGATCGAGGGTTGCCCGCTCACCCAAGAGTTCCAGGATCTGGGGGAGCTCCGGGAAGGGCCTGCCTCCGGGCCCGAACTGGAACGCGGGATACACGACCCGTCCGTCCTGCCTCGTGAGGCCCAGAAGGCGGCCACGGCTTCGGAGGTCGCTGACGGCCTGGCGCGTGCCCACGCCCAGGAGCTCCTGGACCTGCTTGGCCTCGAGCAGGGGGCCCAGGTGCTTCTTCCAGGCCGCTTCGGCCGCCGCCATCAGGGCCGCCCGTCGCCCCAGCTCCTTGGGATCGCCGAGCTCCGACGTTCGCCTGGTGAGGCCCAGCTCACGCAGGGCTTCACGAAATGACTCCGACGCGACGAGTACGAACGACCGACCCATGGACGCCATCGTACTCGTGTCAAGCGTGTCAAGTCAAGCGTGTCAAGTAGATCCTCAAGTGGGCGCGGGGCTCGGTTGCCGGCCCGGTCCACGAGTACCCCCGCGCGTTTGGTACAAGTTTCTGTACAATCATCGGAATGGCGAGGATGGTTCCCTTCAGCGAGGCTCGGGCGAAGCTCAGCGAGCTGCTTGATGAACTGGAGCGCCGACACGAGCATGTCATCATCACCCGGAACGGCCGGCCGGCTGCCGTCTTGGTTCCTGCCGGTGAGCATGAGGTTCTTGAAGAGACGCTGGAGATCCTCCAGGACGAGGGCATCCTGGAGGCTCTTCGCGAGAGCGAGGAGGATGTCAAGGGCGGGCGACTGACCAGCCTCCGCGAGGTGAGGCGAGAGCTCGGACTTGCCTGAGCTCCTTCTGACGCGTCGAGCGAAGGAGGATCTCGCTGCCCTCCCTCGCAAGATCCAGGAAGCCGTCGTGGAGACCCTTACCCTCCTCGAGGCGGATCCCAAGGAGATAGGAAAGGAACTGCGGGGGCGGCTGCGAGGTCTATGGTCGTGTCGCGTCGGGAACTACCGGATCCTTTACACGGTCGAAGGAATGAAAGCCAGGACCAGGGTCATCGTGCGGGCCATCCGCCACCGAGGAGTGGCTTACGGGCGACGCCGTCCCTAGCGGACGATGGCTGGTTCGCGCACCCGCACGCTAGGTACCGCCCCGGAATCGCCAGTCAAGACATGGTGGACTTAGCTGGACGATGTGTGACCGCCTCCATCTTCTCGAAGCGCTCTGCGGGCAAACGGCCGCGTAGCACGCTAGCTCCCTTCATGAGGCGAAGGCGTTCGCGGATCAGCGGTCGCTCAGTCGGTGGCGCAATCCGTGGCTCAGTCCGTGGCTCAGATCGAAGGTCTCGTTTCTTCGCGCGGGGCTGTCGATTTCGCCGCTCCCCATTTGTCTCATAGACGACCATTCCGAGAGGAGGGAGCCATGAAGTACATGCTGCTGATCTACCAGGGCGACGCCCCGACGCCCCGATCGCCGGAGGCGTGGG
>JBOGVA010000095.1:0-20230 GCA_050692195.1 Actinomycetota bacterium | reverse complement strand
CTGCGGGGGCACCCACGTCCGCCACACGGGAGAGGTCGCGCTGCTCCGGATCCTCTCGGAGGGGAGCATCGGCTCCGGGTTCCGGCGTCTGGAGGCCCTCACCGGGCCCGACGCCCTGGCTTACGTCAACCTGGAACGCCGGCTGCTGGAGGAGGTCATGGAGGCGGTGGGGGCGAGCGACACAGCGAGCGCCCCCGACCGGGTCCGCCACGCCGTGGCCCGGATCAAGCAGCTCGAGGCCGAGCTGGGGAGGATCCGCCGCTCGGAGCGCGATCGGGAGGTGGAGGAGCTGGCCAGCACGGCGCGGGAGCTCGCGCCGGGGGTGAAGCTGCTGATCGCCCGGATGGATGGGAGAGAGGAGGGGGAGCTTCGGGAGCTGGCGCCCAGGCTGAGCAGCCGCATCTCGGGTGGAGGCAGAACGCTCGGGGCTGCAGTTCTGGGGACCTCGGGAGAGAAGGGAGCGCGACTGGTCGCTTCGGTCACCGGGGCCGAGCAGGCGAAGGTGACGGCCCGGCAACTGCTCGAGGAGGCGGCCAAGATCATCGGCGGTGGCGTGGGCGGCAGGGATCGCCTGGCCATGGCGGGCGGCCCGAGGGGCGAGGTGCTGGATCAGGCCCTGGCTGGCATTCCCGATCGGCTGCGGCTGCTCCTCAGCGGTGCCTGAAGGACCGGGATCCCGCGACCGGGCGCGGGGCCGGGTCCTGGCCCTGGATCTCGGCCAGTCCCGGATCGGTGTGGCCATCTCGGATCCCGACCGGAGGGTCGCCGTTCCCATCGGCACGATCCGGACCGGAGCCCCCGGCGACGTCAGGGCGATCGCCGCGCTCGTTCGCGAGCACCAGGTCGCCACGGTCGTGGTCGGCCATCCTCTCGCCCTGGCGGGCCGGAAAGGAGAGGCCGCGGACCACGCCGAGCGGTTCGCCGCGGCCCTTCAGGGCCTCCTCGGGATCCCGGTGATCCTCCAGGACGAACGCCTGACCACCGTGGCGGCCGAGCGGGGGCTGGCCGACGCCGGCATCCGGGGCCGGAGGCGCCGAGAGGTGATCGACCAGGCCGCCGCCACCTTGATCCTCCAGTCCTATCTCGACCGCGCCAGATAGGTCGCCGGCCGGGCCCCGGTATCCTTGGGCCTGATGATCGAGACCTTGCCGAAGCGATCCGCCCGGCCGCCCCGAGAACGCCGAACCGCACTGGTCGTGCTCATCGTGGCCGTGCTGCTACTGGCCGCGATCGCGGGCGCGGTGGGCGTCTATTACAGCTGGTCGACCGGAGCCTCAGGCCCGCAGGCGAAGATCGAGCTATTGATTCCCTCCGGCGCTACGGGGGCGGACGTGGGCGACCTGCTCAAGCGGAGAGGCGTCATCCGATCGACGTTCGCCTTCAACCTGATCGCAAGGGTTCGTGGCCTGGGCGGGGGATTCCAGGCAGGCCAGTACACGAACCTGACCACCAACATGACGGTGGGCGGGGCGCTGGATGCCTTGCAGGAGGGACCGTTCGTCGAGTCCGTCCAAGCGAGCTTCCGCGAGGGAAACCGGCTTGAAGAGGCGGGTACCCGGGCGGCGGAACAGCTCGGGATCTCCCGCAGGGTGTTCATCAGGATGGCGAGGAGCGGCAGGTACTCGCTGCCTCCCTACCTCCCCGAGGGCACCAAGACCGCGGAGGGATTCCTCTTCCCCAACACGTACGACTTCCTGAATGACGCCACCGAGGGGGACGTCATCGAGCGACTCCTCGGCGAGTTCGAGCGACAGGCCTCCACCCTTCCGTGGGATCGAGCCGAAGACCTGGGCGTCACCCCGTATGAGGTCGTCATCATCGCGTCGATGGTCGAGCGAGAGGCCCGAGTGGCTGAGGACCGGGCGAAGATCGCTCGAGTGATCTACAACCGGCTGGAGCAGGACATGCGGCTCGAGATCGACGCCACCGTGCAGTACGCCCTGGGAAACTGGGAGCCGATCCTGATCGCCGATCGGGAAATCGTCAGTCCGTACAACACCTACCTCAACGATGGGCTGCCCCCTGGTCCCATCGCCAGTCCTGGAAAGGCTTCATTGGAGGCTGCGCTCAACCCCGCGGATGGAGACTGGCTGTACTACGTAGTGATCGACGCGGAGGGCCACCACGCCTTCACCGCCTCCTATCAGGAGTTCCTACGCCTCGTCGACCAGTACCAGGGCTGATGTAGCAGGCTGAACGGAACCCCCCGGTCCGGACCTCAACCTTTCGACGCCCAAAGCCGAGACCTTCGGAAGAGCCATGTCCGTGGATTTCGCTGCCCTGGCCCAAGCCGTCGTGGGAGGCCTCGCTCAAGTTCGGGCCTGCCTGGTCGTTTCGCGCGATGGGTTGGTTCTGGGCGGGCATCCGCCGAACAAGGAGTCCAGGACGCTGGACATCTGGGGACGGATCACAGGTCTCGGCGACGTGGAGAGAGGGTTCGCGGTGGTCGGGGACGAGCTCTGGTGCTTCTGCCGCCGAGGCCCTTACAGCGCGCTGGCCACCTCCGACCCGACGGCGCGGCCGGGGATCCTCCTGGACAAGCTCGAGCGAATCCTGGTCCTGGCCGAGGAGGACCGGGCCCGGGGCGACACCCTTCGGCAGGCTGCCCACATGGATCCAGCGCCGCCCCGGCGATTGCGGACCACTCTTCACAGGGAGGCGAAGCCGGAAGTGGACGCTTCCCAGATGGCCGGCCAGCGCGAGGAGCGAGGCCTCCCGGGGTGGGCGGAACGGTTCAAGGACGTGGTCCAAGCGCCGGCCGCGGACGCGGGGGCTGAGACCCTCGGGTCCACTCCTCCGGGGGACGGCGATGACCTGCCGGACGAGCCATCCGAGGCCGAGGTCCACGCCGACGAAGAGGGGGCTTGGAGCATCGACACGGCCGCGCTGCGCCGAGAGTTCCACGGCCTCGTTGAATAGCCTCATGCGCCTGAAAGGGACGGAGACGTGAGTCAGGTAGAGGGAAGCGAGCGCTCCGTCACCGTCCAGCCGCTGGGGAGCCCGCGAAAGATCAAGAAGCTGGGCGACATCCTGGTCGAGGAGGGGCTCATCAGCTCCGAGCAGCTCGAGCGGGCGCTGCTGGAGCAGAGCAGGACGGATCAGCTGCTCGGGCGGATCCTGATCGACCTGAAGATGGTCAAGGAGTCGGACCTGATGGCGGCGCTGGCCAAGCAGATCGGGTTCCGATTCGTGGATCTCTCCGACTTCAACGTCGATGCCGCGGCGGCAATGCTCATCCCGGATCAGGTGGCTCGCCGGTACCGGGCGCTGCCCATCGGCTACGAGGACTCCAAGCTGTTGGTGGCCATGGCCGACCCGGCCAACCTGTTCGCTCTGGACGATATCCGCACGATCACCGGGATGGACATCCAGCCGGTGGTGGCGACAGCCGCCGACATCGAGACCGCCATCCACAAGTACAACCGGATGGACCAGTCCGTCCAGCAGATGGCATCGGAAGCTGCGTCCGTGGCCGAGGACGACATCGCGGCTCTCGAAGGAATTGCCGCCGCCGTTGAGGAAGCCCCCATCGTCAAGATGGTAAACCTGCTCATCAGCCAGGCTCTGGCCGACCGAGCATCCGACATCCACGTGGAGCCCACAGAGAAGGATGTCCGGATCCGATACCGAATCGACGGCGTGCTTCAGGAGGTGATGCGTTCACCGAAGAGCATCCAGGCAGGGCTCATCAGCCGGCTGAAGGTCATGGCAGAGATCAACATCGCGGAGCGCCGGGTGCCGCAGGATGGGCGGGTCGGGTTGACCGTCGGGGGCAAGACGATCGATCTTCGGGTGGCCACGCTGCCCACCGTGTTCGGGGAGAAGATCGTCCTTCGGGTCCTCGACAAGAGCGCCGTTCCCCTGAAGCTCGAAGACCTCGGCTTCCTGGACTCGGCATACAAGAGGTATCAGGAGGCCTTCACCAAGCCCTACGGGGCCATCCTGGTGACGGGGCCGACCGGGTCGGGGAAGTCGACGACCCTGTACGCGACGCTCAGCATCGTCAACAAGGTCGACAAGAACATCATCACGATCGAGGACCCGGTGGAGTACCGCCTGCACGGCATCAACCAGATGCAGATCAACACCCGGGCCGGCCTCACGTTCGCTTCTGCGCTTCGGTCCATCCTGCGGGCTGACCCGGACATCGTATTCGTGGGCGAGATCCGTGACCGGGAGACGGCGCTCATCGCCATCGAGGCCGCGCTGACGGGCCACCTCGTGATGTCGACCCTTCACACCAACGACGCTCCCTCCTCCCTGCCTCGCCTGGTGGAGATGGGGGTGGAGACGTATCTGGTGGCCAGCGCCATCGACTGTATTGTGGCCCAGCGGCTTGCTCGAAAGCTGTGCGTTCGCTGCCGGGAGTCGTACAAGCCCGACCGAACCGCGCTGGAGGAGGCGGGGTTCCCCGAGCACCAGTGGCCGGAGATCAAGGAGATGTTCCGAGCGGTCGGCTGCGCCTCCTGCTCCAAGACCGGCTACCGGGGCCGGCTCGGCATGTACGAAGTGATGCCGATGACCGAGGAGATCGAGCGCCTGGTCGTGGAGCGATCGTCGTCGGAGGACATCCGGAGGTCGGCCCGCCGGGACGGCATGGTCACCCTTCGCGAAGACGGGCTGGAGAAGGTGCGGGCCGGGCTAACTTCCATCGAAGAAGTGCTACGGGTCGTGGCGTGACGTGCCGATGGTTTCCGAGAGAACGGCCGCCCGCCGTTCAGCACGGCGGTTTTGCCGAAGGGAGTGCGGATGAAGGCTGAAACGATGGTCCAGCACGGCGAGGTATCCACCGTCGCCGTGCAGGAGCTACTGGGCAAGGTCCTCGACATGGACGCGAGCGACCTCCACATCACCGCAGGGACGCACCCTACCGTCCGTGTGCACGGAGATCTGAAGCCCCTTCGCCAGTACCCGATACTCGAGGCCGAACAGCTCCGCCGCATGGTCTACGCTGTTCTTACTCAGCGTCAGCGGGAGCGGTTCGAGCAAGAGCTCGAGCTCGACATGTCCTACTCCATGCCCGGCCGGGGACGGTTCCGGGTGAACGTGTACTTCCAAAGGGACGCCATCGGGGCCGCCTTCCGGTTGATCCCATTCGCCGTGCGAACCGTGGAGGAACTGGGGTTGCCTCCGCAGGTGGGTGAATTTGCTCGTCTTCCCCGCGGCTTGGTTCTCGTCACCGGGCCGACCGGCTCGGGGAAGTCGACCACCCTCGCCGCTCTCGTCGACATCGTCAACACCGAACGAGAGGTCCACATCATGACCATCGAGGACCCCATCGAGTACCTGCACCGGCACAGGCGGGCCATGGTGAACCAGCGGGAGGTCGGATCGGATACCCATTCCTTCGCCAACGCCCTGAAGCGCGTCATGCGGCAGGACCCCGACGTGATCCTGGTAGGCGAGATGCGTGACCTGGAGACCATCCAGACCGCGGTCACCGCCGCCGAGACAGGCCACCTCGTCTTCGCCACGCTGCACACCCAAGACGCGCCGCAGACGATCGACCGGATCATCGACGCTTTCCCCCCGCATCAGCAACAGCAGATTCGAGTGCAGCTCAGTACGACCCTTCAGGGCGTGGTCACCCAGCAGCTCCTTCAGACTTGGGACGGGAGGGGACGAGCGGTGGCCACGGAGGTCATGGTCACCACGCCCGCGATCCGCAACCTGATCCGGGAGTCGAAGGTCCACCAGATCTACTCCGCCATGCAGGCGGGGGGACGATACGGCATGCGAACCATGGATCAGGCCCTCGCCCTCCTGGTGCGTGAGGGGAAGGTCTCGCTCGAGCTGGCCAGGCAGCGCTGCCACGATCACCAGGAGCTGGAGCGGCTGGTGACGGGGCAAGGAGGGAGTGCGTCACATGGCTGAGACCTATTCCTATACGGTTCGAGACCTGAGCGGCAAGGTCGTGACCGGGACGCTGACCGCCGATAGCCAGCCCCTGCTGGTTGCCCGGCTCCGCGAGATGGGATACGTCCCGCTAAAGATCGGGGTGCAGAGCGGCGGAGGCATGAAGCGGGAGTTCAGCATCCGCCGGAGAGTGAAGGTGAAGGAACTCGCCGTCTTCTCCAGGCAGTTCTCCACCATGGTGAACTCGGGCCTCCCTATCCTTCGAGCCCTTTCCATCCTTGAGCAGCAGACGGAGTCGAAGATCTTGGCCGGGGCAATCGCGACGGTCCGGCAGGACGTGGAGCGCGGTTCGTCTCTCTCTGTCGCTATGGGCACTCACCCGAAGATATTCAGCAACCTCTACGTGGCCATGGTCCGGTCGGGCGAGACGGGCGGTGTGCTCGAGGCCGTTCTGCAGCGGTTGGCCGACAATCTGGAGCGCGAGGTCTCGCTCCGCAATCGGATCCGATCGGCCATGACCTATCCGGTGGTGGTGGCCGGATTCGTCACGCTGATCCTGATGGCCATGATGATCTTCATCGTTCCGCAGTTCAAGGACATCTACGCCACCCTGGGGGGCAAGCTTCCAGCCCCGACCAGGCTCCTTCTCGGGATCAGCGACATCATGAAGAAATACTTCCTGATCGTTGGGGCCTTGGGCGTCGGGGGGATCTACGCGCTGCGCCGCTACAAGCGAACGGAGCGTGGCCGAGATCAATGGGACCGGCTGAAGCTGCGACTCCCGGTCTTCGGCGATCTGTTCCGAAAGACCGCCCTGGCTCGCTTCTCTAGAGTCCTCGGCGTGCTGAACAGGTCGGGAGTCCCGATCCTTCAGAGCCTGGACGTTGTCGCTGAGACGGTCGGCAACTCCTTGATCTCGAAGGCCGTCCTCGATGTCCAGAAGTCTGTCAAGGCCGGCGAGACCCTGGCTCAGCCACTCGCCCGCCACAGTGTGTTCCCCCCCATGGTGGTGCAGATGCTGGCGGTTGGAGAGGAAACCGGGGCGCTGGACCACATGCTGGAGAAGGTCGCCGCGTTCTACGACGACGAGGTCACGGCGACGGTGGACTCGCTGACGTCGCTGATCGAGCCCGTGATGATCTTCATGGTCGGGGGCGCCGTCGGGGTGGCGGTGATCGCCCTGTACCTCCCGATGTTCAACATCATCAACCTCATCGAGTAGCCTCCTCCCTCCTCGAGAATGGCCGGGTCCGAAATGGACCCGGCGCGCCTTCGTTCCGGGGTAAGCCTCCGGACTTAGTCGCTTCGGACTAGCGAAATTCAGCCTTGGCCAACCTCAAGTCGGGCAGGTACTGCGCCGAATCAAGCATCGACATGACGAACAGCAACCATTCCTTCGCGTCATCGAGAGGGGGTGACAACATGATTAAGAAGCTCGCTCGGAAGATGCAGGGCGAGGAGAAGGGGTTCACCCTCATCGAGCTGATGGTGGTGGTCCTGATCATCGGCATCCTGATCGCCATCGCGCTGCCGACCTTCCTCGGCGCCCGTAACCGGGCCAACGACCGGGCCGCACAGTCGGACCTGCGGAACGGGCTCGCTGCGGCGAAGGTGCACTTCACCGACAACGACACCTATACGGGGTTCAACGAGGCGGTCGGCGAGGCCATCGAGCCGTCGCTCGACTTCGTGGACGGTGGAGGGGCCACGGAGGACCAGGTTCACATCTCGGGCGTTACGGCGAACGAGGTCGCAATGCAGACGCTCAGCGCGTCAGGTGTGGAGTTCTGCATCGCAGACAACTCGCAGACGGCCCCGGGCACCGTGCGGGGCAGGGGTGCAGGTGGCACGACCTGGGCCCTCTGCGGTGGACTGCCGGACTGGTAGACGAAAGATCGAAGAGCAATGGGGAGGGGGCGGCCACTCGGGCCGCTCCCTTCTCTCATCTCGCCGGCCCCGCCGGCGAGGAAGCAACACAGAATCACGGAGGATCGAGAATGCAGGAAGCGAAGAGTACGGCTGGACGCTTCCGCGGGGAGTGGGTCCGCTCCCAGCGCGGCTTCACGCTGATCGAGCTGATGGTAGTGGTCCTGATCATCGGCATCCTCATCACGATCGCCCTGCCGACCTTCGTCGGGGCGCGGACACGAGCCGAGGACAGAGCCACCCAAGCCGACCTGCGGACCGGACTGGCGGCCGCCACGGCGTTCTTCTCCGACCTGGACACGTACACGGGCTTCGGCGTCCCCCAAGGAAAGGCCGAGGAGCCCTCACTCAAGTGGGTACCCTCCGGGCCGCCCGCGTATGGCGAGATCGCCATCCAGTTCGCGGTGGGACGCGAGCTCCTGCTCATCGGGCTCAGCAGGGCCAACACGTACTTCTGCATCGCCCAGCAGGCGGGGGCTCCGGTGACCACCCGTGGCTCGGATTCGGTGTTCGGGAACATCGACACGGTGCCCGAATGCACCGGTGGCTGGTGAAGGGCGACCGGTGACCCCTCAAGTTGGAAGCGGGAAAGGCCGAAACCTACGTGAGCGATCCATGGACACCCTGACCGGCACCTTCTTCTCGAGGCTCCGACTCCGCCTGCGGTCAGAGGGTGGCTTTACGCTGATCGAGTTGATGGTCGCCATCGGCGTCATCCTCGTCGCCCTCCTGGCTCTGGCCTATACCGCGACCATCGGCTTCTCCGACATCGCGTTGGCGAGGCAGCGGCAGTCGGCGAACGGACTGGCCAATGAGACGATCGAGCAGGTGCGGGCCCTCCCCTTCGACACGCTCAGGAAGGGCCTGGACAACGGCGACCTGAGCGATCCGAACATCAGCATCAATACGTGCGGCACGCCCCCACCAGACGTTTACTGCTACGGGGGAGAGCAGATCCCCACCGGCAGCAACCCGGCCGTAGTGCCGCTGGTCCCGCACCAGAGGACCATCCCCGTCGGGCCCACGACGTACACGGTCTCGACGTACGTGACCTACTACAACAACGACCCCACCTCGAACGCCTTCCGGATCACCGCGCTGGTGACATGGGCCAATCCCGCCCGCAGAGGCGTTTCGGCCACAGTGCAGACCCAGACGATCGCCTTCTCCGGCCAGGGATGCCTGTCGACGTCCACCCATCCATTCGCCGGCCCCTGTCAGCCGTTCTTCTACGGAAACGCATCCATGGCGGAGGGGCACGCCGAGATCACCGGGCAGATCGCGGACATCGCGTTCGAGAAGGCCCAGCTTCTGCTCCCTTGGGAGAGCTCCAACATCCAGGTCGAGCAGATCTCGGCAGCCCAGGGGATCGCCCAGGCCTCAGGGGTCACCCTGAAGCTCCTCAACCAGGCCGAGCAGATCTCCGGCAGCGTTCGGGAGACCTCCGGGGCGGACAACGATCCCGTGTCTGAAGGGGCCAACGAATACGATACCCAGAACCTCGCCGGCTCGGGAGGTCCGCTCACCGCCACGGACGGGAATGGCAGGAACTCGATCACCGTGAGTCCCAGCAGTGGCGATTCCGGGTCGACCACCAGCACGACGTCGGCCAGCATCGTCAACCCTGTCCACCCGTGCCCACTGAGCGGGATCAGCGAGAACGACCAGCAGCCGTGTGGGAGCTCCGAGGTGCTGCAGGTGGGGGCCACGTCCGCCACGGTGGTCCTGAGGAAGAACACGGACCTCGGCTCGATCCCTCTGCTCAGCGTTGCGGCGGCCCCGGGCAAGGGTTCCTCCTTCACGCATCGCGAGCTCCAGATGGACGAGGACGGGCTGGTCCACTCCGACGTCTCCCGTTCGCTCGGCGCCGTCACCATCGGCGGGCTCCCATCCAATGTGGCTCCCAGCGCGGTGCCTGCCGGCTGGTTGGGCTATCTGGTTCGGATCGACAACTTCACGGACACGGTGTCGGCCGAGGCGGGGACCAACACCGCGGCTCCGGCGGTCACCGCGAGCGGATCCGTCTCCTACTGGAACGGGACGGGGTACAGCGTCCTGTCGATCGCTCCCGGCCCAAGCCTCCAGATACCCGTGGCCTCGGTCCAGATCGCCGACAACTCCCGGGGAAAGCTTCTGCAGGTCGTCATCCAGGGTGGTGTGGACTTCCACTGCGACGCGTGGGTCCAGGGGTGCCCCACGACCGGCGGCACGTCCACCAGCTCCACGCCGCTCGACTGCATGCCCGTGCCCTGTCCGAACACCCGGACCCAGGCCACCGCGAAGTCGAACTCCCCGTTCGTCGGCGACATCCACTACACCGTCATCTACGATGGGGAAACCCTGGCCCACCTGACGATCCACGTGGACCTGGGGACGATCACCGCGCAGAACACCTATCAGCCCGCGCCGAGCAGCGGCTGAGATGAACGGCCGCCTGCACTGCTCCCAGTCCGGGATGTCCCTGGTAGAGCTCAGCATCTCCATTGCCATCATCGGCCTGGTGTCGGCGATCTTCCTGTCCGTCATGGCTTCGGTGCAGACCGACTTCGAGCGCCAAGCCGATCGGAGCCAGGACAACGACGAGGCCCGCCTGGCGGTGGAGCATCTCGACCGGGAGATCCGCTCGGGCAACGTGCTGTACGACCCCTCCCTTGAGACCGACCCGCCGAACGGGATCTATCCCGGCATGTCGTTACGGATCTACACGCAAACGAACGCCGACCGGCGGAACCCCGGAAACCGGTGCGTCCAGTGGCGCGTCACGGGAGGCGAGCTGCAGCGTCGTGACTGGGCCACGACGTGGCGGAGCGACAGCAACATCTCCAACTGGCGGGTGGTCGCGGAGAACATCGTCAACCAGCCCAACCCGCCCGATCCGCCCACGGTTCCCGCCTTCGCGCTGGACCCGGACCCCATCAAGGGCGGCAGGATCATCGTCGTCACGATCCTCGTGAACGAGAACCCCCGCTCGGGGCAGCCGGTCAGGATCGAGCACTCCCTCACCGGTCGGAACACCCAGTACGGGTATCCGAACACCGTCTGCGCCGACATCCCCCCGTATTGAGAAGGAGAGTCAGATGTTCATGAGACTTCGCGAGGAACGAGGCATCGCCATCGTGACGGCCGTGCTGGTGTCCATGGTGGTGCTGTCCCTGGCAGTGACGGTGACGGCTCTCTCACAGCACAACGTGGGCCAGAGCGCATTCGACCGCAAGCGGATCCAGGCCATCGACGCCGCGGAGGCGGGCATCAACGCCTATTTCTCCATGGTCCAGGGAGCCACGGGCCCGGCAACGTGCTCCCCGCTCGACGCCGACCTGCCGACCACTCCTCCTGCCCAGTACCACGTGGAGATCACCCTGTACTCCATCTGGCCTCCCGGCGACGGGTACGAGCTCGACTGCCCGCCGCCGACCGATCCTCTGGGGGCGGTCATCGTCTCGGAGGGAACGGCGGTGACCACGGACTCTCCGATAGCCGTCACGCGGACCATGCAGACACAGGTCCGCATGGACCCGATCTATGGGGGGTTCAACAAGGCGATCTTCTCGGACACCGGGCTCGAATTCCAGAACAAGCTCAACGTGAACGGGTACGAGGCCAACGACGGGGACGTGTACACGAACGGCAACCTCGAGTTGAGCAACAACACGGTCATCTCGGGCACGGCCTATGCCCAGGGGTGGGCGGATATCGCCCAGGGCATCGTCAAGCAGAACGTATGGGCGAACGACTACGTGCAGCTCTCGAACCAGATCGAGGTGTTCGGGAACGTGACCTCGTCAACGTCCTACATCAACCTCAGCAATAACTCCCACGTCTACGGGGACGCCAAGGCGGGGACGACCATCACCGGGGGGCAGATCGATGGGAGCCAGACGCCGAACTCGTCCTCCGGGCCGCCGCCGCAGATCGAGCTGCCCAAGCTCGTCTGGGATCCGGACGTCGAGGCCGAGTGGGTGAAGGCGGGCTACACCATCCAGAACTACGCCAGCTGCGCGGCGGCCAAGAACTTCATCGACACGATGCCGGCCGGGGACCACGTGGTTCGCGTCTCCCCCGTCTGTGCCCTCAGCTGGGGCAACAACTCCACGGTCAACGTCCGAGGCAACCTCGCCATCGTCACCGACGGGTCGATCTCGACGGTGAACCAGACGAACTGGAACTCGGTGGGCGGCGAGTGGACGGTGTTCCTCATCGTGCCCTATCGGGAGGGGCTGAACTGCACGAAGCCGTCGCCCTACGACATCTCGGTCTCGAACAACACGGGCTTCAACAACGGCCTGAAGACCTTCGTGTACGCCCAGTGCAACGTGGACTTCGGCAACAACAACGCGGAGGGCCTCAACGGCCAGATCATCGGCGGGACGGTGACCATCACGAACCAGATGACGCTGAACTACTTCCCCATCCTGGTTCCCGGCTTCAACCTGACCGGGTACAACGTGGAGGTGGCGTTCCTCCGCGAGATCACCAATAGGTAGAGACGGCCGGAACGCCCAGAGAGCTGCGTAAGCTTTCGGTGTGTCGATGATCCGGGGGGTGGCCTTCGCCGGGGCCGGGCTCATGCTCGGCTCGTTCCTGACGGTGGTCATCCACCGGGTCCCCCGCAGGAAGTCGATCGTCGTGCCCCGCTCGGCCTGCCGCGAATGTGGGGCCACGATTCGGGCTCGGGACAACATCCCGGTGCTTTCCTACCTGGTTCTCAGGGGACGGTGCCGTGACTGCCGGGCCCCGGTCTCGGCCGAGTACCCGATCGTCGAGGCGCTCACGGGGGCTCTGTTCGTCGGCGCCGCCCTGGCCTTCCCCTCCCTGTGGGTGGCCATCCTGATCGCCCCCTTCCTGGGTCTCATCGCAGCCTGCGGTCTGGTCGACCTTCACCACCGGATCATCCCCAACGCCGTCGTCTACCCGTCTCTGGTCATCTTGGGGGGAGCTGTCGCCGCCCTGGCGATCGTCGGGCAACCGGTCAGTCTTGCCACGGCGACGCTTGGGCTGCTTGCCTATGGGGGAGGGCTGTTCGTCGTGGCGCTCATCTCCCCGGCCGGAATGGGCATGGGGGACGTCAAGCTGGCTGCCCTCATCGGCCTGATCCTGGGGGCCTTGGGATGGATCTACGTGGCCGTCGCTTCGATGATCGCCGTCCTCGCGGGTGGCCTGGGCGCGGTGGCGGTGCTGGCCAGAGGAGGGACCAGGAAGGACGCCATCCCTTTCGGCCCCTACCTGGCAGGCGGAGCGGTCCTGTCGGCCCTCTTCGGCCCCAGCATCGCGGCCTGGTACACGAAGCTTCTCGTCTGAGGGACGGGACGTTGGGCGTGTCGCCGTTCTTGACCTCGTTCGAAAAATCCTCCTCTCACGTTCAAGTTCGGGCCCTCACCGTTCGAAAACTCTGTAGTTGACATCAAACGGTCTCCATTGTTAACTCCGATTCCCTCTGTGGTCGCTGTCAAGGGAAGAGGAGGAAGATGGTGGTGTTGCTCCTGTGGCTCTTGATACGCAAGTTGAACGAGTGGGAGCTGTGACTCATGGGCAGGCGACGTCCCTTCATGGGAGATCGGCTGCTCACGGTCGGTGAGGTGGCCGGAACGATGCGAGTGTCGAACATGACGGTCTATCGGCTCATCAAGAGCGGCCAGCTCGCCGCGATCCGGGTGGGCAAGAACTATCGGATCCGTGAATCCGACGTGGATCGGTACCTTTCGGAGCGTCTGGTGCGGATAGAGGAGGCGGAGTAATGGCGCAGGTCCGTATTGGGGTCGACATCGGCTCCACGGGTGTTCGTGCCGCTGAGCTCTCGATGCGGAGCGTCCCGCCGCAACTCGTGCGGGTGGCGCAGGTCCCTATGCCGGAAGGCGCTGTGTCGAACGGTGAGATCAGGGATTCCGATCTTGTGGCGGACGCACTGAAGGAGCTCTGGGCAGCAGGGAAGTTCCGCAGCCGCGAGGTGATTCTCGGCGTGGCGAATCAGCGTGTGGTGGTCCGGGAGGTGTCGCTCCCATGGCTGTCCGACAAGGAGCTCCGGGAGTCCCTTCCGTTCCAGATTCAGGAATTCGTGCCGATACCGGTGGAGGAAGCGGTTCTCGACTTTCACGTACTGGAAGAGTTCGAGCGGGAAGGTCGCCGAATGATACGCATCCTGCTGGTAGCGGCGCAGAAGGGAATGATCCAGCAGATCGTTCACTCTGCCGAGGTGGCCAAGCTTCGCCCCGTGGGCCTGGACCTCGTCCCGTTCGCCATCGTCCGGTCCGTCGGCTCCATCGAAGTATCGGGCTTGGCCGAATCGGGGGTGGGCGACGAGGCGATCGTGGACATCGGTGCGGACATCACCAGCATCTGCGTCCACGCCTGGGGCGTCCCCCGGTTCGTGCGCATCCTGCCCTCCGGAGGACGCGAGGTCACCCAGGCGGTGGCCAGAGCCATCGACGTCGAGGAGAACGAGGCGGAGCTGATCAAGAGAAACGGTCGAGGCGAGGTGGGACCGGAGAAGTACGAACAGGCGACCCAGGCCGCAGTCAGCCGGGCCGCCTCCTTCGCCGACGACATCCGCTCCTCGCTGGACTTCTACCAGTCCCAGATGCCGGGGGCCAAGATCTCCCGCGTTCTGCTGACGGGTGGGGGATCGAAACTCGACGGCCTCCAGCGGATGCTGGTGGACCGGCTCCCGGCGGAGGTTGCTGAGGGGCATCCCTTCCATCGCGTCACCACGGCTCTCGACCTCTCGGACGAGGCCAGAGCCGAGGCGGAGCCGCTGCTCGCCGTTGCCGTGGGCTTGGCACTTCCGGGGGTGCGCGGATGACACAGGTCAACCTTCTTCCCTCTGACGTTCGCGAGCGCCAGCACACCCGGCGGCTCACCGTCGCCGTCGCCGCCGCGGTGGGGGCGGTGCTGGCACTTCTGTTCTTTGTCCTGCTGCTCCAGGCCGGCCGGTTGGCAGACGCGAACCGGAGGTTGGCGGCGCAGGAGCAGGTCAACAGCGGGATCCGCCAGCGGATCGGCGAGCTCCAGGCATTCGCGGAGCTGAAGCAATCCGTCGCCGACCGGCGGGCCCTGGTGGCGGAGGCCCAGGCGAGCGAGGTGCTCTGGTCGGGGGTTTTGGCGGACATCTCCAAGATCATCCCGGGGCAGATGTGGCTGACCGGGATGAGCGCCACGCTCACGCCCCCGGCGGCGCCTGCTGCCCAGCCGGGCCCCGCTACGCCTCCTGGCTCCACCCCGCCAGCGGCGCTGGTGGGCTCCATCCAATTCGATGGAGTTGCGCTCAACCACCCGACGGTCGCCCAATGGCTCCGCCGCTTGGAGCAGGTGACGGGGTGGGTGAATCCGTGGCTCGGAACAGCTTCGAAGTCGCAGGACGGCTCGGGACAGATCCAGTTCTCGGCGACGCTTGACATGACGGCCGAGGCAACAGTGCAAAGGGGGAGACGTTGAACCGGAGGCCTGCACTCATCGCCGGCCTGGTGGGAGTCGTCGTGGCCCTGCTGATGGTCGTGGGCCTGATCACGCCGAAGGCCGCTCAGGTCCGGGCCAGACAAGGCGAGGTGGAGGAGGCGGCGCAGGAGGAGGGAACGCTGCGCGTCCAGCTTCAGGGTCTCCAGGCCGCTGCGAAGGACGCTCCCAAGGACAGAAGGACGCTCAGGAGGCTCCAGAGGCAGGTTCCGCCGACCGCGGATCTGCCCGGGCTGATTCGGCTTCTCAACAAGTCCTCGGACGAGGCGGGCGTGGACTTCATGACGGTCGCGCCGGGACAACCCCTCGCGTCCGCCAGTGGCACATACTCGGTGATCCCCATGAGCATCACCGTGGTCGGTGGCTTCTTCGCCGTTGACCAGTATCTGTTCCTGCTGGAGGAGCTGCCCAGGATCTCGAAAGTCGAGACCATTCTGGTTACCCCCGGGCCCCAGCAACTGCCTCAGCTTCAGATCTCTTTGACCGCCAATTTCTTCACCACAGACGTGAGCGCAGGGCCCGGCTCTGTACCGGGTCCGACCAGCGTTGTGCCTGGCCAGGCTCCTGCCTCGGAGCCTTCAAACCCCGAAGCCCCAGGGAGCTGAGAGATGCCGATGTCACCTCGTGATCGACGGGCCCTGATTCTGCTGGGTTCGGTCCTGGTCGTAGCAGCCGTCGTGTTCTTCCTCTTCGTGATGAGGGGGAACGAGGGCGAGCCGGCGGGATCTGCCCAAGGTCCTGTGGCGGCGCCGGTGGCGCCACCCGCATCGCCCAGCCCTGCTCAGAAGCAACCGGCCCCTGAGAAGCTCGTCTTCACCGGGCGCGACCCCTTCGACCCGTCACAGGGCGGAGGCACCATACAGCCGCTGGGCGGCTCGTCCGGTCCGGCGCCTCACGTTGCGCCGCCCGGCTCTCCGCCCCCGGCCCCGCCCGGCGGTTCGAGCGCGAACGTCGGTGGAAAGACCGTCGTTCTGCTGGACATCTTCATCCAGGGCGGTGAGGAGATGGCGCAGGTAGAGGTGGACGGGACCGTCTACACGGTCGGTGAGGGTGACTCGTTCGACAACTACCGGCTGGTGTCTATCAGCGGCTCGTGCGCCGACTTCCTGTACGGGGACCAGAGCTTCACCCTGTGTGAGGCCCAGAACAAGTAGGCAGCCTCCAGGCAGGCCTGCCGGCCCACGTTGGGCAGAGCTGCCGGCGCCCGCAACGGGGGGAGCGGCCGCCGGTCGGGGCGGCCCCCTCACCGGGGGCCGCCCCATTCCATTCTTCTCGATGAAGACGCTCCTTCGGAGCGTCTTCATACTCCGCATCCGCTCCGCGGAGTGCTACCCTCCTGGACCCCCCCTGTATGATCGGCGCTCGTGGACCACGCGAGGCGGCGCGAGCGCATCTCCTCCCGGCTTGCGGAGGTCGGGGCTGAAGCGCTGCTGGTGACCCGCCTTCCGAACGTCCGGTACCTCACCGGGTTCACCGGGTCCAACGGACAGCTGCTCCTGGCTCCCGGGGGTGGCGTGTTCTTCACCGACGGCCGTTATGCCGAGCAGTCCAGCCATGAGGTTCCCGATCTGCGAAGGACCCTGTACTCGGGCGAGTTCGCGCCGCACTTCGGGACGGCGTGCAGGGAGCTCGGGGTGGGCCGAGTGGCCTTCGAGGCGGCCGGGGTGACCTATCGCGCCTACACCCAGCTGCATGCGCTGGGGCTCGAGCTGATCCCCACGCACAACGAGGTCGAGAAAATGCGCTGGCGGAAGGAACCGGAGGAGATCGGGCTGCTGGAACAGGCGCAGGCGATCGCGGACGAGGCATTCGAGGCGGTCACGGCCAAGCTCGTGGACGGAATCACGGAGAGGGAGACTGCCCTCGAGCTCGATACGTTCATGCGTCGCGCCGGGGCCGACGGCTTGGCCTTCGAGACCATCGTGGCTTTCGGGGAGTCCGCGGCCGAGCCTCACCACACGCCCACCGATCGACCCCTATCGGGAGGCGAGCTCGTGAAGATCGACTTCGGATGCGTGGTGAGTGGATACCACTCGGACATGACCCGAACCGTGGCGTTCGGAGAGCCTCCTGCCCGGATGCGGGAGGTCTACCAGATCGTCAGGCGGGCTCAACAGGCGGGCGTCGACGCCGTCAGGGCGGGGGTATCCGGTAACGAGGTGGATCGTGTCGCCCGGGAGCTGATCCGGGACGCCGGGTACGGCGACCAGTACAAGCACGGCCTGGGGCACGGAGTGGGTCTGGAGATCCACGAAGGGCCGAGCCTCAGGCCGGAGAGCGAGGACGTCCTTCCCCAAGGCACCGTCGTGACGGTCGAGCCGGGCATCTATCTGGACGGCGTGGGCGGGGTCCGGATCGAGGACATGGTCGAGGTGACCGCCGAGGGGGGCCGGGTGATTCCCCGGACGACGAAAGAGCTCGTGGTGCTATGAGCGCGGCCGGGGGGGAAGGGT
The DNA here is from genome assembly GCA_050692195.1 of Actinomycetota bacterium. Lineage (GTDB taxonomy): Bacteria > Actinomycetota > UBA4738 > UBA4738 > UBA4738 > JBOGVA01. The sequence goes on along the minus strand of JBOGVA010000095.1, from coordinate 2,549 downwards.
GAGCGTCAGCACGAACGACCTCCGGCGGGGCATGACTCTGGACCTGGACGGCACGCTCCACCAGGTGATCGAGTTCCAGCACGTCAAGCCGGGAAAGGGAGGGGCGTTCGTTCGCACCAAGCTTCGGAATCTGACGACCGGGGCCGTGATCGACCGGACCTTCAACGCCGGGGTCAACGTGGGGTTGGCGATCGTTGAGCGCCAGGAGATGCAGTACCTGTACCGGGACGGAAACGACCTCGTGTTCATGGACACGGCTTCCTACGAGCAACACCATGTTCCCGTCGCCGTGGTGGGAGAGGCGGCGAGCTACCTGACGGAGGGCGCGACGGCCGTGGTCTCCGTGTATCAGGGGCGTGCCATCGGGGTGGAGCTGCCCGCCTCGGTGGCGCTCCGGGTGGCCGCGACCGACCCCGGCGTCAAGGGCGACCGAGTCAGTGGAGCCCTCAAGCCCGCGACGCTGGAGACTGGGCTCGTCGTCCAGGTACCCCTGTTCGTGGAAGAAGGCGAGCTCATCAAAGTGGACACGCGCTCGGGCCAATACCTCACGCGAGAGAAATAGGCGGAACCATGCGCCGTCGTCCCGCACTCGATCGCCGGGGCCGGGAGACGGTTGGGCACCGGCGCAGGCGGGCGGCCCGCCGGCTCGCCATCGACATCCTGTATCAGGCCGACGTCACCGGCCGGCCAGCTTCGGAAGTGCTGGAGGAGTGGCGGCGCGCTGGACGTTCGATCCCTCCCTACACGGCTGAGCTCGTCTCAACGGTGGAGGGTGGCCGCGATCAGATCGATCAGATCCTCGGGGCGAGCTCAGAGGAATGGACCGTGCATCGGATGGCGGTGGTGGACAGGACCATCCTTCGGGTGGCCTGCCACGAGATCCAGGCGGGCATCCCCGCCGCCGTGGCCATCAACGAGGCCGTCGACGCGGCGAACGAGCTGTCCACGGAGGACTCCGGACGGTTCATCAACGGCGTGTTGGGACGGATCGCTCGGGGGTTGGAGGAGAGCCGGGAACGAGAGCGAGAGGCAGGGGAGAGCTAGCCTCGCCGGCGAGCTGCGCCGTTGACACCCGCGCCCCGGACGCTATCCTGTGCCGTAGGCAACCCCTTTAAGTCCGGTCCCGAGAGGCCGGGAAGGGAGACGATGACGCTTGAGCGGCCGATACGCCCCGCAGCGTGTGCGGGGCGTTTCTCTTGGCAGGCGGGCCACGTGAGCCCGTTCGCCGAGAGGGGGCGGCTCCTCGAGCCCGGGGAGATCCGAAGGGCGCTCATCCGAATCGCCCACGAGATCCTCGAGCGGAACAAGGGGCCCGGGCGGCTGGCCCTGATCGGCATCGCCGCCCGGGGTGACGACCTCGCCATGCGCCTGGCCGCCGAGATCCTGCGGATCGAGGGCGTGGATGTCCCGGTCGGGGTACTGGACATTACGTTCTACCGCGACGACATCGGGATGCGCACAGAGGCTCCCGAGGTCCACGAGACCCGCATCCCCTTCGACATCACCGATACGACGCTGGTCCTGGTCGACGACGTCCTGTTCACCGGCCGGACCATCCGGGCCGCCATGGACGCGCTGGTCGACTTCGGGAGGCCGCGGGCGATCCAGCTCGCCGTCCTGGTCGACCGGGGGCATCGGGAGCTGCCGATCCGCGCGGACTACGTGGGGAAGAACGTGCCGACCCGGCGGGATGAAGAAGTTCAGGTGAGGCTGGCGGAGGTCGACGGTGAGGACGCCGTCGTGGTGGGGGAGAGGGAAAGGGCACCGGCATGATGAAGCATCTGCTTTCCATCAACCAGCTCTTGCCGGAGGACATCGTCCGGATCCTTGACACGGCGGAGAGCTTTCGCGAGGTCGGAACCCGGGTCATCAAGAAGGTTCCGGCGCTCCGCGGCAGAACCGTGGTGAACCTCTTCTACGAGGACTCCACCCGCACCCGGATCTCGTTCGAGCTTGCAGCCAAGCGCCTCTCGGCGGACGTGATCAACTTCTCCACGAGCGGCTCCTCCGTGGCCAAGGGCGAGAGCCTGAAGGACACGGCGCTCACCCTGGAGGCCATGGGCGCGGACGCCATCGTGATCCGGCACTCGTCCTCCGGGTCGCCCACCACACTGACCCGATGGGTCGAGGCCAGCGTGATCAACGCCGGCGACGGGACGCACGAGCACCCCACCCAGGCGCTGCTCGACCTGTTCACCATCCGCGACCACTTCCCCACGTTCGGCGGGCTGCGGGTGGCCATCGTGGGCGACGTGCTCCACTCCCGGGTGGCCCGGTCGAACGCCCACGCCCTGTCCCGGATGGGTGCGGAGGTCACGCTGGTCGCCCCTCCGACCCTGATCCCGCGGGACGCGGAGGCCTGGGGGGTCCAGGTGTCCCACGACCTCGACGAGGTTCTCCCCAAGCTGAACGTCTGCTACGTGCTCCGGGTTCAGCGGGAGCGCCAGCGCCAGCAGTTCTTCCCCAGCGTCCGGGAGTACTCGCGGCTCTGGGGCCTCAGTCCGTCCCGGGTGGCGGCCCTGCCCGAGGAGGCGGTGATCATGCACCCC
>JBOGVA010000094.1:0-9894 GCA_050692195.1 Actinomycetota bacterium | reverse complement strand
CGTCCCCCAACGAGCGCGCCCCACCCCCGGCTCGAGGAATGATCCCAACAGATTCCGGGGTTACCAAGGAGGTGATGGCTAAACGCGCCGGCCCCTCCCTCCTTCACGGCTCCCTGGCGGTCGATGCCGCACTGTTGTCGGTGGCCGCGATGTGGGCTGCCACCTTCACACTGTTCAAGATCGCGTGGCGCGATATCGACCCTCTCGCATTCACAGGCATCCGGTTCGCGGCCGTGTTCGTGTTCTCGGTGGGCCTGCTGGCGCTGTCCAGGAATCGGGTGCGGCCGCGACGCGAGGACGTTCCCCTCCTGGTCGCCTCGGGCTTGACGGGCTACTTCCTCTATCAGATGGCGTTCGTCCTCGGTCTGGAGCGAACGTCCGCCCTGGCCAGTGCCATCCTCATCTCAACTCACCCCATCTTCTCGGTGATCTTCATGCGCGTGGTTCGGCGCGAGCGTCTTACCGCGAGCGAGTCGCTTGGCGTGGCCGTCGCGTTCCTCGGCGTCGCGGTATTCCTTCGATTCTGGGCCGCGTTCGGAGCCGCCCAGCCGGGTGATCTCTTCTCACTCGGCGCGGCCGCTTCGTTCGGAGCCTACGGGGTGATCAACCAGCCGCTCACCGAACGGTACCCGACCCTCGCCCTCATGGCCTATGGGCTGGCCGTCGGGGGCGTGCTGATCGCCCTGGTGACCATCCCGGCCATGGTTGACCAGGATTGGACCTCGGTCGGCGCCCCGGCCTGGACCATCCTCATCTTCGCGATCGTCGGCCCTGTCTATCTCGCCTATGGCCTGTGGAACTGGGCGATTCGACGGCGCGGCATCCCCAGGACCGTGGTCTATGGGTTCCTGGTTCCCGTCCTGGGCGGGGGCCTGGCCGTCGTGGTCCTCCGCGAACCTCTGCGCCCGGAGCAGGTCGTGGGTGCGCTCCTGGTTGTGGCCGGGCTCGTCCTCACCCGCCTCCGCCCGATCCTGGGATCGGCTCCGGCTCCCGTCCGTCATGACCCGGAGACGGAAGAAGCACTGCCCGCGCGGTGAGCCCGACGGGCGCAGTTGCTCGTGGCGAACCGCTCAGTCCACGACCCCACTGAAGGCGTGATGGGCCAGCCGTTCCAGTTCGTCGAGCGCCCGGCGGGCTTCGGCGGCGGCAACGGGATCGCTGTCGGCCAGGGCGCTCTCGGCGAAGTCATCCTCGTCGAGGCGAAGGATCGTCCGCCCGTCGGCGGATGCCCACAGATCGAGGTCCAGGTCCTCCGACACGAGCAGCCCCTCCTGGAGGCGGACGGGCCGAGCCACGTCGCAGTACCAGCCCTTCAACTCGCCGGTCCCGCCGCGTACTTCCTTGATGGAATACCAGCGGTCGCGCCAGTAGTGCTCGGTGAAGACGTCACCCGGTTCGAAGCGCACGAACCCAAGGTCGCGAGGTTCCTCCTCCGACCACGTCCCCTGCACGACGACGTGTGTGCCGTCGTCGAAGATCACGACCGCCGGGTACTCCACGTTGGGGGGACGTCGCTTGATGAGGCTGACCCGGACGGCGCTGCCCGGCTGAAGCGGCCCGGTCTCGGCCTGTCCGTCCAGAGGCGAGCCCCTCAGTCCTGGTCGACCGCGTCCAGGAACTCCCACCATGCGTCGAGGGCGGCGGTCGTGCTCTCGATCACGGCGTCCGCTTCGGAGGGTCCCAGCTCGCCGATGATGCCACGCTCGGCCTCGGAGTGGTCCACGTCGAGGACGGCGTGGGTCTCGAAGAAGCCGAGGGTGCGGCCGTCGTCGATCCCGTACCGCTGCCTCAGACCGTCCATCTTCGCCCGGGCCACCTGAGGAACCTGGGACTCGTACGCGTAGACGGCGGCAACGCCGGCCACGACGGGCGCCTCACGGGCCGCGCTCAGGTAGGTCTCGACGAGTCGATCGGTGGCGTCGTTGCGCTCCGCCTCCCGGACTTCCTCCCGATCCACGCCGAGCCCTTCGGCGAATCGGAGCCACAGCTCGGCGTGGTTCGCCTCCCCATGCTCCTCGTCCCACAGGTTCTCGAGCAGGGCGCTCCGCACGTCCGGCCGCTCGGATCGGGAGTGTAGAGCGGAGAGGATACGCGGGAACGTTGACTCGAACGCGTAGTACTGACGCGCGTACTCGCGCAGGGCCCCCATCGGCAGCGTGCCGGCCACCCACTTTCGGTAGAACGAGTGACCCAGCAGATGCCGGCCATCGATGAGCTCGTCGATCCGTCGCAGCAGGTCCAATTCCGCCTCCTTCGGGCTCGAACGGGGAGAGGGTGGCAGGAATGGACGAGAGGGGCAAGCCGGGCGGGGTGAATCTGTGTCGCAGGCTCGAACGAGACAGTCTTGGAGGTCGCTCAGGCGATGCGTCGCGCCTTCATCGTTCGTGTCCCTTCCTAACCCTCACGTGCCGGCGGTTCGCCCAGTAGCGCGAATGGCGCGCGCCCGAGCATCCGCTCCCCACGTGACGGGACGGGGTAGCGCCGGCTCGGCTCGAGGGGACGGGGCCGGCACACGACGCTGCTAGACTGGGCTCGTCGCGCGAGCGCTCCTCCTGCGGTCCGGCAGCGAGCGCGGCACCTCCACCGAGCGCACTGGGTGTCGACGGGACAGGAGGTGTCCGGTGAGCGAGACCGCGCTCGGAGTCGTCGCGGCAAGCTGGGGCGTGATCATGGCGTTGTCGCCGGTGCTCCAGATTCGTCGAATATTGCGCCTTCGATCATCACGCGCCGTCTCGATCGGTTACCTGGCGGTCATCGTCGTCGGGTTCACCTTGTGGATCGCCTACGGAATCGCCCTGCGGAACGCCGCTCTCATCGTCCCGAACACGCTGGCCCTCCTGGTCGGCATGACGACGATCGCGATCGTTCTTCGGTTCCGGGAACCGCGCCGCCAGATGGCCACGGATCCCGACTGTTGCGTCGCTCGGACGTGAATCCTGTAGCGAATCGAACAAGCGAAGTCGTCCAGGTGGTCAGTCGAGGGTTTTGTCAATGAGGCGCCGGAACGATCCCGACGAACTTACCTGGGCTCCGAGACCCCGGACCTGGTCGGCGAGAGCCGCATCGGACGTCACGACCGTGAGAGATGAGGGAGCAGGATCCTGGGCCACCATCCGGACGATCTCGTGGTCGGCGGCATTGCGCTCCCGCCTGGAGGCGAAGGCTACAGTGACCGACCCATGGCGTCCGGCCGACAGGTCAATAGGGCGACGATCGAAGACGACGGTGATCTCTTCCCCCGTCTGGGACCCGTATCCGTCAAAGTCCTCGACGAGCCTCCGTATCGCACCGTCCGGGTCGTTCCACCAACGGTTCGGGCGCGAGCCGATCACGTTCATCCCGTCGACGATCCAGCGGGTGCGGCCGAGGTGGCGACCCGCGTGCCCAGGTCCGATCTGACTTTCGCCACCCATCGCGGTTGTGCAGGCTACGCTGTCGGCGCGCCTGGGAACAACCGCGATGCAAGGCGGGACCTCGAATCCCCCGGACTCTTCTGGTCTCCCACGCGCTGGGACAGTCGCGAGGCGCTCGAGGCTTGGCGGACCGGGAGCCGCTACGCAACTTGTCTGGAAGCCGTGGGCGAGGACGTAATGGAACACCGGACACACATCATGGACGTCGTTGAAGGCTTCCCCCCGCAGCGAGCCTCACAGTAGGCGTTCGTCTCGCGGGGATCTCTCCTCGGCCACCGTTTCCTCATGACTCCACGGGAGCGGGCTCCGCGACCGTGTCCGGGGCTGGGCCGCTCAGGCGACTCCATCGGGCTCGAGGTCCGATTGATCTTCGGACTCGGAGCTCCCCCGCACTTGCCGGAGCACGAGCGCCACAAACATCGCGAGGGCGATCGTGCCGACCACGCTGATGGCCGCCGCAATGTGCAGTCCTCGGGTGAACGCCTCGCGAGCGGCATCGATGAGCGCGGGACCGACCTGATCCGGAAGGCGCCCGGCCACCTCGATGGCGCCGCCGAGCGTGTCCCGTGCGATCGCAGCCGCCTCGGGAGAGACACCGGGCGGGATGCCCTCGGCGATTCCGCCGCGATAGATGGCAACCCCGATGCTGCCGAAGATGGCGATCCCGAGCGCACCGCCGAACTCGGCGGAGGTCTCCGAAAGTCCCGCCGCCGCCCCGGCCCTTTCAGGCGGGGCGGACCCGATGATCAGGTCGTTCGTCAAGGTGAACACCGGAGCGGTGCCCAGCGAGAAGAAGACGGACCCGGTCACGATGACGGGGAATCCGGAGGCCGCGTCGACCTGGGTGAACACCAGGAAGCCCACCGCCGCGAGCGCCAGACCTCCCGCCATCACGAACGCGGGACGGACCCGGCGGGCGATCACCGGCGTCAGATTGGAGCCGACGATGAACGCCAGGGCCCACGGCAGCGTCCACAGGCCCGCCTCGAGCGGCGACAGGCCGAGCACCAACTGAAGGTATTGCGGAAGGAAGAGAAAGCCTCCGAACACGAGGAAGATGCCGAACCCGTAGGTCACCAGTGAGGCGGTGAAGGCCGGCGTCAGGAAGAGCCGGAGGTCGATGAACGGATCGGCCAGGGTCACTTGCCTGCGCAGGAACACGCCGCCGAGGACGAGACCGGCCAGGATGAACAGCGCGGGCAGCCAGGACAGGCCATCCTGAGCGATCTGCTTGAGGCCGAAGATCACCGCCAGCACGGCGGCCAGGGACAGGGCCGCGCTGGGCAGGTCCGGCCGACCGGCCTCCGGATCCCGGTACTCCGGGAGGAACTTGGGGCCGAGCACGAGCAACAGCGCCATCACCGGCACGGCCAGCAGGAACGCTGCGCCCCACCAGAAGAACTCCAGCACCAACCCGCCCAGCAGCGGGCCGATCGCCGCGCCGACCGAGAAGCTGGTGATCCAGATACTGATGGCGACCGTGCGCTGCTGCGGGTCGAGGAACATGTTGCGGATCAGGGACAGGGTCGACGGCGCCAGGGTCGCCCCGGCGATGCCGAGCAGGGCCCTGGTGGCGATGAGCATCTCGGCGCTGGTCGAGAACGCGGCAAGCACGGATGCGACGCCGAAGGCGGCGGCGCCGATCATGAGCAGCCGGCGGCGGCCGATCCGGTCGCCCAGGGTGCCCATCGTGATCAGCGATCCCGCGACCAGGAACCCGTAGATGTCGATGATCCACAGCAGCTGAGCGCTGCTGGGCTGAAGATCGGCGCTGATGGCGGGCACCGCCAGGTGCAGGATGGTCAGGTCCATCACGTAGAGCACGCACCCAAGGGCGATCACAGCGAGCCCGATCCACTCCCGCCGTCCGGCCCGTGGCGCGGCGACATTCTCGCTCTCGAGCGCCAACTTCTCCCCCTGGTCCTCGATCTCCCTGATTGGACCGCGGGCGGCACGGTAACTCATCGGTTCCGTGCCGACGCCTATGATGGTCCTCGTGCGGGATTCGACGGCCCAGAGAGCGGCGACGCCCGGCTCGGGGGAGCTGGAGCTGCTGCTGGAACGGCATCGGGTGGAGCTGACCGCGTTCTCCTACCGGATGCTGGGATCGGCGTCCGAGGCTGAGGACGCCGTGCAGGAGACCCTGTTGCGGGCGTGGCGGAGCTTCGATCGTTTCGAGGGCCGAGCGGCGCTTCGCTCGTGGCTCTATCGCATCGCCACCAACGTGTGCCTCGACATGCTGAGCGGCAGAGAGCGTCGGGCCCGTCCCATGGATCTGGCGCCCCCGCAAACGGCCGATGCCCCTCTCGGCGAGGCACTATCGGAGGCCACGTGGATCTTGCCGATCCCCGACAGCCGTGTCGTGCCGGCCGACGGCGACCCAGCCGAGGTGGCCGTCTCGCGTGAAACGATCCGTCTCGCCTTCGTCGCTGCCCTGCAGCACCTCCCGCCCCGGCAGCGAGCAGTGCTGATCTTGCGGGAGGTCCTGCGCTGGAAGGCAACCGAGGTCGCGGACCTCCTCGACACCACCGTCGCATCGGTCAACAGCGCGCTCCAACGGGCCCGCTCGAGACTCGCTGCCAGCGACATCACGGCCACCGACCTGACCCTCCCGATGGACGAAGCCCAGCGGGCGCTCCTGGCCCGGTACGTCGACGCGTTCGAGCGGTACGACCTGGACGCGCTCACCTCGCTGCTCCACGAGGACGCCACATGGTCGATGCCACCCTACGAGCTGTGGCTGCGGACCCACCTCGACATCCGTCGGTGGTGCCTGGGGCCCGGCATCGGCTGTCGCGGCTCGCGCTTGGTTCCGACCGTGGCCAACGGTTCGCCGGCGTTCGGACAGTACAAGCCCGGCGGTCCCGGAGGCAGCCTGCAGCCGTGGTCGCTCCAGGTCCTGGAGGTATCAGCCGGCCGGATCAGCGGGATCACCTTCTTCCTGGACACCGGGAGCCTGTTCCCGCTCTTCGGCCTGCCACCTCGGCTCGAGCGGTAGCTCCGCACAGGGCGGCAGGACCTCGGACAGCCCCATCAGGGCGAGCAGCTCCTGTAGCTCGCCACACGCCTGGTGGAGTCGGACCTCGCGCCCGAGCCGCCGGGCGGTGAGCTGCAGCCTGGCCAAGGCATCGACCGAGCCCGCGTCCGGATCGACGAGCCCGCCCACGTCGCAGATGACCAGATCCGCGTCGCTCTCCTGTAGCAGCGTGCGCACGCGCTCGCTGAGCCTCGTGATGTCGACGCGGTCGAGCGGACTTTTGATGACCAGGACGATCGTGCTCGGCTCGGAAGGCGGTGGATGCGCAGGCACTCGTGTCGTCCGCGACTGATCGGGAGCGGCCAACCGCGGGTCTCCTTTCGTCTCCTTCTGAAGGAAAGACGGGTCGGCCAGCGGAAACTCATCGACAATGGGCGACACGGATGAGTTTCAGGTTCGGTCACTGGCCAGGACAGGGTGGAGGGGGTGCCGCTGTTCCGAGCCGTCGAGGGGTCACCGCCTTCGAGCTACCGTAGCGGACCATGGATCGACGCGAGCCAAGAGCTGTACTCGTCACCGGTGTGTTCGGTTCCGGGAAGACCTCGGTCGCCGAGGAGATCGCCGACGTGCTCGAGAAGCGGGGCCTTCCCTACGCCCTCCTGGATTTCGACTATGTGATGTGGTTCGACACCGGAAACGCGGACGAGAAGTCGGCGTACCGAATGATGCTGGCGAACCTCTCCGCCCTCGTCCGCAACTATGTCGCCTCGGATGTCCGGTTTTTCATCCTGGCCGGAGCCATTCGTGATCGGTCGGAGCTGGACGGTATCAGGGCAGAACTTCGGATGCCGCTCAAGGTGGTGCGGTTGACTGTGCCCCTGGCGGAGATCGAGGAGCGGCTCCGTTCCAGCGTCACCACCGCGAGGCGCCGTGATGACCTCCCCGAGGCTGCCGCGCAGCTGGCGGCGTCCACCGGGACCGGCATCGAGGATCTGGCGTTCCGAACGACCGGCCAATTCGCCAGGTGGCCACAGGCATCACGGACTGGCTCGGATGGACGCGAACTGGTCCGGAGTCCCCTGGGCCCGAGGGACATGGGTGAGCGCTGATCGGATAGCTCGCTCCCGGATGGGGAACCAGCGCCTCTGGGGGAAGCCGTTCGACACGCCCGAAGAGGTAGTCGGCTGGCTTGGGGCCCTTCAGGCGCAGGAGTTCCCGTACGCGAAGTGGTCGGTGGCGCAGCGGGCGAACGGCGTCGACCACCAGGCGATGGCTCGTGCGTTCGACGAGGGGACGATCCTGCGAAGCCACTTTCTGCGGCCAACGTGGCATTTCGCCCTGGCTCGGGACATCCGATGGCTCCTTACGGCGACCGCTCCGCGAGTGCGGGCGCTGAACGCCTCCAGCAACCGACAGCACGGCATCGACGAGGAACTCGCCGCGAGGACGAACGCCGTGCTGGGGAAGGCGTTGGGGAATGGCGAGCATCTGACGCGGAAGGAGCTCGCGGCCATCCTGGAACGCGCGGGAATCGTGGCATCCGGTCCCCGGCTGGCCTACATCATCATGCGGGCGGAGCTGGACGCCATCGTGGTCAGCGGAGCGAAGCGGGGCAGACAGCACACGTACGCATTGCTCGAGGAACGTGCGCCGAACGCCATAACGCTCGACCACGACGAGGCACTGGCCGAGCTCACCAGGCGGTACTTCACCTCACGGGGACCAGCCACCCTCAAGGACTACTCGCGATGGTCCAGCCTCACCGCTGCCGAATGCAAGAGGGGCGTCGAGATGATCAAGTCGGGGTTGGAGCACGAAGAGATCGACGGGCGCACCTACTGGTTCGGTTCGTCGTCCGTGATGCGGAAGGAGCCGCGGCCCCGCGTGGATCTGGTGCAGGGCTTCGACGAGATCATCATGTCCTACAGCGAGAGCAGGCACGTGGTGGCGCCGGTCACGCCGGGCCTGTTGGTCAAGGACCGGCGCATCTTCCACAATGCGATCCTCCTCGACGGGCGGCTCATCGGCCTCTGGCGGCACGACCCGCCGAAGGGCTCGGTGGCCGTTGAGACGATCCTCCATCGCCCGCTCGAGCCCGCCGAGATCAGGGCGCTCGACGCTGCGGTGCAGCGCTACGGCCGGTTCCTGGGCGTGGCCGCCAGCCTGCGCTAGGCGGACCGTGCGGCGGGACTGACCCCTCGTTGGTCCGTCCTTCCCCACGCGCTTCGTACACGTCGATACTCGAGAGAGGAACGCGTGGATCGCGTGGAGCGCTACGCGGCGTTCGGATCGTTCGTGAAGAGGCCGAACTTGTTGCCTTCGGTATCCTCACAGGTCGCGAACCAGCCCATGCTCGGGATGGGGGTCTTGTCCTGGACGATCTTGCCGCCCGCGGCGACGATGCTCGCCGCGGCTTCCTCGATCGAGTCGACGCTCATGGTGAGCGTGGTCTCGGAATCGCTCCTGCGCTGGAAGAGCGCTCCGTTGATGCCGGGTTCGGTATCACCCGTGGTGGCCATCCCGTAGTACTGGGGTGCGTCCGGGTACCTCTGGAAGGTCCAGCCGAAGACGGAGGCGTAGAACCTCTCCGCCCGGTCCGGGTCGTCAACCGGAATCTCGAAGTGGGTCGGTCTCGATGGCATGCCGTCCTCCTCGGGATCGAGGGCCAGAGCTGGTTAGCCTACCGCGCGAGGAATCTGCGCAGCGATGGCCGTATCGACCGAGCCGAGAGGCCTCAGCCTGCGCCGATGAGTTTCGGTGCGCCCTCCGTCTTCCCCGGCGGAATAGCCTTCGACTCTCACGGACCTGGATCGACCACTGTGCGGAACAGCGGGACCGGCTCGGTGATCCCCTTCAACACGGTCCCGTCGGCCCGCTCGAACCTCACCGACAGGCTGTCGACGGCATCCCGTACTGCCTCGCTGACCAGTACCTCCCCCGGCCCGGCCGCATCGGCGAGGCGGGAGGCCAGGTTCACCGTACGCCCGAACAGATCGAGGTCCCGTTCGATCACGGGACCGGCGTGGACCCCCGCATGGGCGGGGAGGCCGCCGTCGACCCCCAGGGCCCGAACCAGGGCCAGAGCGGCCTTCAACCCTCGCTCTGCATCGGGGAACCGCAGCATGGCCCCGTCGCCCAGGAGCTTCACCAGCCGCCCATCGTTCGCCGCCGCCGCGGCCTCCGCTTCTCGCTGGAGGGTCGACGCGAACCCTACGGCCACCTCGTCTCCGCGCTCTTCAGTCAGCCGCGTGTACCCCGACAGGTCGACGAAGACCACGGCGGGCGGTGCCGTCGGCTGCGGGGGAGGACCCAGCCCTCGGGAGGCAAAGAACTCCTCGAACCCCTCCACGATCATGGCGAAGGTTCGCTGCTCGAGATACCTCTGGAAGAGCCACTCGATCATCCGGGGCAGGAGTCGCAGCAGCGTGCTGAAGGTCTCCCGCACCTCCTCAGGGAACCGTTCGATCTCTCCCCGATAGAGACGCTCCCGGGCCGGGCCGGCCA
>JBOGVA010000093.1:0-71281 GCA_050692195.1 Actinomycetota bacterium | reverse complement strand
CGGTGGCCCGTTGTCGCGAGCCATCCTGCAGAGCCAGCAGGTATGTCCTGTCCCCGGTAGCCCCCAGGAAGGATGGGAGCAGCCGGACTCCCGCCAGCGCCTCTTCTCCCATCCTGATGGCCTTGGCAGACTCCTCCAGGGCATCGGCCTTCAGACGGTCGAGGTGACCGAGGAACGGCAGGGAGGGAATGGCCCGAATCTCACGGTCCCCCGCCCGGAGGTGACCGACCAGGGCCTCCAGGCGTCCCGTCAGGCTGGCCATGAGCCTCACGTTGACCCTCCCCCTCCGGAAGAGCGGCGGGTCCCGCGGCGTCGAAGCGTCTCCGCCCTCCGGAAGGGCGGAGTCGCCCAATGCGTCCAGAACGATGTCGCTCATCAGGGCGGCGGCGCGGGCCTCCTGCTCCGCTGCCGCCACGCCGTGCTGCACCGCTCGCACCGGGCGGCCGAAGAACGGAATGACGCTCGACAGGCGGAACGTGAACCGGGCGTCGTCCATGCGATGCCGGGCCGTGTCCGCCATCCTCGAGGCGGCGTCCAGCTCGTCGCCGGGAGGCAGCTTGCCCTCTGCGAGGTCGTCCGTAGCCGATGCGAGGCGCGGGATGACTCCCTTCACGTCGTGGTAGACGCGGAAGGATTGGTAATACGCGTCGGCCAGCGCCACGCCACCCCCCAGGACCACGACGACGGCCGCGAGCAAGCCGAGCTTGAGGATGCGCGCCCTTCGCTTGAGGCCTCGGATCGAGGTGGGGCGGCGGCCTCGGGGGACGGAAGGGCTGAATTCCACCAGGCCGACGGGGCGCCTGGCCCACAGAGGCCTCCGGATCTGCTTCCGCTGAAAAGCGCTGTGGCGCATGGCCTTTCCGCTCGGGCCTTCGAACCCCTGAGCCGCTCTCACGACCGCCTTTCCCCAAGGGAGGGCGTCCTCTCCGCGCGACCCATCCGGCGACGACCCAGTGTGAGGAAAGACCGTCGCGCCCGCCGCGGGAGCTTTGGATTCGGACTCGACGGCCTTCGTCGGATTCGGAGCAGTCTCTGCGGGGGGATCCAGTGCTGAGTCGTCGCCCGTGGAGGCCACGATGCAGTCTATCAACGGGCCTCCCCCAAACTGCGGGATCAGCGCCTGGCCAACGGCGCGTAGGCCAGGAGGAGCCGTTTCTCCCCGACCTCCTCGAAGGCGATGGTCGCTTCGGCTCGCTGGCCGGCACCGGAGACGGAGACCACAACACCCTCCCCCCACTTGTCGTGGAACACCGTATCTCCGGCGGAGACATCGACCGGCTCGTGGCCGAGGCCTTCTGCCCCTCGACCGGGGCCGTGTGCCCCGTCGACCTCCTGGCTTCGCACCAGGTCCTTCGGTACCTCGCCCAGAAATCGAGACGGGGGATTGTAGTTGGAGCCGCCGAACAGCGAACGGCTCCACGCGTGGGTCAGATACAGGCGTCGCCGGGCCCTGGTGATCCCCACGTAGGCCAGGCGCCGTTCCTCCTCCAGCTCGGCGGGGTCCCCCATCGACCGGTAGTGTGGGAAGACTCCGTCCTCCATGCCGACCATGAACACAACGTCGAACTCCAGGCCCTTGGCGTTGTGCAGCGTCATCAGCGTGATGGCCGGGTCGTCCTCGTCGTACTCGTCCTGCTCCGTGAGCAACGCCACCTGTTCCAGGAAGTCGGCCAGGGTTCCATCCGGATTCCGCTGCTGGAACTCCAGGGCCACCCCCACCAGCTCCTTGAGGTTCTCCACCCGGCCCATCGACTCGACCGTCCGTTCGGACTCCAGCTCGGCCAGATACCCGGACTCCGTGTAGGCAGCCTCCACCATGCGAGCCGGACCGGTTCGGTCGGCCACGAGTGAGGCCAGGGCGTCGATCACGCCGACGAACCCGTGGACCGCTCCCTTGGCCCGCTGCCCGAGCAGGGAGATGTCGTCCACTCTTCGGGCCGCCTCCAGAAACGGGATTCCCTCCTGGGCGGCGAATCCCTCCAGCGCTGCCACGGTGGCATCCCCCACCCCTCGCTTCGGTGTGTTGATGATCCGCCGGAGGCTGACCAGATCGCCCGGGTTCACCACCGCGCGGAGATAGGCGAACACGTCCTTGATCTCCTTCCGCTGGTAGAAGCGAACCCCTCCAACCACCTTGTAGGCGATGCCGGCCTGAGACAGGACCTCCTCGATCACGCGGGACTGGGCGTTGGTCCGGTAGAACACCGCGATGTCTCCATACCGGTAGCCCTCCTCCTGGACCAGTCGCTCCACCTCGTTCGCCAGGAACCACGCCTCGTCGTGCTCGTTCTCGGCGCGATAGCGAATTGCCAGCTCCCCCTGCTCGGACTCCGTCCATAGCGACTTGGGCTTTCGCTGGACGTTGTGCTCGATGAGCGCGTTGGCCAGCTCCAGGATGCTCTGAGTCGAACGGTAGTTCTGCTCCATTACGAAGATGGCGGAGTCCGGGTAATCGTGCTCGAAGTCCAGCAGGTTCTTGATGGTGGCGCCCCGCCACGAGTACACGCCCTGGTCGGCATCCCCGACCACGCAGATGTTCCGGTGCTTGGCTGCCAAGAGGTTCACCAGATGGTACTGGGCCCGGTTCGTGTCCTGGTACTCGTCGATGAGGACGTAGCGGAACCGCTCCTGATAGTGCTCGAGGACCTCGGGATGCCCTCGGAACAGGCGGACCGTCTCCATGATGATGTCGTCGAAGTCGAGGGCGCCGGCCCCCCGGAGCCGCGCCTGATACGCGGCGTACACGTCGGCGATGGTCCGCTCGTAGTAGGTGGCGGCATCGGCGGCGAACTCAGCCGGACTGATCAGGTTGTCCTTGGCCCGCCCGATCACGGCGGCCACCGCGCGAGGCGGGTATCGCTTGGGGTCGATGTTCAGCTGTTTCAGGGACAGGGCGATGACCCGCTCGGTGTCCCCCTCGTCGTAGATGGAGAAGTGGCTGGGGATGCCGACGTGCGCGTGCTCGCGCCGCAGGATCCGGACGCAGGCGGCGTGGAACGTCATGATCCACATGCCCTTCGCGATCCGGGTCCCGAGCAGGCCCTCCACCCGGTCCGCCATCTCTTGCGCGGCCTTGTTGGTGAAGGTGATGGCCAGGATCTCGTAGGGGCTGACGCCCTTTTCCCGGATGAGGTAGGCCATCCGGTGGGTGAGGGCTCGCGTCTTGCCCGATCCCGCTCCGGCCACGATCAGGACCGGCCCCTCGGTGTGGAGGACTGCCTCCTTCTGGATCGGGTTCAGGCCGGCCAGGACCTGCGGTTCAGCTCGCTCGGTCGCCACGGCTCTGATTGTAGGTGGGCGGATTATTCCCACTCGATGGTGGCGGGGGGCTTGGAGGAGATGTCGTAGGCCACCCGGTTGACCCCGGGGACCTCGGCCACGATGCGGGAAGCCATCCGCTCGAGCACCTCATGCGGGAGACGAGCCCAGTCCGCGGTCATGGCGTCCTCGCTGGTCACCGCGCGGATCACGATGGGGTTCTCGTAGGTCCTGCCGTCGCCCATCACGCCGACGCTCTGCACGGATAGCAGCAGGGCGAACGCTTGCCATAGCTCCCCGGCGAGGCCGGCCCGCCGGATCTCCTCCTGGACGATCCGGTCGGCACCTCTGACCGCCTCCAGGCGCTCCCAGGTGACCTGGCCCACGATCCTCACCGCCAGACCGGGGCCGGGGAACGGCTGGCGCCACACGATCTCCTCTCGCAGGCCCAGCTCCTCCCCCACCTGGCGGACCTCGTCCTTGAACAGGTCGCGCAGGGGCTCGACCAGCTCCAGGCCCATGTCCTCGGGCAAACCCCCGACGTTGTGGTGGCTCTTGATCCTCGCCGCCGTCCGCGAGCCCGACTCGATGACGTCCGGGTACAGCGTGCCCTGGACCAGGAACCGCGCCTCTCGCCCCTCGGCGCGCGCGATGTCCTCGAACACCCGGATGAACTGCTCGCCGATGATCTGCCGCTTCCGCTCGGGATCGATCACGCCGGCGAGCCGCGACAGGAACAGCTCCGTTCGGTCCACATGGATCAGGGGAACGTGGAAGTGCTCGCCGAACGTCTCCACCACCTGCTCGGCCTCTCCTGCCCGAAGCAGCCCGGTGTCGACGAAGACGCAGGTCAGGTTCTTCCCCACGGCCTTGTGGACGAGCAGCGCGGCCACGGCGGAATCGACCCCGCCCGACAGGGCACACACCACCTGTCCGTCGCCGACCTGAAGGCGAACCCTCTCCACGGCTCGCTCGATGACGTTGGCGGGCGTCCACTCGGGCAGGAGACCGCAGGCCTCGTAGAGGAAGCGCTTCATGATGTCCAGACCCCGCGGGGTGTGGTGGACCTCCGGGTGGAACTGGACACCGAACAGGCCTCGCCCCGCATCCTCCATGGCCGCCACCGGGTTCGAAGATGTTCGGGCGGTCACGGTGAAGCCGGGAGGTGCCGCCGTCACCGTGTCGGCGTGGCTCATCCACACGGTCTCCTCGGGCAGCAGGTCCGACAGGAGCACCCCCGGGTCCTGGACGGAAAGGGCCGTGCGCCCGTACTCCCGCAGCCCCGTCGGCTCGACCCGGCCTCCCAAACCTTGAGCCATGGCCTGCTGCCCATAGCAGATGCCGAGAACGGGGGCGCCGAGCTCGAACACTCCCGGATCCACGGAGGGGGCTCCTGGCTCGTACACGGAGGCGGGCCCTCCAGACAGGATCAACCCGGCCGGGCGCCTCGCCTCCAGCTCCGACACAGGGGTGTCGAAGGGCACGATCTCCGAGTAGACATGGCACTCACGGACGCGTCGCGCGATGAGCTGCGCGTACTGGGCCCCGAAGTCGACGACGAGCACGGGACGAGGGTCGCTCAGGTCGCACCCACCCCTTGCTGATGCTGGAGCGCCTTTCCCTCGGTCTTGATCGCCGGGGCCACCACGACCTCCGCCTTCTGGAACTCCTTGATCGTGGCGTAGCCGGTCGTGGCCATCGAGGTCCTGAGGGCTCCGAACAGGTTCAGCGTGCCGTCGTTCTCGTGCGCCGGGCCCACCAGGATCTCCCTGAGCGACCCGATCCGGCTGGTCTTCACGCGCGCTCCTCGCGGCAGGTCCGGGTGAAACGTGGCCATGCCCCAGTGGAACCCTCGCCCCGGCGCCTCCTCCGCCCTGGCCAGAGGGGAGCCGATCATGACGGCATCGGCCCCGCACGCGATGGCCTTGGCGATGTCGCCTCCGCTGCGCATCCCACCGTCGGCGATCACGTGAACGTACCGCCCCGTCTCCCGGAGATGCTCCATGCGAGCCCCGGCCGCGTCGGCGATGGCCGTCGCCTGGGGCACTCCCACCCCCAGCACACCGCGGGTGGTGCAGGCCGCGCCGGGCCCCACTCCGACTAGCACGCCGACCGCCCCGGTCCGCATGAGATGGAGCGCGGTCTGATAGGAGGCGCAGCCCCCGACGATCACCGGGAGGTCGAAGGACGCGATGAACTCCTTGAGGTTGAGCGGTTCGGTGCGTGTGGAGACGTGCTCGGCGGAGACCACGGTCCCCTGGATCACCAGTATGTCCAGCTCGGCCTCGAGGACCAGGGGCGCGTACTTGCCGACCCGCTGGGGAGTAAGCGACGCCGCGGTGATGACCCCGGCCTGCTTGATCTCGCGGATCCGGCGGGAGATGAGCTCCTCCTTGACGGGCTCCCTGTAGATCTCCTGCATCCGTCGGGTTGCCTTGTCGTCCGGGAGCGCCGCGATCTCGTCCAGGACGGGTTCCGGGTCCTCGTATCGCGTCTGGAGGCCTTCGAGGTTCAGGACGGCCAGGCCGCCCAGCGTTCCGATCTCGGTGGCCGTGGCCGGTGACACCACCCCGTCCATGGCCGAGGCCATGAGCGGAAGGTCGAAGGTCCAGGCATCGATCTCCCAGGAGATGTCCACGTCGTCGGGGTCCCGCGTCCTTCGCGAGGGGACGATTGCCACCTCGTCGAAGCCGTAGGCCCGCCTGCTCGTCTTGCCCATGCCGATCTCGATGTCCACGTTCAGCCTCCCGGGGTCCCCTCTAGATGCGAGGAACGCCCGCCCGGGAAGGGCAGGCGTTCGGAACGTGCATGGCTGAACGGTAGCAGGAGGAGCGCGTCCCGTCGACGGCCGAGCCGAGCCGGCTACAGGTGGTCGGGGACATGGAGCCGGGAGTTCTCCTCGATGTATCCCAGCTCGTGGAGCTTGTCCAACACGTGCTGAAGCGACTCCTCGGGAGCCTCCTCCATCGTGTGGAGGTAGAGCTCCGGACTGGAGGGGGGCTCGTAAGGGTCGTCCACCCCCGTGAACCCCTTGATCTCACCGGCGATTGCCTTCGCATACAGACCCTTCACGTCCCGCCGGGCGCACTCCTCCACCGTCGCGTGGACGAACACCTCAACGAAGTCCCCGATCATCCACCGGACCTGGTTGCGAGCCTCCCTGTACGGAGAGATGGCCGAGACGATCACCGCCACCCCGTTCCGGGTGAGGAGCTGGGCGACGAACCCGATCCGCAGGATGTTCGTGTCCCGGTCCTCCTTGGAGTACCCGAGGCCCTTGGAGAGGTTCGTGCGGACGATGTCGCCGTCGAGCATCTCGACCTTCGTGTCTCGCTTCTTCAGCTCGTGGAAGAGCATCTCGCCCAAGGTGGACTTGCCCGCTCCCGACAAGCCCGTGAACCACACCGTGAAGCCCTTCTGCTCTGGTTGATACGTCACAGGAAGCTCCTTCCCTGAGCCCCTTCGGGGGCCCCCAGGCCGTACAGCGAAAGGATCGAGGGCCCCACGTCGACGAGCCGCAGGCCCTCCCGGCGCCCGGTCCCTTGCCCGGGAACGCCGGTGACGGCGAACACTCCCATCGGATCGTGGTTCGCCCCGTCCGGGCCCGTGTCGTTCTCGTAGGTGAAGATCTCCCCCGTCCCCACCTGCCCGACCGAGCGCCACTCCAGATCTCCGAAATACACGATGAGGTCGGGCGCGACGCCGCGGACCTCGGGGTAGACGTCCTGGGGCCTGAACACCTTGGTCCCGAGCCTCCCGCCCTCCGGACCGTCCATCGACTCTAGCTTCTGCGCCAGCTCGTCGCGGACCTCGTCGTAGCGGGACGGCTCCACCACTCCGTCGGGCTCCCGCCCCTTGACGTTCAGGAACAGCCGGCCGTAGTAGCCTCCGTCCCCCCAGGCCACCGTGTTGCCCCAGTCGACCGGGGCCCGGGAGATAGCCGTCGGCTCGCCCAACTCTTTCGTGAACCGAAGATAGCCTTCGGCCGACAGCCATTCGTTGAAGCACACGCCACCCACCATGCGCCTGGCTCCGTGGTCTGACATCAGGACGACCACGGCATCATCCGGAAGCGCACCAAGGAGGGAGCCGACCTCCTTGTCCAGGTACCTGTAGTAGTCCTGGAATGCCGTCTCGAACTTGTTGCCGGGCTCGTGCTTCGGGTGCTGGGGGTCGAAGTGCTGCCAGAAGACGTGGTGCAGGCGATCCGGCCCCATCTCGACGAGCATGAAGAAGTCCCACGGCTTGGTCCTCACCAGCCGGCGGGCCACCTTGAACCTGCGTTCGGTCATGGCGAAGACCTGCTCCAGCACGACCTCCTCGCCCTTCTCCCGATACTTCGGTATGTCGAAGATGTAGTCCTTGCCGCCCAGCTCCTCATCGATCTCGGCCCGGAGCTCCTCGGGGTAGGTGAAGCTCTTGGCCGAGGGCGGGGTCAGGAAGCACGAGACGCGCCAGCCCTCGATCGGCCTGGGCGGGTACCCCGGCGGAACCCCGATGAGGAGGGACTTCATGCCTCGGCGCCCTAGCAGGTCCCATACCTGTGGCTCATTGATCGCGCCGCTGGTGGCCAGGGAGAGTCCCTCGTAGCTGTTGTCCTTGCGGTTGCGCATGCCGTACACGCCGAGCTGTCCGGGAGTCTTCCCCGACATGGCGCAGGCCCACGCCGGGATGGTGATGGGAGGGACTACGCTGGCCAGCTCCCCGTGCATCCCGCGCCCCATCAGCTCGCTGATGTTGGGGATCTCGTCGGCGAGCTGCTCGAACAGGAGCTGTGGTGTCCCGCAGTCCAGTCCGATGATCGCTACGCGTGGACCTTGAGCCATCCTTCCTTCCTACGGGCATGGTTCGCGCGAGGAAACGACCTCCGAAAAGGAGCGCGGGCACTGGGGCTCCGCGCTCCGGTGAAGCGCAGGTATTGTACCGAAGCCGTGAACGCGTTGAGGCGGACGCTCTACCTGCAGGCAGCCGTATGGGGCTTTGCAGGGTTGGCCATCGCCGTGGCCCCCCGATTCGTCCTGGTCACACTGTTCGACCAGCCACAGAGCCAGGAATACGCGTGGCTGCGCCTGTTCGGCGTACATGCGGTCGCCCTGGCCATGCTCATGGTGCTGGTGGCTCACCGCATCGAGGAGCTGTGGTGGTGGTCGTGGACGTTCGCGTTCATGACCGCGGTCTCTACGGCCGTGGTCCTGTTGAACGCCGCGTTCGGGTTATCGGTCAACCAGTCGAGCCTGATGTGGTGGCTTTTCTCGGCTGTGGCCCTGGCCTTCTCGCTGGCGCTGCTGTACGGCCTGTTCGTCTCTTCGCGCGAGCAGCCCCTTCCGTGAGTCTGCCGGGGGCCGCCAAGAACCCCCGAAGTCCGGTATTGACAATTCAAGCCTCAGGGAAAACGCTCGGCATGTCGCGCCATTAGGGGGAGCCATGGATGAGGCCAAGACCACTGCAACCGAGGAGCGCATCGACTTGCCCGAAAGGACCGACTCGTCTCCGTGGACCGCAACGATCCTCGAGCTCCTCCAGGACTGGGGCAACCGAGCCGCCGCCAGCGCCTCCACGCACTACCTGATCGCCGGAAGGTTGGCGAAGTACAACGTGATGCTCGGGGTGCCCGTGGTCATGTTCACCACGTTCGTCGGAACCAGCGTCTTCGCCACCCTGCAGGACGAACGCTCGGTTCCCTTCGCCATCACGGTCGGCATGGTCAGCGTGGCGGCGGCGGTCCTGGCCAGCCTCCAGACGTTCCTCCGCTTCTCCGAGCGGGCCGAGAAACACCGCGTGGCCGCTACCCGGTGGGGAGCGATACGCCGCGAGATCGCCTTGATGATCGCGCTCCATCCGACGTACCCGGAGTCCAGGGGGGATCCCAAGAAGTACCTCGACAACCTGCGCGAGCGAATGGACAAGCTGTCCGGCCGAGTCTCCCGAGATGGGCGAGCGCACCTGGACCCGCAGGCAGAGGCAGTTCGGCGTGGGCGTTCACCCGGTCGAGGCGCCGCAGACGGAGGCCCCCAGCGAGCCGGTGGCTCAAGAGTAGGGCCCTGCTCGATCTTCCACCACGATGCGGTGGCCTGACCAGCTTGCGTATTCGCGTAGGGACTAGTCTCATTTGGGGGGTTATCCACTTGACACAACACAGCTTAGTCATTAGAATTGTCCCTTAGTGGACTTGACCTTGCGTTTTGGCGTTCTGGCGGTTCCCTTCTCGGGAGGGTTCGCGGCCCGTTTCGCCTCGGCTAGTCCCTTCCGCCCGAACAACCGACGCATGGCCTCATCCGTGGTCAGCTCTTGCGGCTGCTTCGGCTTTCTAGGCATGGAGGACTCCTAACGATGGATGCCAGCAAGGCGCACAACGCAAGGGTGAACAGGGATCGCGGAGCAATGAGCCTTGTGAAGCTGATCGAGCAATTCGCTGATGAGGATAGGAGCCGCGCCTACCTCGAAGGGCTCCGCTGGCCGGACGGCGTGCGTTGCCCAAACTGTGGTTTCGACCGTATCTCTCGAATCCAGACAGCGACCAGGTATCGCCGCGACACCAAGGACGGGAAGCACAAGAAGGGCGAGGTTCGCGGGAAGCGTGAGCAGTTCGATTGCCTGTCATGCGGCTACCAATTCTCGGTCAAGTCCGGGACTGTGTTCCACGACTCCCACCTTCCGCTGTGGAAGTGGTTCCTCGCCACCTACCTCATGTGCGAGTCCAAGAAGGGCATGAGCGCGAACCAACTGAAGCGAACGCTCGAAGTTTCCTACGGGACCGCTTGGTATCTGTGTCACCGCATCAGATGGGCCATGAAAGAGGCCACAGTCGAATTGCTCAGCGGGATTGTGGAGGCGGACGAGACCTACGTCGGCGGGAAGCGGCGGGGCATCGGTCATCAGCGCGCTCTCGACAACAAGACGATGGTGCTCGGAGCGATCCAGAGAGACGGCAGGATCAGGCTCCGCGCCACCAAGCGCGGGACCCAAGCCACCACAAGGGTCCTGCATTCCTTCCTCCGTGACGTTGTGGCCGAGACCGCGACAGCGATCTACACGGACCAGCACAAGGGCTACAAGGGGATCGCGGACGCGAACACGCGCCATGAGACGGTTGATCACTCGGCTGAGGAATGGGTCCGCGGCGACGTGGGGACTCAAAACGTGGAGTCGGCGTGGTCTCTGCTTAAGCGGTCCATCATCGGAAGCTACCACCAGCTTTCCGCCAAACACCTGCCCGCCTACCTGGACGAATTCAGCTTCCGGTTCAATAACCGCGAGAACCCCTACCTGTTTCGGGACACGCTGCTCGCGCTCATCAAGGCCGACGCGCTGTCCTACGAGGAATTGACCGCTACGCAACACGAGTGACCTCGTAGACAGCGACCCATTGCGGCGAGCCCTTGTCCATCCAGAACACGAAGCAAGGGCGACCCACGGGGAGATCGAAGGCATCATCGAAACGCTCCGGGTACGGGACACGGAGTGTGTGCCAGCCGATGGACGTACCCTGCTGAGGGGGAAACGGGTTGTCGATCCCTACGGTCGCGGCATGCTCCGCCGCCATCGCATCGTTCTCATCCGTGACAAAGCAAACGAGGTGGTCAAACTCTCCGAATGCGCGTTTCTCCAGGGTCAGAACGAGTCCCCCCTCGGGGTCGGTTTCGTGCCCCGGTATCCAGTCGTTCCTTTCGGGGTGAACGTTTCGACCTTCAAAGCGCGGGCTCGCGGCCTTGGTGGCGAAGTCGGAGCGGCGATATAGCTTCGGACCCACTGTAAAGGCAAGGAACCCGATGGCCCCAAAAAAGACTAATAGAGTTCGCAAGAGTTCCTGATGGTTTCCGAACCAGTCGGTCACCTGGATACCTGACACGCCAAAGAACGTCATGAGCCCGCTCACTGTGGCCCCAGCCCACCGGAGCAACTTCCACAGCGTTGCCATCGCGCCGAATCGTAGCACGGACTGGTTAGGCTAAGTTGTGTCAACGGGATAACCCCCCTCATTTGACTGCATACCCAGCACTAGTTACCATGCGGCGATCCGGCGGCAGCCCGGCCTCTCCAGCGCGGGGAGGAGGTGGATGCATCGTTCGGGGACCCAGGCCTTTGGGTTGCTGCGGACCAACGACTCAGTAGGAAGCAGGAGAGTGAGGGGGTCTTCGATGAAGACGAAAAGGACAATCCGACCGCGCTTCGCCATCCCGCTGCTCGCTCTGCTGATTCTGCTGGCCATGATGCCGGCTGGGCAAGCGGAGGACAACGAAATTCCCGATTGGATCGGAAAGCTCGTCTTGGCCACTACCGATCTGGGGCCCTTGAGCAATCCGGAAAGTACGCAGGAGGAGCTTCCGGGGCTTGGCCACAAGTTCGAGCTCCTGTTCGCGATGTTGGACGACCAGGATCCGCAGAATCCGACGAACGATACGATCTCGGTCGTCACCACGATGGCTTATCCCGCAGGGATCGGCGTCGCGTTTAGGAACACGCCCCCCGGCTTCAAGATCGGGGCGCTCGACCACCAGATCAACCTCAAGTACTTCTTCCCGATGGCGCCCCGCACGTGCTCGGGCGGCTCACCTCGAATCCAAGTGGCGATCGACACGGACGGCGACGGGGATTTCGACGCAAATGCGTTCGGCTACGTCGGGCACGCTCCGTTCGGGACCGGCTGCATCACCGGCGAGTGGGACATCATCGACATGACGGACAACATCGGGCGCTGGGACCTGTCGCAGCTCGGTGGCGGAATGACGATGACCTGGGACACCGCCGAGGCATTCATCATGACAGGCTTCCCCAACCATCGAGTCATCTCCGGTTCGCTGGTGGACGACTCGTGTTCATTTGCCCCGACTTCCTGCGGGGAGGCCCACTACGACCTCTTCACGTACGAGAACCGGACGCTGGAGAACGATCAGGACACGGTCTAGGGCAGCTAGCGGGGGGCGCGGCCGCGGCCTCCCTGCGTTCCATATATACGAAGGGGCAGGTCATGAACCTGCCCCTTCGTTACGCTCCTGTGTTTCGGCGCGTTCAGTGCATGTGGCCGTGGCCGCCGGCTGGCGCCTTCTCCTCTTCCTCCTCGGGCTTCTCCACGACCGCGCTCTCGGTGGTGAGGACGAGCCCGGCGATGGAGGCGGCGTTCTGGAGCGCCGAGCGGGTGACCTTGGCAGGATCCATGATCCCGGCCTTCAGCATGTCCACCCATTCGCCCGCGGCCGCGTCGAACCCGGTGGCGCCCGACTCCGTACGGATCCGGTCCACGATCACGCCGCCCTCGAAGCCGGCGTTCTCGGCGATGAGCCTGGACGGCTCCTGGAGCGCGCGTCGCACGATGCTGGCCCCGGTGGCCTCGTCGCCCTCCAGGCCCAGCGCGCCGGCATCGACGGACTCCTCGGCCCGGATCAGGGCCACCCCGCCTCCGGGGACGATTCCCTCCTCGATGGCGGCCCTCGTCGCGGACACGGCGTCCTCGATCCGGTGCTTCTTCTCCTTGAGCTCGATCTCGGTGGCAGCGCCGACCTTGATCAGCGCCACGCCGCCGGCCAGCTTGGCCAGCCGCTCCTGGAGCTTCTCCCGATCCCAGTCAGAGTCGGTCTTGTCGATCTCGGCCTTGATCTGGTTGATCCGGCCCTTGATGTCGTTCGGATCCCCCTGGCCCTCGACGATGGTGGTGTCGTCCTTGGTCACGAGGACCTTGCGAGCCCGCCCCAGCATGTCCAGGGCGACGTTCTCCAGCTTCACCCCGATCTCCTCGGACACCACCTGGCCACCGGTCAGGATGGCCATGTCCTCGAGCATGGCCTTGCGGCGGTCTCCGAAGCCCGGAGCCTTGACCGCCACCGACTGGAAGGTCCCCCGGATCTTGTTGACCACCATAGTGGCCAGGGCCTCGCCCTCGACGTCCTCGGCGATCGCCACGAGCGGCTTCCCTGCCTGGACGACCTTCTCCAGGATCGGAAGGAGGTCCTGCACGCTCGAGATCTTCTTCCCGACCAGCATGATGTAGGGGTCCTCGAAGACCGTCTCCATCCGATCGGGGTCGGTGACGAAGTAGGGGGAGATGTAGCCCTTGTCGAACTGCATCCCCTCCACGAACTCCAGCTCGATCCCGAACGTCTGCGACTCCTCGACGGTGATGACCCCGTCCTTGCCGACCTTCTCGAAGGCCTCGGCGATGGTCTCGCCGATCTGGCGGTCGGCCGCGGAGAGGCTCGCCACGTGGGCGATCTCCTCCTTGCCCTCCACGTCACGGGCCTGCTTTCCGAGGTGCTCGACCGTCGCGGCCACGCCCCTCTCGATGCCTCGCTTGAGAGCCATCGGGTTGGCGCCCGCCGCGACGTTCTTCATGCCGAGCCTCACCATCGCCCGGGCCAGCACCGTCGCCGTCGTGGTCCCATCGCCCGCCACGTCGTTCGTCTTGGTGGCGACCTCCTTGGCGAGCTGGGCCCCCATGTTCTCCCAGGGATCCTCCAGCTCGATCTCCTTGGCGATGGTCACGCCGTCGTTGGTGATGGTGGGCGCTCCCCACTTCTTGTCGAGGACCACGTTTCGGCCCTTGGGCCCCAGCGTGATGGCGACGGCGTCGGCCAGCTTGTTGACCCCCGCCTCCAGAGCCCGCCGGGCGTCCTCGTCGTACTTCAGTACCTTCGCTGCCATCGGACCTCCCGGCTACTTGCTGATGACGGCGAGAACGTCACGGGCCGAGAGGATCAGGTACTCCTCACCTTCGACCTTGACCTCGGTGCCGCCGTACTTGGAATAGATGACCTTGTCCCCCGCCTTCACGTCCATGGGGATCCGGTTGCCGTCCTCGAACCGGCCGGGCCCGACGGCGATGACCTCGCCCTCCTGGGGCCGCTCCTTGGCCGTGTCCGGGATGACGATGCCGGAGGCGGTCGTCTCCTCCTCCTCGCTGGGCTTGACGACCACGCGGTCCTCCAGCGGCTGCAGGCTGAACTTCTTGGCCATTCCCTCCTCCTTACTTAGCACTCTGGTCCTTAGAGTGCTAACAGTCTAGCGAGGAGGCCGCCAGCGAGTCAACGCGGCTGAGGAGGCCCGGAATGGCGGGGTGAAGCCATCCTGGGGCGGGGGCTCGTGACATATTGATGCTTGGAATGTATGCTTCGATGCATGAGAACGACGATCCGCCTTGACGATGGGCTGCTCGCTGAAGCCAAGCAGCTGGCCACACGCACCGGACGCACGCTGACTAAGGTGATCGAGGACGCGTTGCGAGAGGTCCTCGCCCGCCGTGGCGCCAGCGAGGGCAGGAAGCGTCCCGCCAGGCTCCCCACATTCGCCGGAAAGGGCCTCCAACCGGGTGTGGACCTCGATGACATCGCCTCGCTGATCGACTTGATGGAGGACCATGCTCCTGGTCGACGTTAACGTCCTCGTCTACGCCTACCGTGAGGATGCGACGGACCATGCTCTCTACCGAGAGTGGCTGGAAGGCGCCGTCAACGCGGACGCGGCCTATGGGACCTCCGATCTCGTCCTGAGCGGATTCCTCCGCGTCGTCACCCACCCAGGCGTTTTCACCGTGCCGAGCCCAATGAGACACGCGATCCGCTTCGTGGAGGAACTCAGGAGCCAGCCGAACAGCGTCCTCGTCCTTCCCGGCCCTCGGCACTGGAGCATCTTCATGAGGCTGTGCCGTGCGGCCGGCGTCAAGGGGAACCTCGTCCCGGACGCTTACCTCGCTGCTCTCGCCATCGAGTCGGGAAGCGAGTGGATCACGACCGATCGTGACTACGCGCGGTTCCCCGGGCTGAGGTGGCGCCATCCGCTCGAGGACCAACCCTGACGAGCCCGTTCTGCCGCTGATGAGGGAAGGCCCGCGAGCCTGAGGTCGAGAGGATAGGCGAGCACTCTCTGCTCATCACGGTCGCGAAGAAGGACATTGCTGTCAGCTTCGGTTACGACCATGTGCATTTCGATGAGACGCAGTACCGTCGGAAGTGGATTGACGAAGCACTCTCCTTCATCTGGGACATCCTCCGTGGCCGCGTTGAGGTGGAAGTCACGACGAAAGGCCGTGTGTCGATCAAGACGCGCGTCTACCGAATCGGGGACGATGGCAGTCGGGTGCTGTTCGAGACGCTCGGGTTGCTGTGGCCCCACAATCCGTTCGCGAGGAAGCCAGTCGAAAGACACTTACTGTCCTTCGTTTCAGCCCAGGCGCATCTAGCAGATCCTCGGCGCAAGCGATAAGGCCAGGCTTCGCCGCGATCCCTCAGAGGACCTTGCCGGGGTTGCAGATGTTCAGAGGGTCCAAGGCCTGCTTGATGGTGGCATGGAGCCGAAGGCTCTCCTCCCCGATCTCCGCACGCAGATAGGGCCGCTTGAGCAGGCCCACCCCGTGCTCCCCGGTGATCGTCCCTCCCAGCTCGAGGGCGGTCCGCAGGATGTCCTCGAACGCGGACCTGGCTCGGGCCGCGAGCTCCGGGTCGCGAGGGTCGAACACGATCCTCGGATGCATGTTGCCGTCCCCGGCGTGGCCGAACGTCCCGATGAGCACGTCCCGGCGAGCGGCGATGCCCTGGATGGCCTCCAGCAGGTCGGGGATCCGGCCGATCGGCACGGCCACGTCGTCCAGGAGCATCGCGCCCTGCCGCTCCAGAGCGGGAGAGGCCAGACGACGGGCCTCCATGAGCAGCTCGCTCTCCATGGGATCGGACGACCGAGCCAGGAACGTGGCCCCCGCCGATTCGCACGCCCGGGCCATCCGCTCGATCTCCCCCGCCGCCTGCTCGCCGCCGGCATCCGATCTGGCCAGCACCAAGGCCGCCGCGTCGAGATCCAGCTCCATGTGCTTCCACTCCTCGACGGCCCTGACGGTGGTCCGGTCCATCAGCTCGAGGAGCGAAGGGACGACCGTCGTGGCGATCTCGGCGATCGCCACCCCCGCCGTCTTCAGATCCGGGAAGAAGGCCACCAGCGTGGCCGGCGGCTCCGGCGCCGGCCGCAGGCGCAGCGTGGCCTGGGTGATCACGCCGAGCGTTCCCTCGGAGCCGACGAACAGGCTGGTGAGGTCGTAGCCTGCCACCCCCTTCACCGTCCTCCGACCCGTGCGGACCACCGATCCGTCGGCCAGGACCACCTCGAGGCCCAGGACGAAGTTCCCGGTGACCCCGTACTTCACGCAGCACAGGCCGCCGGCGTTGGTGGCGATGTTTCCGCCGAGGGTCGAGAACTCGGCGCTCGCCGGGTCCGGCGGGTACCACAGCCCCATTTCAGCCGCGGCCTTCGAGAGGTCCGCATTCATCGCGCCCGGCTCGACCACGGCGAATAGGTTCCGCTGATCGATGTCGAGGATCCGGTCCATGCCGGTCAGCGACAGGACCAGGCATCCGTCCACGGCATTGGCTCCTCCGGACAGGCCGGACCCTGCCCCCCGTGGCACGACCGGCACGTTGTGCCCGGAGGCGGTCCGCATGACCTCCTGGACGTCGGCGGTGGAGGCCGCGCGAACGACCGCCAGGGGAACACCCGCGTCGACGAGGGTGGCTTGGTCGCGGCGGAAGGTCTCCAGGACGTCCGGATCGGTGATGAGGGCGGAGGCGGGAAGGGAGCGGGCCAGCTCGGCGAGCACGCCTGTGCTGAGGGCCGTCCGACTCGCGCCTGTCTCCACGGCCGCTACCCCTCCCTCGCCACCCGAGTCCCGGAGTCTTCGAGGTCCTGCTCCACGAAGCGCTCGTAGAAACCCTCGATGTGCCGCCGGACGAGCCTTCTCGCCCGGGCCGCGTCGCCCGCCTCCACCGCCTTGAGGATGGCCGCGTGCTGGCCGGCGAGTCGCCGAAGGGTCTCCGGCGCCTCGGGGAGCTGCCGCAGCGCCTCCAGGAGATGCTGGGCGATCGAGTCGCGGACCGCCAGCATGACCAGGTGCATGGCCTCGTTTCCGGACGCGGCCACGAGCTCGAGATGGAACCGAACGTCTGCTTCGTCGAACGCATCGACCGTCACGTCGTCCCCGCGCATCTCCTCCAGCGCTCGGCGGGCCCGGTCGAGGTGGGGCGATTCCGGGTCCTGAGCAGCGCGTTCGAGGGCGGCCGCCTCGAGGGAGCACCGAAGGTCCACGAGATCGTTGAGCCGAACTCGCCGGAGCTTCACCAGGTTCGCAAGGGCTTCCTTCAGCGGCCCGCCGGCGCCCTCGGCCAGGTCCGCGGCTCGAAGAGGCCTGGTGCGACTGCCCGAGGACACGACGAGACCCCGCGCCTGAAGCGCTCGGAGGGCCTCGCGGATCGTGGCCCTGCTCACCCCGAACTGGCGGGAGAGGTCCCGTTCGTTCGGAAGCGGCTCGCCTGGGGGCAGCTCCCCGGCCACGACTGCCTCGGCGATCCGTTCGGCCACCTGCTGGTACGCGGGGTTCGCGACGACTGGCTTGAACGCCATCTCCGCCCCTTGTTGGTCAGTTTGACTGTTAGTCAGACCAACACTATAGTCGGGCCCGGAGGTGAGCGCCATGGCAAAGGTCCTGATCCTGGCCGGTGACGCGGCGGAGTCCCTGGAGGTCCTCTACCCGTATCAGCGGCTGAAGGAAGAAGGGTACGAAGTGCACGTCGCCGCACCCAGCAAGAAGAAGCTTCAGTTCGTGGTGCACGACTTCGTGGAGGGCTACGACACCTATACGGAGAAGCCGGGATACACGTGGCCGGCGGACGTGGCCTTTGCGGACGTGAACCCCGCGGAGTACGTGGCGGTCGTCGTACCGGGGGGCCGAGCGCCCGAGTACATACGAAACGACCAGGATTTCCAGCGCATCATCAAGCACTTCTTCGCCGAGGAGAAGCCCGTGGCCCAGCTCTGCCACGCGCCTTTGGCTCTGGCGACCGCGGGTGTCCTTCAGGGCCGGCGAACGGCCGCCTATCCCGCGCTGGCGCCGGACGTTCGGGCCGCCGGGGCCGAGTACGTGGACTCCGAAGCGGTCGTGGACGGCGTCATGGTCTCGGCTCGGGCCTGGCCGGACCACCCCGCCTGGATGCGTGAGTTCATCGACGTGCTCCGGGCGAAGGCGCCGGTCACTCCCTCCTGACGAGGCGCGGGGGCTTGGCTCAGAACCACACTGCGATCGCCGTCGAGGGCCTGGTCAAGCGGTTCGGGTCGGTGGTGGCCCTCGATGGCGTCGACTTCGAGGTGGCGACCGGCACCGTGTTCGGGCTGCTCGGGCCGAACGGAGCCGGCAAGACCACCGCGGTCCGCATCCTCACGACCATCCTGCCTCCAGACAAAGGCCGGGCCGAGATCCTCGGCTTCGACGTCGTCCGGAGTCCGGAAGCCGTCCGCTACCGGATCGGGCTGGCCGGGCAGTATGCGGCCGTCGATCCCAACCTCACCGGCCGGGAGAATCTCCGGCTGGTCGGCCGCCTGGCGCAGCTCCCACGCCGGTGGATCGGGCCACGAGCGGATGAGCTTCTGGAGCGATTCGAGCTGGCCGACGCCGCCGACCGCCCCGTCCGCACCTACTCGGGTGGCATGCGCCGTCGCCTCGACGTCGCTGCTGCTCTGGTGTCGCGCCCGCCCGTCCTCTTCCTGGACGAGCCGACCACCGGATTGGACCTCCACAGCCGAAACGCGCTGTGGGAGATGATCCGAGAGCTGGTGGCCGAGGGCACCACCGTACTGCTGACGACCCAGTACCTGGAGGAAGCCGACCGGCTGGCCGCCCGTATCGCCGTGGTGGATGTCGGCAAGGTCATCGCCGAGGGCACGCCGTCGGAGCTGAAGGCCCGGCTGGGCAGCACGGTCATCGAGATCGGCCTGAGCGCGGAAGGCGATGCCCAGCGAGCTCAGAGCGTGCTGGCCAGGTTCGCCTCCGACGGCTTGGAGCGCGAAGGCACCCGGATCCGGCTCCCCTCGGGCGACGGCGCCAAGGTGCTCATGGACGTGCTGCGTTCCCTGGACTCGGAGGGCCTGGTCCCCACGACGCTGGCGGTTCGGGAACCGAGCCTGGATGACGTGTTCCTCCGGCTCACCGGCCGGCACGCTCAACCGGTCGACGTAGCGGAGGAGATCGTGCATACCGGAGGTTCCGCATGAGCCAGAGCGCCATCGCCGCCCCTCTCCCGATCGAGCGTCATGGCCTGAGCCGCGTGACCGGGGCCGTGTCCGACGCGCTCGCCCTCACGGAGCGGAACCTGATCACGCTGCGCCGCGTGCCCCAGCTCCTCGTCTTCAGCACCATCCAGCCGGTGATCTTCGTGCTGCTGTTCAGGTACGTGTTCGGGGGCGCCGTCTCCACCGGGCTCGATGTCCCCTACGTCGACTACCTGATGCCGGGCATCTTCGTCCAGATGGCGGTCTTCGGGGCACTGGGCACCGCCGTGGGGTTGGCCGCCGACCTCAAGACGGGGCTGCTCGAACGGTTCCGGTCCCTTCCCATGGCTCGATCGGCGGTCCTCGCCGGCCGAACCACGGCCGACCTCGCCCGCAACGTCTTCGTCATGACCCTGGTGAGCGGGGTCGGTTTCGCCGTCGGCTTCCGCGTGCACACCCATGCGCTGGGCTTCCTGGCCGGCATGTCCCTCGTCCTGCTGTTCGGGTATGCCCTCTCGTGGGTCTTCGCCACCGTCGGACTGGCGGTGGGTGATCCCGAGACGGCCCAGGCGGCGGCCTTCCCGATCATGGCGCCGCTGGTGTTCGCCTCCTCAGCCTTCGTTCCGGTGGAGACGATGCCGGGGTGGTTGCAGGTCTTCGCCGAGCACCAACCGGTCTCGGTCACGGCTTCGGCCGTGCGCGCGTTGGTGCTCGGGGGACCCACCGCCTCGTACGTCCTGCAGTCGATGGGGTGGCTGGCGGGCATCATCATCGTCTCCGCCCCGCTCGCCGTGTGGCGCTACCGCCGAACCGTCTAGCCGAGTTGAGCGCCTCCCTCATGGCGCCCAGTCCGCAGGTCTATGAAGAAATCTATGGGCTGTTCGTCTTCGGGGTCGGCGACACCCGCGAGCCACCCCTCTCGGATCTCATCGAGACGGATTCCATCCACGGCCAGGCGAGTTGTCTGCCACCCAACGCCCTCGCTTCCGACGCCAGTGACAACCCACGGGCTAGCGAGCAGAAGCAGACCTTCCTCTTTCGCGGCAAGCACGTGCAGCACCGGCCCTCCAGTCGCCAGAAGCTCATACTTTTCAGGATCGAAGACGGGAATTAAGTAGGCGTCGCCACTCACAACGACGCACACGCGAGCTGGATTGGGGGTCGAGTGGATACCCGAGTGTGTCCGACCAACCTCCCGGGGAGGACGACGAAACGAACCGATCCATTTGTTGTGCTCATTAGTGGTTACCTCGACGAGGATGTCGGCACCTTCTCTTTCTCCAGGACGTTGGAAGTAAAAGCGCGGATGCTTCCCCACGACCTCATGGATAGTCCGGGCGCTATACGAAGCAGGGAACTCATGGTCGTTTACGCTCATAGAGGCCTGAAGAACCGGTGCGCGATCACTTCGTTAGGCCGGAGAGCGAGGGACGGGTGAAGATCTCGAACGTTCCCGCCCGTCTCCCGATCGAGCCGGGAAGACGATACTGGATTGAGTCGTTTGTTAGATGTGGCTTGGCCTTCTTGAATTCGTTCGGCACGACCTGACGCGCTCCTCGTTCGAATATTTCATCGTCAAATGACCCTGGGAAATTGTGGAATGAACCGGGCTCATCCGCCATTCTCTTTAGGACTCGGGCCGAATAGATCCTGTTCACCTTTCCTGCGGGCAGGGCATCCGCTGCCTTCAACGCAGTCCGCGCGAACTTTCCTGCCGTCGCTGCCTGCCCGCCGATCGGAACCATGGCAGCGAGGGAAAGCGCGGCCCCTACCTTGTCTCCTCGGGCCAGGTAGATCCCGGCGTTGGCCAGGTCGGCCACCTCGCCCACCACCGGGATCAGCCCCACCACGTCGAGCCCTGTCTGAAGGATGTTCAGGAACCCCCCGAGTCCGCCCCCTCCCTTCTTGGGGGCGGTGTGGGGTCGGGGAGGGCGGAGGATCCGGCGGAGGTCGAGCCTGGGCTCTGGCCCGTTGATCCCGAGGGGCCTCCTTGTGGTGAAGTTGTGCACCGGGCGGGTCAGGACCCGCATCCGGCGCAGGAACCGCTTGACCTCTCTTCGGGGGGCGGTCACCGAGCAGGCCCCGGGGTTGTCGGGGTCCCTGGGGCACATCCCGTCGGGATCCGAAAGGGACACCGGGTTGTCGTGGGCGTAGACGAACTGGTTCAGGGAGGTGGGGTTCCGGGGGTCCCCGAACAGGACGTCAGAGGTGGTGAACCGGCCCAGGGAGGGCAGGTACTGGCGGGTCCCCATGTCCACCAGGCCGGTGGCAGTATCGGTGAGGTCTGCCTGGAACCCCAGCACGCTCTGGACCCCGGAGGAGGCGGTCTTGGTCCCCCAGGCGTCGAAGGTGGCCGACCCCTCCGAGGAGCCCCCCGAGAGGGCCAGCCCCACCACGTCCCCGTGCAGGTCTAAGAGGTCGTAGCGCACGGTGGCCCCGGTCCTCTCGGCGAGAGGCCCTCCGGTCGTGTAGTCGAAGTGGGTGGTGGTGGCTCCGGAGGTCACCGCCGCGGGGTCCTCGGTCGTCCCCACGTAGGCGAAGCTGGTGGAGCTCAGGCCCGCCGCCTTGCTGATCGTCCTGTCAAGGGCGTCCAGGACGTAGGTGAAGCTCCCCGAGGGAGTGGCGGCGCTCGAGGTCCTGCCCCAGGCGTCGTAGACGAACGACGAGGTGGATCCTCCCTTGGTGATGGACATGAGCTCACCGAGGGCGTCGGTGACATAGTCCGTGCCGTCCGAGGCAGAGTCCGGGTACCCGGCGTCGTCGTAGGAGGTGGTGACCGCGGGATCTCCACCCACCTGGACGGAGGTCCGGTTCGCCGCGCCGTCGTAGCCGAAGGCGGTGGTGACCCCGCCCTCGGTGGCCGACTCCAGCCGGTTGGCGTTGTCGTATGCGTAGGTGTTCCACCCCTCTGGCTGGGTGGCGCAGGCGGTCGAGGGCCTCTGGGCCTCCTGGATCACGTTGCCCACCGGGTCGTACACCCGCTCGAAGCACACCAGGGGGGAGCTCGAGGGCAGGTTCACCTGCTTGGACTTCACCCTTCCCGTCTGGTCGTAGGCCACCACGGAGGTGAGCCCCGAGGGATCCTGCCGGCTGGTGGCGCGCCCGTATGGGTCGTAGCCGTAGGCGACGTTCGACCCCCCGAAGGCGGGGGAGATCGTGGCGAGCAGGCCGTCGCCGGTCCGGTACCGGTAGTTGTTGGTCAGCGTGGAGCCCGCGGCCACCACCGAGCGAGAAGAAAGCTGAGTCCCCTGGTAGGCGAGGGTGGTGACGGTGGTTCCCTGGGTCACCCGCCAGGGGCGGTGGGCGAAGTCGTAGTCCATGACCACCGCCGGGATGGTGAGCGAGTCGGAGGAGGCCCGGGTGAGGTTGCCGGCCGAATCGAAGCTGAAGTTCTCCCCGGACACCGTCTGGCCGCCGGAGGTCAGGCCCCACCGGCGGGTCCGCTGCCCCAGGTTGTCGTAGGCGTAGTTGAGCGAGGCCACAGGAAGGGGCGGGGTGCTCGTCGGGAGGTCCACCCGGACGAGCCGATCATTGACGTCATGGACGTAGGCGATCGTTCCCCGGGCGGTGGCCAGCGTGGCCAGCCGTCCCCGCTCGTCGTAGGTGTAGTTGCGGACGTAGCCGGCCCCATCGGTCACCTTCACCTGCTCCCCGGCCGCGTCGTAGACGATGGAGGTGGTGGCGGAAATGGGCGCGGGGAGCTGGGCGGAGGTGAGCCTCCCTGCCCCGTCGTACCCGTATTTCCACATGTGACTTTGGTCGGTGGGGCCCGAGCCCCGGGCGTCCACCTCCTCGACGAGCCGGCCGGACTGGTCGTAGGCGAAGTGCGTGACGGCGTCCTGGCCTCCCGCGCAGCCCTGGCAGGTCTCCTTGGTCGGCTGGTTGTAGGCGTTGTACTCGGTGATGGTGGTGATGCCGTCGGCGGTCTGGGAGATCTGGTTGCCGACCACATCGTAGGAGAAGGTGTCCGCGGTCAGGTCCCCTACCTTGGCCGAGATCGCCCTCCCCAGGATGTCGTGGGTGGTGACCTGGGTGATCGAAACGGGGTTCCCCGCGGCGTCCAGGCCCCCCGGGGTGGTGACGGTGGTGGTCCGGTTGAGCAGGTCGTAGACGGTATTCGTGGTGTACGTGGGGGCGGGATCTGCATCAGTCCCCGCCGGGGTGGTGGTGGAGGTCAACCGGTTCAGGGCGTCGTAGGAGGTGGTCCAGGTGTGGTCCCGGGGATCGACGACGGAGGTCCGGTTCCCCTCTCCGTCGTAGCCGTACGTGGTCTCCGGGCGAGGGCTCGAGCCGTCCGGGGAGGGAAGCAGGGTCTTGGTCAGGCGCCCGTCCAGGCCGTACTCGTTCGTGGTGACGAAGCCCATGGGGTCGGTGGTCTGGGTGAGCCTTCCGGCCCGGTCGTAGTCGTACTGGGTGTCCGGGAACGGCCCCTGCCCCTCCGGGTGAGGCACGGTGACCGACTCCGGCCGGCCCAGGTCGTCGTACTTCGTGTCGGTGATCCGGACCTGGTCGGTGTTCTGGTTGGTACCGGGCACGGCCGGCACCGAGACCCGGACCTGGGTAACCTGCCCGGCCTCGTCGCAGGTGTAGTCGGTGACCGCACCGGTGGGATCGGTCACCCGCGTCAGGCAGGAGGTGGTCGAGGTATCGGTGTAGACGTAGGACGTGGTGAACGGGCCGTCAGGGTGAGAGACGCTCTGGCTGAGGACCCTTCCGTAGGGATC
Source organism: Actinomycetota bacterium (assembly GCA_050692195.1). Classification (GTDB taxonomy): domain Bacteria; phylum Actinomycetota; class UBA4738; order UBA4738; family UBA4738; genus JBOGVA01. The sequence continues at coordinate 47,285 of JBOGVA010000093.1, read as the reverse complement.
GGAGCCGTAGGAATAGGTGGTGGTGCGCCCGGCCCGGGTGGTGGAGGCGGGAAGCTCCCGGAACTTGGAGGGATCGTCGGGGTAGCTCCGGGTCGTGGTCCCCTTGGGATCCACCACCGAGGTCACCAGGCTCAGGGCGGAGTCCATCGCCGTGGCCGGCACGTTCTCCCACGACTGGCTGCCGGGTGGGTCCCACTGAAATGCCAGCCTGGCCCCGTAGCCCGCGTCGACGTAGCGGTACTCCAGGCTGACCGGCTTGGACTTGTTCGCCTCGAGCTTGATCACCAGGGTCTGGGTATCGCCGCAGTTGGGGTAGGCCCCCACGGCCCAGCAGTCGATGACCTCCGGCCCCACCACCAGCCGGGAACCCCCGCCGGCCCTCACTCTGAACTTGTAGGTGCCGGTCGAGGCTGCGGTGATGGTCCCGGTGAACCGGAGGGAGAAGTCGGTGGTGTCGGGCGGAAGGGTGCCGGGCTGGCCGTGGGGGCCCCAGTCCCAGTCCGGGGACAGGCCGTTGATGGGCCCCGCGATCCGCTTGTTGTAGGGAAGCCCCGTCATGGTCGCGTTGGTGTACTCGGACAGGGCCAGGCCCTCGATGCCCTGGTCGTACTGGTACTCGGTGACGGCCCGTTCCCCCGATCCGTCTGGGTTGGGGGCCGGGCCGGTGACCTTCGTCGGCTTGAACGGGGCGACGGCCTGGTACTCATATGCCGTGTTCAGAGGCTCGGTGGGTATGTCGGACTCACCAGCCTTGCACTTCTCGTTCACCCCGCCGTCTCGGTTGGCCGCCGGAGACCGGGAGCACAGCAGATTGCCCTCTGAGTTCCACAACATCCGGGTGATGGGGGCCTTTCCTAGCTGGTCGTACGGCCCCTCCACCCGGATCGGCAACCCCATGTCGTTGAAGTCGGTCCACGTCATGTAGTCGGTGGCGTTCTCGGGGGTGGTCGGGCCCCTGGGGTCGATGGCCGCGGTCCGGGTGACGATGTCTCCGTTGAGCGGCGGGTCGTAGACGAACTCCGTGGGGTGCACCTGCCCTCCCTGGACGGTGGGCGGGGCGGTCACCGTCTTTGCCCGGTAGATCACCCGGTCATCGGGAAGGGTCTCCTGGACGTAGGTGATGGCCGTCTTCTCATCCCGGGCGTCCGCCACCAGCTGCCCGTCCTGGATCCCGGTGAGCAGGCCTCCCTCGTGGGTGAACCGCACGGTCTGGGACACCGGGTCGGCGACCTCGAAAAGGCGGTCGGATGAGTAGGCGAGGGTCCAGGTCTGGTTGCCGCCGCCGCCCTTCTTGGGCACCCAAGTGGTGATGGAGGTGAGGTGGGTGGGACTCCCCGTCCAGGCGAAGTCGACCGCCCGGCCCAGGGGATCGGCGACCCGCTTCAGGTTGAGCACGCCCGGGCGGGAGGGGTCCGGCTCGAACAGGTAGGAGAACCCGGGGTCCCCGTACTGGTTAGAGCTGGGGGCCGCGGTGAGCAGGGCCCCGTCCGAGTCGAAGGTGAAGGTCCCCCCGGCGTCGGTGACGTAGGTCCATCCCTGCGAGCCGTCGTTCTTGAACACCGTCCCCACCCCGGCGCTCTGGTAGGTGGTGCCGGCGAGCTTGGGGAAGTGGGCCCGGTCCCCGTCCCCGTAGGCGATCAGCACCCCCCCTCCCTTGTTCTTGGCCACGACGGTGAGGGTGGTGGGGAGCTTGAGCGAGTCCGAGAGCGGGCCGGCCGAGACGTTCCATCCCGGCCCCAGGCCGATGTCGGCCGTCTGCTGGTTGTTGTAGGTGAGGGCCAGGTCCAGGGGCCCGGCCGGGGTCTGCAGGGTGTCCAGGGGATAGTCCAGGTACAGGTTGCCGTTGGCCTGGTTCACCTGAAGGGACATCCCGTTGCCGAGCTGGTCCGACCACATGGCCCACCGCTCGTCCGAGCCGTACTTGGGCAGGTTCACCTTGATGGTCTGCACCGCCGAGGTCTTCCAGGGGTGGATTCTGCCGGAGGCATCCTCGTTGGAGCACATGTCGTCCCAGTCCCCGCACCAGTCCCCGGATTGGGTCCGCCAGTGATAGCTCTGTCCGTCCTTGAGGGCTCCTGCCGGCACCGCCCAGGTCGTGGAGTTGATCCATCCCGACTGGGCCACCAGGTCTGGGGCCTCCCAGCTCGTGCCGCTCTTGGACACCTGGAAGTTGAGCCTGGTTGGGTCGTTGTTGAAGTCTGTGGGCATGGCGAGCATCACCAGCTCGGGAGACTCCACCGTGACGATCCCGGGGTCGGCCTCCGTGCCGATCGGCCCGTTGGGGTCGGGAGCGGCGGCGGCGGGGAGATCGTTGAAGGTCAGGAACAGGATGGGCTTGGCGGAGGAAGGACAGTTGAGGTTGGAGTTGGAAGAGCACCACACGTGCCAGTTGGAGTTGGCCGAGTGCAGGCGGACGCCGCGGTGGGCCGTGTAGTGGTTCGGGTCGGAGGTATCCAGGAACCTCTGGTACAGGGCTCCCAGGCCGGTGAAGTTCTGCCAGCCCCCGTCAACGTCCCCCTCGTCGGCGGAGTCCCAGTTGGCCGTGCCCACCGACGGCTGGAAGTTGTGGGTGAGGGTGTCCTCCGACCAGGAGGAGGTGATCCGCCTCACGTACACCGTGCCCTCGGTGGTGGAGTCTTGGGCCGGATAGGGGGCCAGGGACAGCTGGGCGAAGTAGACCACTCGGTTGGCTCTCTCGTAGATCTTGGTGTCGAAGTTGACGAAGGTGCGCTGCCCTCCGCCCCCTCCGGCCTGGACGTTCCACCACGAGCCCTGCGGAGTGTCGGGGCTCGCCGAGTAGGAGAAGGTGTCGTCGGTGGGGTAGCGGGTCCGCTCCTGCGGGCCGGGGTCGATCACCACGGGGTAGACCCGGTCGGGGTCAGACAGCCAGGCCTGGTCGTAGAGCACCGAGAGCTCGTACCGCCCCCCGCCCAAGTCCTGGAGTTCGTATGGGAACGAGGTCGTGGCACCCGCGGACTCGGGCTCCTGGCTCGAGTCCCCAACGAGGGTTGGTGGGAAGGCCCCTACCACTTCGTCGCCGGCCAGGATCGAGATCTCGCCACTCTCCTCTAAGCGGAGGGCGAGATGAGTGGCTTGGATCCTCCAGCTCGCCCGGTCGCCGGGTGGCGGCTCCTTCAGCACCACCCATTCTTCGTAGCCGAGTGGGGTGGCGGTGTACACCAGGTCCAGACTCTCGGCCGCGTCGGAGTACCGGACGGACTCCCCCTCCCTCACCCCCGGCACCGCAGGGAACAGGCCTGAGGGAAGGATGTCCAGGCGCCCCTCGGGCAGAGCGAAGATCAGGGGCGTGAGCGCGGACAGGACGTCTGGGAAGAGCACCTGCACCATCCCCTCGGCGTTGGTGAAGCCGGGGAGGTCGGGGGGGATCAGGTCGACCGGCTCGTGCTTCCCTTCCGGGAGGTGCACGAGCGAGGTGTCGATGTCGTGCCAGTTGCCCTGGTCGTCCAAGTAGTTCTGGGGCTGGACGGTGGCCGCCAGCCAGTGGTCGGCCCCTCCCTGCTCGTAGACGGACATTGTCTCCGTGGCCTCGGCGAAATTCTCCTCCAGCGTGGCGATGAGGTCCCGGGCCGAGTCCTCCGGAGCGAAGAGCTCCTCGAGAGAAGGCAGGGGCACGTGATCGGGGACCTCGGGGATGGCCGGAGGGGGAACCTCCCGCTCCGAGTCGGGGAGCGGATCGGGCGGCGGCCCGGGCGGGACCTCCTCGGGCAGGGGTGTCCCTGTCGATGCCAGGGCGGCAGGCGGAGCCTGTGGGCCAGGGGCAAGGGTCGCCGCGAGCATGACGCAGGCAAGGAGGGCAGCAAGCCAAGCCAGGGAGGAGGGCGGGCGACGGACGGATCCGGGCTTTCGGCGGGCGGCCCAGCGCAAGATCGACGCTCCTTCCTTCTGATCGGTCGAGCGCCGAGCACGGGGGGCAGGCAACCGAAGCCGAGCAGAGCTTTGGTCCTGTTTCGAGACCTGGAAGGTACACGGTGAGCGAATGGGGCGGCAACATGAATACCGTGACATCCGATGCGAGCGCCATCTCTGTCGTTACCTCTGCCGATACCGCTTCTCGCCGGCTTCGATCCGGATCGGGAGCCGATTCTCCGGCAGCGGGAGGGCACAGGTCGCGTATGGCGTGAACACGCAGGGCGGGTTGTAGGCCATGTTGAAGTCGACCACCACGATGCCGCGTTCGTCCGGTGGCGCCGCATAGAGGTAGCGGCCGCCCCCGTAGGTCTCATCTCCGTTCGTCTCGTCGCCGAACACCAGGAACAGGTCTCTCTCCCCGGCCTCCAGGAAGGTCTCGAGCCGGTGCGTCATGCCCTCGACCTCGAAGACGACGGCGCCTGGCAGCCGGTAGGTCTGCCCCCGACCAAGCACGTCGGGCACCAGCGTCTCCTTCGGCGGGTCGTAGGCGTCGAAGCGGGCTTCGATCCTCCACCGCGGGTCTACGGGGTAGTGGTCGATGCCCCGGAACCCGGTGCGGATGGGACTGTGGCGGTCCTTGATGCGCACCGCCAGCGCTCCCTCGCGGTTGATCACATGGAAGCTGAGCGTGCCGAGCCGCAGGACCGTTGGATCGCCGTCGGTATCGTCCCGCAGTCCCATCCGCGTTATCGGCCTTCCCTCGTGCGTGACCCCCGAGCCGGGGCGGACCTCGATGGTCGCCTTGCCTTCCGAGACTTCGATCGACCCGAGCTGGGGCGGGGCCTTTCCCCCCGGGAGCCCCACGAGGTTCGAAGGATCGGACCCTATTGGGTTGGCCCCCTCTTGTAGCCACTCCAGCCCGACCAGCGTGAGCCAGCCGTCGGGCGCCGTGAGGCGGGCCAGCCTGCGTGCTCGCCACGCCTCCACCTCGTCGGTGTGCGAGGTGCGGCCCGGCATATCTAGGGCCCGCGAAGGTAAGCCACGGTCTCCCTGAGCCCGTCCTCCAGATGGGTCCATGGTTTCCACGCGAGCTCCCGCTCGGCCAGCTCGTTGTCCAGGCAGACCCGGCCGACGTCGCCGGGCTGACCCGCGCCGTACAGCGGCTCGCCCTTGAAGCCCGTGATGTCCGCCAGCATCCGGTACAGGGCGTTCACGCTGGTCTCGACGCCCGTACCGACGTTGATGGTCTTGTCCGACCCCCGTTCGATGGCCAGGGCCAGCGCGTGGACGGCGTCGTCGATGAACAGGAAGTCCCGGCTTTGGTTCCCCTCGCCGAAGATCCCCGGCCGGAGGCCGGCCACCATTTTCCCGGCGAAGACGGCGACGACACCGGAGTCTTCGGTGGGGACCTGACGCGGGCCGTACACGCTGCCTAGGACGAGCGAGGTGAAGTCCAGGCCCCTGGATCCACGGTAGAAGCGGAGGTAGTCCTCGGCCACCCTCTTCGAGATGGCACCAGGGCTCGGGGGCCTCGCTCCGACCAAGGCCGTCTCCTTGATGGGAAGCTTCCGGACCTCCCCGTACGCAGCGGCCGACGAGGCGAACACCACCTTGCGCACTCCCGCCTTCACGGCCCCCTCCAGCACGGCCAGCAGGCCCATCAGCCCCACCCGCGCCTCGACGAGGGGTTCCAGCCGCGCGTCGGGCCGCCGCAGGGCCGCCAGGTGGAGGATGGCTTCGGGGCGGTGGCGCCGGATGAGGTCACCCAGGCCCTCGGCCCTGACGTCCAGGTTGTAGAAGGTGAACGCCCGCCCGTACCCGCGAGCCTCGGCGATGTTCGAAAGATGGCCCGAGGAGAGGTCGTCGATCGCCACCACCCGGTGGCCCTCCGCCAGAAGGCGGTCGCACAGGTGGGACCCGATGAACCCGGCGCCGCCGGTCACCAGCAGCGTGGTCACGTGGGCCCGCCGCTCATGTCATCCCAGGGGAAGGCTTGGCGACGCGCCGACTTCGAGCTCCGTGCGCTCCCCCCGGAGGAGCCGGTAGTGGCCGGCGCACGCGATCATGGCAGCGTTGTCGGTGCACAGCTCCGGCGGAGGGATCAGCAGCTCCAGCCCATGCCGGCTGGCCCGCTCCAGCATCAGCTCCCGGAGGCGCGAATTCGCCACCACGCCCCCGCCCAGGACGATCTTGCGCACGCCTTTCTCCTGGGCCGCGGCGATCGTCTTATCCACCTGCACGTCGACGACGGCCTCCTGGAACGACGCCGCCAGGTCCTCCGGGGAGGTGCGGTGCCCCCTGGCCCGCTCGGCTTTCACGTGGCGGACCACGGCCGTCTTCAGGCCCGACAGCGAGAAGTCGTAACCGCGCTCGGTCGCCGCCCGGGGGAACCTCACCGCGTTCGGGTTCCCCTTCTGCGCCAGCCGGTCGAGGGCCGGGCCTCCGGGGAACCCGAGCCCGATGAACCGGGCGATCTTGTCGAAGGCCTCTCCCGCCGCGTCGTCGAGGGTCTGGCCCATCAGCTCGTAGCGCAGGGGTTCGGGCGAGTACACCAGCATGGTGTGCCCCCCGGACACGACGAGGGAGACGAAGGGCTCCTCGATCGGCCCATGGTCCAGGATGTTGGCGAGGATGTGCCCCTCGAGGTGGTTGATCCCCACGAACGGCAGGTCCAGGGCCAGAGCCACCGCCTTGGCCGACGCGATCCCCACCAGCAGCGCCCCGACCAGGCCCGGCCCCACGGTCACGGCCACCCCCTCGATGTCCCTGAGGGAGACGCCCGCCTCCTTCAGGGCAAGCTCGGTGAGCGGGTTGATGTTCTCGAGATGGGCCCGGGCGGCCACCTCCGGGACGACCCCACCGAACCGCTGATGCAGATGGGCCTGGCTGGAGATCAGGTTTGCCAGGATCTTCCGCCCGTCCTCCACCACGGCCACGGCCGTCTCGTCGCATGATGTCTCGATGCCGAGGACCTTCACGCCGGCGTCCGGGGCTACTGCGGACGGACCCCGTCCGGGGTCTGGCTGATGATCCGCTCGAGCTGACCGCGGTACGCCGGTGTGCGCACGCCCTCCGCCCACATGATCAGCGCGTCTTCCCCGGTCTCCTGGTAGTAGTTCTTGCGGGTGCCCACCGGGCGAAACCCGAACAGCCGGTACAGCTCCTGCGCGCCCCAGTTCGACACCCTGACCTCCAGGGAGACGGCGCTCGCCCCCAGGCGGATGCCTTCCAACACCAGGTCGTACAGCAGGCGAGTGCCGATCTTCCGGCGCTGGTGGTTCGGGTCCACGGCGATCGTGGTGACGTGGGCCTCCTCGCCGTAGCACATGATGCCGCCGTAGCCGACCACGTCCCGGCCGATCCGGGCCACCAGGTAGGTCCGGTTTCGGAGCTCGCTCATCTCCGAGAGGAACAGGTTCGGGCTCCACGGCCTCGGGTAGACGAGGCGCTCGATCGCCATCACGCCCTTCAGATGGCGCCGGCGCATCCGGGTGATCTCGAGCTCAACCGGCTCGTCGACGGTTATCCCAGGCGATCTGCGCATCCGCCTTCCTGACGTAGTACGGCCTCAGGTCGTAAGGCCGTTCGAACTCCTCACGCTGGAAGCGGGGGATCGCCAGTTCGACAAGCGCCGTCGCCGCAGGAAAGGCATGGGCGGCGGAGGCGAACTGAACGTGGTTGCCCGCTTTCTCCAGTTGCCGACGGTACACGAGCGCGCCGTTCCCGACCAGCAGGATATCCTCCGCCGTGGCCTCCAGGTCTGCCGTGAGCCGATCCGGGGAGCCCACCTCGAACTCGGTCTGCCGGGTCACTCCTCCCGGCACCGGGCGGTAGAACGCGTAGAAGAGCTCTTTGCGCTTGGCGTCGATGGCGGCGCAGATGAGCGCCGGGGTGTATCGGACCGAGAAGGCCACCACATCGAGGGAGGCGAGGCCGGTGATCGGCACGGACAGCACCTGGGCGAGCGTCTTCGCCGTGGCGATGCCCACCCGCATGCCCGTGAACAGGCCGGGGCCCAGGCCAACGGCGACGCCTCCGAGCGCCGAGATCGGGATGTCCGACCACTTCAACAGGTACGCGATGTTGGGGAGGACCACCTCGTGGTTGGGCTTGCCACTGGAGATGAGCGTGGCCGCGATGATCCCCTGTTCGCTCCCCAGGGCGATCGTGGTCTGGGGAGTGGAGGTCTCGATCCCGAGCACGATCATGGGGACGTCACGACTTCCACGGCTCGATCGCCTCGGCCAGGCGCTCCCACCGATCCGTCCAGGATCGGCCCTGCCACCACAGCTCCAGCCGCCTGCCGTCGCCGTCTTCCGGGATCGTCATCTCGATCTGAAGATAGTCCTCGGGGAGCAGCGCCCCGATGGCGTCGCCCCACTCGATGAAGACCACACCGCCCACGTCGAGCATCTCCTCGAACCCCAGGTCGAGCACGTCCTGGAGCCGGTCGAGCCGGTACACGTCGAGATGGTAGACGCGAGAGATCCCCTGGTACTCGCGGACGAGGGTGAACGTCGGGGAGAGGACCGGCTCCTCGACGCCCAGCCCCCGTGCAGCCCCCTGGACGAAGGTGGTCTTGCCTGCCCCCAGATCTCCGGTAAGCGAGATCACATCGCCGGAGCCGAGCACTCCGGCCATGGCCTGGCCCAGTGCTCTCGTCTCGTCTGGGGATCGGGTGGTGACCTCGAGGAAGGCGGTCATCGGCGGTTCAGAACAGCCCCAGCTGCTCCTGAGCGGCCACGGTCACCGGCTGGGGCTCCTCCAGCACCGACCTGATCGTTCGAAAGTCCGAGCGAAGCGCGGCCATCTGGGTGCTGGCCTCTCCTCCTCCCCGCAGGATCGCCGCGGGGTGAAACGTTGGGATGACGCTCCGTCCATCCACGACGAATCGCTGGCCGCGCACCCTGCTGATCGAGACCTGGCGGTCCAGGATGACCCGGGTGGCGAAGTTTCCGAGTGTGACGATCAGCCGGGGGTGGATGTTCTCGAGCTGTCCCTCGAGGTACGGGCGGCAGGACTCGATCTCGTCGGGCAGCGGGTCGCGGTTGCCTGGAGGGCGGCACATCACCACGTTGCAGATGTAGACATCCTGCCGGCGCAGGCCGATCTCGTCGAGGAGCTTGGTCAGGAGCTGGCCGGCCGCGCCGACGAATGGCTCGCCCTGCTTGTCCTCGTAATAGCCGGGCCCTTCGCCGATGAACACCACGTGTGCATTCGGATTGCCCACGCCGAACACCACCTGGGTCCGCCCCTGGGAGAGACGGCATCGAGTGCACGTGGACGCTTCCCTGCCCAGCTCCTGGAGGGTGAAGGTCATGATCGTTTCCTTCCCTTGCCGGGGGGAAGTCCCGAACCCAAGGCGCCATCCCGGTGGCGCCCGTGTTCATTCTATGGCCGGGCCGGACGGCATCACAGCCTCCGGTCGGGATGAGCGGCCGGGACGCCCCCCACCGATTCGGCGGCGAGGACCCCGCGGCGGATGGCATCGGCGACCACCGCCTCGGCGAGCTGCTCGACGGTCCGCTGATCGGCTTCCACCTCGCCCGTGGCGAGGGCGAAGACGGCATCCCCGTCCCACGTCGTGTGCGACGGGCTGATCGCCCTGGCCATGCCGTCGTGGGCTGCTTTGGCGAGCAGGTGGGCCCGTTCCCTGGAGAGGCGAGCGTTGGTGGCCACCGCGACGAGCGTGGTGTTCGTCGGGCCCGGATCCCAAGGGTCCGCAGCCGCGTCGGCCAGGTCCCCCGGCGCACGCGAGCCGGCCAGCACATCGCCGTCCTCTCCGAGCACCTCGCCGTACGCGTTCACAGCCGCGAGCGCGCCCACGACCACGGCGCCTTCTTGGGCCGAAGCGCTTCCGAGGCCACCCTTCACCGCGCCGTCCCGCCCATGGAGCTTGGCCACCGTCGCCCCGGTCCCTGCCCCCACGTTCCCCTCGGCCACCTCCTCGCCCGCGGCAACGCATGCCTGGTAGCCCTGATCGGGGCCGGGGCGGGCCGACGGATCGCCCACGCCGAGGTCGAACAGCACGGCGGCCGGCACGATGGGGACCCTCGCCACTCGCGCGTCGAACCCGATCCCCTGCTCCTCCAGATACCTCATGACGCCGTCCGCGGCGGCCAGGCCGAACGCGCTCCCACCGGTCAGCAGTACGGCATGCACCTCGTGCACGAGCATCCCCGGCCGCAGGAGGTCGGTCTCACGGGTCCCCGGAGCCCCTCCCCGCACCTCGCCCGACCCGACGGTGCCGGGAGGGCAGAGGACGACCGTGCATCCGGTCAGCCCTACCGGGTCGGTCCAGTTCCCCACCCGGATACCGGCCACCAGGGTGATCATGGGGATGCCCCAGGGCGCCCGGTGCTCGTCAAGCTGGAGCCCGGTGCGGCCGGCGTTCGAGAGCTTGATGGATGAAGCGCTCGATCGCTTCGTTGAACTGGGCATGGCGCTCGAGCAATGAGCAGTGGCCGGATCCCTTCAGCACGACCATCCTGGCATCCGGGAGGCGTCGCTTCAGGGCCAGAGCCGAGGAGGGGGGCGTCAGCCTGTCGACGTCCCCCACGATGACGAGGGCGGGGCAGGTGATGTTCTCGAGCGCGTCCCCCAGGTCCATGTCGATCAGGCTTCCCACCAGGTCGGTCCACACCTCGACCGGAGCCCGGGCCGCCAGACGGGTCACGTACTCGACCATGGAGGGAGGAGCGCTCGGGCCGAAGTTCGTCGCCCGGGCCAGCAGGAACGCCAGGTCGCCCCTCCCCGCCAGCGCCCTGGCCCGGATGCGATAGGCCCGGTCGCGGTTGGCAAGCAGCCGGCGAGCTCCCCGCGTGAGGAGGGTCCCCGCGTGGATGCCCAGGCCGCCGAGGACGGCTCTCACCAGGTCGGCGGCGGCGGTGTTGGCCAGGACCACGGCCGAGATGCGGGTCCCGAACTCCTCCGGGAACTCGTCGGCAAGGGCCAGGATGCACATGCCTCCCATGCTGTGGCCCATGAGGACGACCGGTCCGGTGGGGGCCTCGGCGTCGAGCACCGACTTGAGATCGCGACCGAGCGCCTGGAGCGAGTAGTCGCCCCCGGCGGCTGGTCCGCTCCGGCCGTGACCCCGCTGGTCGAACAGCACGCAGCGGTGGTCCTCAGAGAACCGCTTCCACTGGTAGTGCCACACGGTCATGTCGGCGCTGAACCCGTGCACGAAGAGCATGGTCGTGGCAGCTTCTGGACCGACCACGTTCACGGCCAGCTCCGTCCCGTCGAAGGAGACGATCCGGCGCTCCGATCCCGGGCGCTCGCCGAGAGGCTCGCCCCGCTGGGAGTCCGGCCGGGACCGGGCTCGCCGGATCAGGTAGCGTTCGCCGGCCACCCCGACGCCCGCGGCGGCGGCGGTCACCCCTGTGGCGATGATCGCCGTTCGCGCCGCCCGCCGCAGGCCGGTTCGTGTGCGAGCCCGGCTGCCGGGATCCGATCTCATCGGGCGCCCACGTACTCGCGTGGGATGCGCTGGCTCACCGCGCACATCACCTCGTAGCTGATCGTGCCCATCCAGGCAGCCACGTCGTCAGCCGAGATCTCCTCGCCTGCCTGCCGACCGATCAGCACCACCTCGTCGCCAGCTTCGACGGGGTCGTTGCCGCAGTCCACCATGACCTGGTCCATCGTCACGTTGCCGGCCACCGAGTATCGGCGGCCCCGGACCAGCACCTCCGCCCTGCCGCTCACCAGCCGGCTGTAGCCGTCGGCGTAGCCCACAGGGATCGTGGCGATGGTCGACTCTCGCTCGAGCCGGTAGCGCAACCCGTAGGAGACGCCCTCTCCTGGGCCGACCCGCTTCGCCATTGCCACCGCGCTCCGGAGGGACATCGCCGGCCGAAGAGCGGCCGGCCCCGCCAGCCGCGGTCCGGGGGTGAGCCCGTACATGGCCAGGCCCACCCGGACCAGGTCCAGGTGCGCCGATGGCCGGGCGATGGCCGCGGCGCTGTTAGCGGCATGCAAGTACCGGGGACGTATCCCGGCGGCGGCCAGCCCCCGAACCACATCGGCGAAGCGATCGAGCTGGCGCTCCGCGAAGGGATCGTCCAGCTTCTCGGCGGTGGCCAGGTGGGTCCAGACCCCGTCGATCCGAAGCCCCGCCTCGGCGACCGCCCGGAGGTACTCCACGGCCCGCTCCGGCGGAAGCCCCACGCGATGCATGCCGGTGTCGATCTTCACGTGCGCACCGATAGCCGCTTCCTCGGGCCGGCCGGAGGAGCTCAGCCGCGACAAGCCCTCGTCCGTGTACAGCGTGGGGGTGAGCCCCGCTGCCAGCGCATCCTTCTCGGAGCCGGGGGGAAACTCCGTCAGCACAAGGATGGGTGCCGCCAGCCCGGCCTCCCTCAGGCTCACTCCTTCCTCGACCAGGGCCACGCCCAGCCACGTCGCTCCGGCCTCGAGCGCCGCCCGAGCCACGGGCGCGGCGCCGTGGCCGTAGCCGTTCGCCTTCACCACGGCCATGAACTCCGAGCGTTCGGGCTTCACCGCTCGCACGTTGTGGCGGATGGCGTCCAGGTCGACCACCGCAACCGTGGGGCGATGGCGCGTGGCGCGAGTGCCGAGTAGTCCCCCGATCACAGGTCGCCCTCGCTGAGCCGGGCCAACACGTGGGGGAGCCGGGCCGCCACGTCGGAGGCCACGGTGCCTTCGCCCATCTCGTCGGAGGCCAGCCGGCCGGCCAAACCGTGGCCGTACGCGCCGACCAGCGCCGCGTCGGCCGGACCGAGCCCTCGGGCCATGAACGCGGCGATGGCCCCGATGAGCACGTCTCCCGTTCCCCCCGTAGCCAGGAAGGGCCCGCCCGTGGGGCTCACCACGGCCCGGCCATCCGGTTCGGCGATGACCGTCCGGGATCCCTTCAACAGAACCGGGCACCGGAACTCGGCCGCCGCCTTCCGGGCCTGCCCGACCCGATCCTCCAGGATCTCGGCGGAGGTCAGGCCCGTGAGGCGGCCGAACTCTCCGGCATGGGGGGTGAGCAGCGCGTCCGATGCGCGCTCGGCCAGGAGCGCTCCCCTCCCGGCGAATGCGTTCAGCCCATCGGCATCGAGCACGAACGGCACGGGGGACTCCGCCACGACGCGGCGGACCAGCTCGACCGTGGAAGGTTCCGTGGTGAGGCCGGGGCCCACAGCCGCTGACTGCACTTCCCCCAGCCGCTTCCGAATCAGGGGCCACGCCTCCTCGGAGACGCTTCCCTCGTCCGTCTCCGGCAGGGGCAGGAAGGTGGCCTCCGTGATGGCTCCCTCGACGACCGGCAAGATGCCTTCCGGGACCGCCAGGGTGACCAGTCCTGCGCCGGCGCGGTACGCGGCGGTCGCGGTGAGGACGGCGGCGCCGGTCATCGCCCGTGAGCCGGCCAGCACCAGCACCCATCCCGCAGCGCGCTTGTGGCTCTCCGGGCCCCGCGGCTTCAGCAGCCGGGCGATGTCGCCTCGTTCCGCCAGCCACAGATCCGTTCGGACCAGGTCCGGAGGGAACCCGATGTCGGCCACCTCGAGCTCGCCGGCGTGGGCCGCGCCCGGATAGAACACGACGCCCGGCTTGAGCGCGCCGAAGGTCACCGTGAGGTCGGCGAGAACGGCCTCGCCCCGAACGGCGCCGGTCTCTCCCTCCACGCCGGAGGGGATGTCCACGGCGACGACGGGCGCGAGGCTCCCGTTGACCGCCCGGATGGCCTCGGCCAGATCCCCCTCCGGAGATCCCCGGAACCCCGTGCCGAAGATGGCGTCGACGACGACGTCCGACCGGGCCAGCTCGCGATCGAGGAACTCAGGATCGTATCCCCGCCAGCGACCGCCTCGGTGGGCGAACCGGCGAAAGTTGAGGGCGGATGCGTCGCGGAGGCTCGCCGCATCAGCCATGAGGACGACGCTCGCTCCCATCCCCCAGCGCTCCAGGTGCCTGGCCGCGACCAGCCCGTCGCCGCCGTTGTTTCCCTTTCCGCACACCACCACGGCCCGGCGCCCGTAAGCCCCCCCAGCGATCATCGTGGCGGCCCGGGCCACGGCCCAGCCGGCGTTCTCCATGAGCTCCCCGACCGAGACACCGCGCTCTCCGCTGGCCCGATCAAGCGCGGCGCTCTCGGAGGGAGTGAGGATGGGGAGCATCTCAGCCCCCCACGGCAACGCAGAACGCGGCGGCCATCCGCCGCTCGTGGGTCAGGGCGATCAGCACCCGAGCCACCCCGAGGGCCTCCGCGCGCGCACGTGAGCTTCCGCTAAGCACCAGGCTGGGAGCGCCGCTGGGGGCCCGCTCGACCCTGATGTCCTGCCAGCGCATGCCCCTGATCCCGCCGAGAGCCTTCCGGCACGCCTCGCGGGCCGCCCACCGTGCCGCGTAGGCCTCGGCCGGCGTGGCCTGCCGCTCGCAGTAGGCGATCTCCTCGGGACTGAACACCCGCCGGGCGAAGGAGGCGTGCCGGCTCAGGATGCCGCGCACTCGCTCGACGTCGACGAGATCGACGCCAATCCCCACGACCTCCACTTCATTCCACGGTGACGCTCTTTGCCAGGTTCCGAGGTTGATCCACGTCGCAGCCGCGCAGCTTGGCGATGTGGTAAGCGAGCAGCTGGAGCGGGACCGTCACCACGACGGGCGAGAGCAGCTCGTGGGTACGGGGGACGTACAAGACGTGGTCGGCCAGCCCCACGATCTCGGAGTCACCCTCGGTGGCCACGGCGATCACCTCCGCCCCCCGCGCCTTCACCTCCTGGATGTTCGACAGCACCTTGGGGTACACGTGGCACTCGGTGGCGACGGCCACGACAGGGACGCCCGGCTCGACGAGCGCGATGGGACCGTGCTTCAGCTCTCCCGCGGGGTAGCCCTCGGCATGGATGTAGGAGATCTCCTTGAGCTTCAGGGCGCCCTCGAGGGCGGCCGGGTACCCCGTGTGGCGGCCCATGAACAGGAAGTCCCGAGCGGCCTGATATCGCCCGGCGATCTCCTTCACCTGGTCGCCCAGCTCGAGAGCGCGCGCGACCTGATCGGGCAAGGAGCGCATCAGATCCACGTACTCCGAGATCTCGGCGGGATACATCGCACCGCGAACCTGCGCAAGGTACAGCGCGAGGAGGTGGAGCGCGACCATCTGCGTGGCGAATGTCTTGGTTCCGGCGACGGCGATCTCGGGGCCAGCGTGGGTGTACATCACGGCTTCGGCCTCGCGAGCGATCGAGGAACCCACGGTGTTGGTGATGGCGATGACGTGGGACTGCTGGTGTCGAGCGTGCCGGACGGCCTCGAGTGTGTCGATGGTCTCGCCCGACTGCGAGATTCCGAGCGTCAGCGTGCCGCCATCGAGCACGGGGTCGCGATAGCGGAACTCGCTGGCGATCTCGATCTCCACGGGAAGCCTGGTCACGTGCTCGATGGCGTACTTGGCCACGAGCCCCGCGTGGAACGCCGTGCCGCATGCCACCACGAATACCTTGTCCACGCCTACGATCTGCTCTTCTCGCATCCGCAGGTCGTCCAGAACGAGCCGCCCCCTCGCGTCGAACCGTCCACGAAGGGTGTCGCGGATGGCCGCCGGCTGCTCGTGGATCTCCTTGAGCATGAAGTCCTCGAAACCAGACTTCTCGGCGGCCGCCAGGTCCCACTCCACCTCCAGCGGCTTCATCGGAACCTCGTTCCCCTCGAGGTCGGTGATGCGCACCGATTCGGCCCGCACCTCGACCACCTGGTTCTCGGCGACCGGGACGAAGGTCTTGGTCCGCTGCATGACCGCCGGAATGTCGGAGGCGATGATGTTCTCTCCGCGCCCAAGCCCGATCACCAGCGGGGAAGACACCTTCACCCCGACGATCAGGCCGGGCTCGTCGGCGACGGTCACGACCAGCGCATACGCCCCGGTGAGCTGGCGCACGACGTCCCTCACCGCGCCGGCGAGATCGTCTTGATACGTCTCCTCGATCAGGTGGGCCACCACTTCGGTGTCGGTATCCGAGACGAACTCGTGGCCACCCTTGGCCAGGCGTTCCTTGAGGACCTGGAAGTTTTCGATGATCCCGTTGTGGATCACCGCGATCCGGCCGGAGCAGTCCACATGTGGATGCGCGTTGCGGTCGGTGGGGGGCCCGTGGGTGGCCCACCGCGTGTGGCCCATCCCGATGCGGCCCGTGACCGTTCCACGCTCCTCGAGCGCGGCCACGAGCTCCGAGAGCTTCCCGGCGCGCTTCACGACGGTCAGGCCACCGTCCATCACCGCCACGCCGGCCGAGTCGTAGCCGCGGTACTCCAGGCGGCGCAGCCCCTCGATCAGAATGGGAAGGGCCTGGTCAGGACCCACATAGCCGACGATTCCGCACATGAGAGGTCAATCGTAGCAGCGAGCAAACCCGATTCAGGAACGGCCGAGGAGACCCTGGACGACCGACGAGATGGCCTCCGCTTGGTTTCGCGCCTCCTCCTCGGTGGCGGCCTCCACCATCACCCGGATGAGCGGCTCCGTGCCGGAGGCCCTGACCAGTACCCTGCCAGCGCCCCCGAGCGCCTCCTCGGCCTTCGCTACCGCCTCCCACACGGGCCTCGAGTCGTCCAGGCTGTTCGGGTTGGGGACCGAGACGTTCACCAGGACCTGCGGGAATCTCTTCATGGCGGAGGCCAGCTCGGCCACCGGGATCCCCTTGCGCTGGGCCAGCGTCAGGAACTGGACGGCGGTGAGCAGCCCGTCGCCGGTGGTGGCGTGGCGCAGGAAGATCAGGTGTCCGGACTGCTCGCCACCAAGCATGGCGCCCGTTCGCAACATCTCCTCCAGCACGTACCGGTCCCCGACCTTGGTCTCGACCACTTCGATGCCGGCCTCCTGCATGGCGAGGCGGAACCCAAGGTTGGCCATGACCGTCGTCACCACCGTGTTCTGGGCGAGCTCGCCCACCTCATGCATGGCGCGGGCACACGCCGCGAGCACCTGATCACCGTCGATCACGTTGCCGTCGTGATCGGCGAACATGACCCGATCGGCATCCCCGTCGTGGGCCACGCCGACATCGGCGTCCTCCTTCACGACCGCCAGGCCGGCCACCTGAGGCACCGTCGACCCGCACCCCTGGTTGATGTTCCAGCCGTCGGGTTCGGCATTGATGGGGACGACTTCGGCGCCCAGTCGCCGCAGCAGATCTGGAGCCACGCCCGAAGCGGCCCCGTTCGCGCAGTCCACCACGATCCGCAAACCCTCGAGCGAGCCGTTCGCCGTCTCGGCGAGGTGCGCGATGTAGCGTTCTCCGGCATCCCTCGCGACAACGATTCGCCCGACGCCGCGGCCCGCAGGACGCGGGCCCAGATCGCCCTCGACGATCCGCTCGATCTCCAACTCCGCCTCGTCGGGGAGCTTGTAGCCGCCCGATCCGAAAAACTTGATCCCGTTGTACTCGGCGGGGTTGTGGGAGGCGGAGATGACTGCGCCGGCTTGGGCCTCCAGATCCTGGGTCAGGAAGGCTACCCCGGGGGTCGTGCAGACTCCCAGGAGAACGGCGTCGCCACCTGCGGAGCAGATGCCCGCGGCCAGCGCCGCCTCCAGGAATTCGCCCGAGGCGCGTGTGTCCCGCCCAACGGCGATGAGGGGCCGGCTCTTACCGCTCTCGGCCAGCACGACCACCGCGGCCCGACCGAGCCGGTAGGCCAGCTCCCCCGTCAGGTCCCGGTTGGCGACGCCCCTGACCCCGTCCGTCCCGAACAGCCGGCCCATGGTTCGGCTATCTTACGGGCATCGATATGGGACACCCCGACCCATCTTCGGCCTCCCGCATGGTGCTGTTCTTCACCGCACCGACCATCCCGGAAGGACACTTGGTCAAGGGTCTGCTGGAGTCAGAAGGCATCCACGTGATGCTCAAGGGCGAGAGCGAAGGACCCTACCGGATGGGCCCCGTCGACCTGTGGATCCCCGAGGAATCGGTTGCGCAGGCCAAGGCCCTCTTGGAGGAGGCCGGCCACGACGCAGCCGACGCCGCAGGGAATGCCAGAGACAATTAGCGCTTCGAGTACTGCGGAGCCTTGCGAGCCTTCTTCAGGCCGTACTTCCGGCGCTCCTTCTCACGAGCATCCCGCGTCAGGAATCCCTCTTTCTTGAGCTGGGGGCGAAGCTCGGGGTCGTAGTCGATGAGCGCCCGCGCGATGCTGTGGCGAAGTGCTCCGGCCTGCCCGGAGACGCCGCCGCCGTCGAGCCGGGCGATGACGTCGAAATCCTTCTCTCGGCCGGCCAGCCGCAGCGGAGACGTGACGATCATACGGTGGGCCCGCGACGGGAAGTAATCCTCGAGCGCACGGCCGTTGAGCAAGATCTTGCCCGTGCCCTCCACCAGCCGTATCCGAACCACCGCCTCCTTGCGCCGGCCGGTGCCCATCGCGACCCCGGAGCTTCTGACCTCTGCCATCACGACTCCTTCTTCGATTTGGAACGCTGGGTGGAGGAGCTCCTCTTGCTCTCGGCGACCTTCTCGGACTTGGCCGCGGTCCTGGCCGCCCGCCGGGGTGTCGCCCGGCTCTTCGCCGAGGAGGTCTTCGGTGCGGATCTCCTGGCCGGTCGTCCCCTGGCTGGAGCGCTCTTGGCCGTGGCGCCGCCGGAAGCGCTCTTGGCCGAAGCTCGCTTGGCCGAAGCTCGCTTGGCCGAAGGCCTCTTGGCAGACGGCCTCTTGGCTGGCTTCCTTCGTTCGGCTTGCTCCGTCGCGGCGGCCGACTCACCTCTCCCACGGGCCCGGCCGCTTGACGCCGGCTCGGGCGGGCGAGCGGCTTCGCGCTCGGGCAGCCCTTCCCACTTGGGAATCTCGCCCAGCCTGAGGGCCGACGGCTTCTGGGCTTGATGGGGGTGCTCGGCTCCCTCGTATACCGACAGCTTCCGGAACATCTGCCGGCCCAGCCGGTTCTTCGGGAGCATCCCCCGGATGGCCTTCTCCACAGCGAGGACCGGCCGCTCCGCCAATAGCCTGGCGTACCCGATCTCCCGAAGGCCTCCCGGGTAGCCCGAATGCCGGTAGTAGGTCTTCTCCGTCTCCTTCCCTCCGGTGACACGGACGCTGCGCGCGTTGACCACGACGACGTGGTCGCCGGTGTCCATATGCGGCGAGAAGATCGGCTTGTGCTTGCCCCGGAGGATCTTCGCCACCTCCGACGCCAGGCGGCCGAGCACGGCGCCATTGGCGTCGACGACGTACCAGCGACGCACGATGTCATGCGGTCTCGGCGAGAAGGTCTTCATTGGTCCTTGATGAGGCGAGCGGCCGGAACCGGCCGACGGGGGAGTTTACCTGGGGATTCGCGGCATCGTCAAAGACGCAGACGCTGAATCTCCGGTTATGGCGAGAACGCAGCCCTCAAAGGTATTGATCGATCGTCACGAATCCGTAGCCGCGGGCCCGGATCTCTTCGATGATCCGCGGTAAGGCATCCGCATCCAGGGTCGAGCCGTCGGCGGGATGGGACCCGACGTGCATGATGACAATCTGGCCCGGCTGGAGTGCGTTCAGTACGCGGTCCACGATCAGGGCCACGGATTGCCCCCCAGACGTTCCTTGCCACCCGCGGGTGTCCACCGTCCAGTTGATGCACCCGTATCCGAGCGAGTTGGCGATGCCAATGGTCCTCCGGTCGCTGGCCCCGAAAGGGAAACGGAAGATGGGACGGGTGTCCCGGCCCGTTGCCCGCTCGATTCGGTCGTTGGCCCCGGTGATCTCTCGCTCCACCAGGCCGTCGGAGAACTGGGTCAGGTCGGGGTGGCTGTAGCTGTGGTTTGCGACGGGATACGCCGCGCCGATCCGGGCCGCGTGGTCAGGATAGACCTCCACCCACTTACCCGTAAGGAAGAAGGTGGCCGGGACGTCGTGCGCGGCCAGGGTTGCCAGGATCGATGGAATCCCCTGGGCGTTGGCACCGGCGTCGAAGGTGAGCGCCACGACCTTCTCGGTGGTGGGCAGCGTGTACCACTGAGTCCCGATCAGCGAGGCGGGGATCGTTTCCCCGGTGTCGCCCGGCGGCTCCTCCGTCTCGGTCGGACTGGGAGCCGGAGCCGGGCTGGGCGGGGCGGTGGACCACTCCTTCGCAGGGGGGGTCGACATGGGCTTGGGGGGCCGCGCCGGCCCACCGCACGCGGCCGATAGCAACCCCAGGCCGACGAAGATAGAGACGAGCCGCTTCGTCGCGGTGTCCTTTCGATCGGTCATGCGTCTGATGGTGGGGCCACGTAGCAACGCCGCCTTCACCCGGCAGTTACGGTTCGGTAACCGCCGGGGCGTCCTGCGTATGGCCGCGTGATCAGCGACGATGCCCGTACAGGACCCGGACCAGCGAAAGACCTTGGGGAGGGGCGACCGGGCCGGCGGCCGACCGGCTCCGGGCACTGAGGATGTCCGCCATCGCCTGGGGTTCGATCTTGCCTTCGCCCACCGCCACGAGCGTGCCGACCACGCTCCGCACCATCTGGTGGAGGAAGCCGTCGGCAAGGGCCCTGAACTCCACCCGATCGTCTCGGGCGCTCACCGCCAATCGGATCAGCCTCCGGACGGCGCCCGAAGGGAGCTTGGGAGCGCGGCAGAAGGAGGCGAAGTCATGTTCGCCCACCAGGGTGTGCGCCGCAGCCCGCATCCGGGGCAGCGAGAGCCGGGCGGGGCGGTGCCATACGAATCTGGCGGTGAAGGGATCGGGCAGTGGGCCGGTGTCCATCCGGTAGAGGTATTCGCGGCCGGTGGCGCTGTGCCGGGCGTCGAACGTCTCCGGAGCGACCTCCGCACCCATGACCACGATCTCCGGCCCCAGCATCGCGTTGAGGGCGACCTGGATCCGGGCGGGGTCGGTGCCCGCCGGCGCCGCGAACGAAGCGACCTGCCCCTCGGCGTGCACACCGGCATCTGTCCGCCCCGCCACGGAGAGCCTGGGGGGCTGGCGGAGCATCCGCCCCAAGGCCTCCTCCAGCACGCCCTGGACGGTACGAACACCCGGCTGCCGAGCCCACCCGTGAAAGCCGGTCCCGTCGTAGGCCAGAACCAGCTTGATGACGTCCGCCACCGGTTCTCGGGGCGTGCCTACTCCTGTTCTTCTGCCGGCAGCAGCTCGATGAGCGCCATGGCGGCGCCGTCGCCCTTGCGCTGCCCAAGCTTGAGGACCCGGGTGTAGCCACCGTTGCGCTCCGCGTACCGGGGCCCGATCTCCGAGAACAGCTTGTGGACGACGTCTCGGTCCGGGACCGTCTTCAGGACCTGCCGCCTGGCCTGAACGTCACCCCGCTTGGCGAAGGTGATCAGGTGCTCGGCAAGGGGACGGAGAGCCTTGGCCTTTGCCTCCGTAGTACGGATCCGGCCGTGCTGGAAAAGCTGTGCGGCCAGCCCGCCCAGAAGCAGGCGCTCGTGCGCCGGGCCGGACCCCAGTCGCGGTCCCTTCCTGGGCCTGGGCAATCCCTACTCCTCCCGAAGGGTCAACCCGAGCTCGTCGAGCTTGGACTTGACCTCCTCGATGGACTTCTGTCCGAAGTTGCGGATGTCCATGAGCTCGGCCTCGCTCTTCTCGACCAGCTCTCCGACGGTGTTGATTCCCTCCCGCTTCAGGCAGTTGTAGGAGCGTACCGTCAGGTTGAGGTCCTCGATGGTCAAGGCCAGATCCCCGGTCAGGGCCGACTCGGTGGCGGCCGGACCGACCGTGAGGCCCGGGCTTTCCGCCAGCTCCCCGAACAGGTTCGCGAGCTCCGTCAGCGTGGTGCCGGCAGAGGCCAGGCCCTCCCGTGGGGAGATCGAACCGTCCGTCTCGACGTCCAGGATCAGCCGGTCCCGGTCGGTCATCTGCTCCACGCGGGTGTTCTCCACCGAGTACGTCACCCGGCGCACCGGCGAGAACAGCGAGTCGACAGGGATCACTCCGATCGGGTCCCGGGGATTCTTGTTCTTCTCCGCGGGCACATACCCCACCCCACGCTGCACCACCAGCTCGAGCTCCATCGTCGCTCCCTTGCCGAGCGTGGCGATGTGCAGGTCCGGGTTGAGGATCTCCACGCCGGCGGGCGGCTGGACGTCGCCCGCGGTCACGTCGGCGGGGCCCTTCGCCTTCAGGAAGGCGGTGACCGGCTCCTCCACCTCGGATCGAATCACGAGCTGCTTGAGGTTGAGGATGATGTCGGTGACGTCCTCGGTGATCTTCGGGATCGTCGAGAACTCGTGCAGGACGCCGTCGATCCTCACCGAGGAGATGGCGGCGCCGGGGATCGACGAAAGCAGCGTTCGCCGGAGCGCGTTGCCGAGCGTGTAACCGAAGCCCGGCTGGAGCGGTTCGATGGAGAACTTCGAGCGTGTGGGCGTGAGGCTCTCCTCATGGATCTGGGGTCGAGCGACGATGAGCAACGTGCACCTCCCTGGCGGGGGATCATCCATTTCTGCCCCGCAGTCAGTCTGCCTCCCCCGGCCTTCGAGCCGAGGGTCTTGCCTATTTACGACAACGTCTCAGACGCGCCGCCTCTTCCGGGGCCGGCAACCGTTGTGCGGTACTGGAGTGACGTCCTGGATGCCCAGGATCTCCAGCCCCGTTGCGGCCAGGGAACGGATGGCCGTTTCTCGCCCGGAGCCCGGACCCTTTACGAAGACGTCCACTTTGGTCAAGCCGTGCTCCTGGGCACGGCGAGCCGCGGCCTCGGCCGCGAGCTGGGCCGCGAATGGCGTGGACTTGCGAGAGCCCTTGAACCCGACGTTGCCTGCACTGGCCCATGACAGGGTGTTTCCCTCCAGGTCGGTGATGTTGATGATCGTGTTGTTGAACGTCGACTTGATGTGGGCCTGGCCATGCGAGACGCTCTTCTTCTCCCGCCGCCGGGGCTTCTTGGTCTTGGGCTTCGCCATCCTGGCCTCGTCTCCTTAGACCTTCTTCCGCCTGACGCCGACGGTCTTCTTCGGGCCCTTGCGGGTGCGGGCGTTCGTGTGCGTCCGCTGCCCGTGGACCGGAAGGCTCCGCCGATGCCGGATGCCTTGATACGAGCTGATCTCGATCTTCCGCTTGATGTCCTGCGCGACGTCACGGCGAAGGTCTCCCTCCACCTTGTAGTTGCGCTCGATCCACTCGCGGATCCGAACGACCTCTTCCTCGGTGAGGTCCCGGACCTTCCGCCCTCCGTCGAGCTCGAGCGCCGCCACGGTCTGGAGCGCCCTGCTGGGGCCCATGCCGTAGATGTATCTGAGCGCGATGTCCACCCGCTTGTCACGGGGGAGGTCGACGCCGGCGATTCGGGCCATGAGCGATCTCCCTCGCTATCCCTGCCGCTGCTTGTGCCGTGGGTTGGAGCAGATCACCATGACCCGGCCGCCCCGGCGGATCAGCTTGCAGCGCTCGCATATCTTCTTGACCGAAGGTCGAACCTTCACGACTGTCGCCTCCTCGGGACACCCTACCGGTACCGGTAGATGATCCTCCCCCGGGTCAGATCGTACGGGGAGAGCTCCACCAGGACCCGGTCTCCCGGGAGGATCCGGATGTAGTTCATCCGCATCTTCCCCGAGATGTGGGTCAGCACCTTGTGTCCGTTATCGAGCTCGACCCGGAACATGGCGTTTGGCAGGGGCTCCACGACCGTCCCCTCGACCTCGATCGCATCCTTCTTCGCCAATCTCCGGGTTGACCTCTCGATCCGAGCACGCCAAAACACGCCCCGGGCTCCCTGCCCCGGAGCGACACTCAAAGTATAGAGTCCCAGCTGCGAGGCGTCTACTTCTGGCCCTGGTCGGGCTCGAGGCCGGGCTACGCAGAGCCCCGGCGAGTGAGGACCTCCGGGCCTTCGTCGGTAACGGCGACGGTGTGCTCGAAGTGGGCCGAGTGGCTGCCGTCGGCCGTGACGACCGTCCACCGGTCGGCGAGCACGCGGGTGGGCCAGTCGCCCACGTTGACCATGGGCTCGATGGCCACGACCAACCCGGGCTTGACCTGGGGACCCCGGCCGGGCTCTCCGTAGTTGGGCACCTGAGGGTCCTCGTGCAGCGCTCGCCCAACCCCGTGGCCTGCATACTCCCGGACGACGCTGAACCCGGCGTCCTCCACGACCTGCTGAACCGCATGCCCCACGTCTCCCAGCCGTCCGCCGGCGTTGAGCCGGGAGATCCCCGCCTCCAGAGACCTCGCGGTCACGTCGACGAGCCGGGTGGCCACGTCGGAGGGCGATCCATCGACGAAGACCGTCACGGCACTGTCGGCGTGGTAGCCCTCCCAGATCGCCCCGACGTCCAGCGAAAGGATGTCTCCGGCCTCCAGAATCCTCCAACCGGGGATCCCGTGGACGACCTGTTCGTTCAACGAGGTGCAGATGGTGGCGGGGAATCCTCGATACCCCTTGAAGGAAGGCAGCGCTCCCTCTCCCTGAATGATCCTCTCCGCCGACCGATCCAGGTCCGACGTGGTGATGCCGGGCCGGACCGCCTCGATCAACCGGTCGATGGTCAGGGCGACGATGCGACCGGCCCGCCGCATCTTCTCGATCTCATCGGGCGACTTGAAGATGATCATCGAACGCTTGGGTCCCGCTACCCGACGGATGGTGCCAGGTCGCTCAGCGCGGCGGTGGCTCGGTCGGCCACTTCGTCCACGGTACCCGTCGCCTCGACCTCTCGCAGGAGGCCCCGTTCGGAATAGAACTTAAGGAGCGGCTCGGTGCTCTCGTGGTACACCTGAATTCGGCGCCGAACCGTCTCCTCGTCATCGTCCGGCCGCTGGATCAGACCTCCGCCGCACACGTCGCAGACCCCCGGGACCCGCGGTGGATCGAAATCGACGTGACAGGGGCGCTGGCACCTGGCACACGTCCGTCGTCCGGCGATGCGCCTTACGGCGGTCTCGTCGTCGATCAAGAACGCCAGCGCCACGGAGAGAGGTCGCCCCAAGGCGGCCAGGGCTGCCTCGAGGGCCTCGGCCTGAGCCACGGTCCGGGGGAAGCCGTCCAGGATGTAGCCCCGAGGGACCTCCTCCAACGCGCGGACCATCATCCGAACGGTGATGTCGTCCGGGACCAGCTCGCCGGCGCCCATATAGGGCCTCGCCAGCCTGCCCAGCTCGGTCCCTTCCTGCACGTTGCGCCGGAAGATGTCCCCGGTGGCGACGTGAACCAGGCCGTAGCGCTCGGCCATCCGCTTGGCTTGCGTTCCCTTCCCGGCCCCGGGGGGGCCCAGCAGCACGATGCGCATCGGGCCCCTCCCTTAGTGGAGGAATCCCTCGTAGTGACGCATCATCAGCTGGGATTCGAGCTGCTTCATGGTCTCGAGCGCGACCCCAACCGTGATCAGGATGGTGGTCCCCCCGAAGGGGAATGCCGTGATGGCCCAGATGGCCAGAAAGATCGAGGGGATCAGAGCGATGGCGGCGAGGAAGAGCGAGCCCGGCAGCGTGATGCGGTTGAGGATGCCCGAAAGATGCTCGGCGGTGGGCCTGCCGGGCCGGATGCCCGGGATGAACCCTCCGTACTTTCGGATGTTGTCGGCCGTGTCGATCGGATTGAAGGTGATCGCGGTATAGAAGTACGCGAAGAACACGACGAGGCCGCCGTAGATGATCATGTACAACAGGCTGGACTGCCTGAGCAAGTGATTGTTCACGAAGTCCTGGAACCATTCGACGTGGATCACGTTCTGAAGCAGCGTCGGGAAGTACAGGACCGATGAAGCGAAGATGATCGGGATCACACCGGACTGGTTGACCTTGAGCGGGATGTAGGTGCTCTGGCCCCCCATCATCCGTCGCCCCACGACTCGCTTGGCGTACTGCACCGGGATCCGACGCTGGCCCTGCTCCATCCACACCACGGCCAGGATGATCGCCACTCCGAGCCCGAGCAGGAAGTAGAACTTGGCAGGTCCGGCCTGCCGGAGAATGGCCAGGCCCTCCGCCGGAAGGGTCGAGATCACGCTGGTGAAGATCAACAGGGACATCCCGTTGCCGATCCCCCGCTGGGTGATCAGCTCACCCAGCCACATGATCATGGCCGTCCCGCCGGTCAGGGTCAGGACCATAAGCGCGACCCGGGGAGGGGTGAAGTCCCGGACGATCCCGGACTCCCCTCCGGTCGTCGAGAACTGGCTGCTGTTGAACAGGAAGACCAGGCCCGTGGACTGGAGCAGGGCCAGGGTAACCGTCATGTAGCGGGTCCACTGGGTGATCTTCTTGATGCCGATCTCGCCCTGCTTCTGCCACTGCTCGAGCTTCGGGATCACCACCGTGAGGAGCTGCATGATGATCGAGCTCGTGATGTAGGGCATGATCCCGAGCGAGAAGACCGCGAACCTGGTCAGAGCCCCGCCGGAGAAGAGGTCGATGAACTGCAGGGCGGACAGCCCTTCCCCGGTTGTCGCGTTCTGGAGCTCCTGAAGCCTGTCCAGGTCGACGTTGGGTACGGGGACGTGCGAGCCCAGCCGGAACACGGCGATGATGCCCAGCGTGAAGAGGATCTTCTTGCGCAGGTCGGGGATCTTGAACGCGTTGACGAACGCCTTCAGCATCTAAGACACGCCTCCAGGGACCGCCGAGAAGTCAGTGTACAGGCTCGATGATCTCAACGGTCCCACCGGCCCGCTCGATCTTGGCCCGAGCGGTCCCCGAAACCGCGTGTGCCCGCACCGTCAATGCAGTGGTCAGCTCTCCCCGTCCCAGGACCTTCACCGGCCTGGACTTCCGGGCCATCCCCAGGGCCCGAAGCCGCTCCGGTGTGACCTCGCTGCCGGCCTCGAACGCATCTCCGAGCCTCTCCACGTTGACGACAGACCACTCCAAGCGGTTTGGATTGGCGAATCCCTTCAGCTTGGGGGTGCGGCGCTGGAGGGGCACCTGCCCCCCCTCGAAGCCGAGCCTCGGGTTGTGCCGGGCGTTGTACCCCTTGGTGCCACGACCGGCCGTCTTGCCCTGCCCGGCGGCCCGTCCACGGCCCATTCGCTTGCGTTCCCGGACGGCGCCTTCGTTGGGCCTGAGGTGATGGAGCTTCATCCGAGCCTCACTCCTCGACCTCTTCGACGTGGACGAGATGCGACACCTTGGCGATCATTCCCCGGATCTCGGGGCGATCCTCCTTGAGGACCGAGTCTCGGATGCGGTGCAGGCCGAGCCTGCGGACCGTAGCCTTCTGGTCCCGCGGGCGGTCCACGACGCTCCTGACCTGGGTCACTCTAAGTCTGGCCATCTCTCCACTCCACCTCGGACTCGGCGCGCGCAGCGGCCGTCGCTTGATCGGCCCTGGCGATGGCCTCGAGCATCGGGCGCGGGGCGATCTCACTGGCATCCCGCTCTCGGAGCCGAGCGATATCCTCCGGCCGCTTGAGCGAGCGCAACCCCGCCATGGCGGCGTGCACGATGTTGATCGGGTTCCCGGAGCCGAGGGACTTCGACAGGATGTCCTTGATGCCGGCCGCCTCCACCACAGCACGGACCGGCCCGCCCGCGATGACGCCGGTCCCCGGGGCGGCCGGCTTCATGAGGACGATCCCGGCGCCGTCCTGACCGACCACCTGGTGGGTGATAGTCGTATGCATCATGGGAACCTCGATCATGGCCTTCCTTGCTTCCTCCACACCTTTCTGGATGGCTGCGGGGACCTCCTTTGCCTTGCCGTATCCGACGCCGACCCGGCCAGCCTTGTCGCCGACCACGACCAGGGCGGCGAAGCTGAACCGGCGCCCGCCCTTCACCACTTTGGCAACGCGATTGATCGAGACCACCCGCTCCTCGTACGGGCTTCGCTCGGCGGCCTGGTCGTAGCGTCTCAAATCCTCAGACCTCCCTCTCGTGCAGCGTCGGCGAGCGCCTTCACCCGCCCGTGATAGAGGCGTCCTCCGCGGTCCAATACCACGCGATCCACGCCGATCTCCCGGGCCTGCTGGGCGATCGCCGTTCCCACATGCTTGGCCTTGGCCGCCTTGTCGCCCTCGCTGACTGCCAGGTCGGAGGCCGCGGCCAGGGTTCGGGCGGATCCGTCGTCCACCAGCTGGGCGTAGATATGCCGGTTCGAACGGTACACGGCCAGCCGCGGGCGGGCGGCCGTCCCCGTAACGGTCTTTCGGACCCGGAGGTGCCGGCGGATCCTCGCAAGGCGCTTGGCTCCGGCCCGCATCACGCCGCTCCCTTCGCGGCCTTGCCAGCCTTCTTCCGCACGTACTCTCCTTCGTACCGGATGCCCTTTCCCTTGTACGGCTCAGGCTTGCGGATCTTGCGGATCTCCGCGGCCACCTCTCCCACCTGCTGCTTGTCGATCCCCCGAACGACGATCCGGTTGGGGGCTGGGACCTCGAACTCGATCCCGGAGGGCGCTGGAAACCTCACGGGGTGAGAGAAGCCCAGGGCCAGCTCGAGGTCGGAATCCTTCAGGGCCGCTCGATAGCCAACGCCCACGATCTCCAGCCGCTTCTCGAAGCCGGCCGTGACCCCCTCCACCATGTTGGCGATGAGCGAGCGGGTCAGTCCGTGAAGGGAACGATGGGACCGCTCGTCGCTGGGGCGTTCCACCCGCAGCGTCGCCTCCTCCAACTGGATGCGCATATCCGGATGGAAGGTCTGCTCGAGGGAGCCCCTGGGCCCCTTGACGGTGACCCGGGACCCCTCGAGCGCAACCTCCACCCCTTCCGGGAGGACGACGGGCTGCTTGCCGATCCGAGACATGGTTTCCTACTTCCCCCTACCAGATGTAAGCCAGAACCTCGCCGCCGACACCTTGCTTCTTCGCCTGGCGGTCCGTGAGGAGACCCCGGGAAGTGGACAGGATAGCGATACCGAGCCCTCCCAGCACTCTGGGGACGGATTCCTTGTCCGCATAGACCCGACGGCCCGGCTTCGACACCCGCTCCAATCCGGAGATGGTTCGTTCCCTGTTGGGGCCGTACTTCAGCCGGATGGTGATCGCTCGATCCTTCCCTTCCCCGCCCACGGAGGTCTCGGCGAGGTAGCCCTCGCGTGCCAGGATCTCGGCGATGCGTTCCTTGACCGAAGAGGAGGGGAGGACGATCTCGTCCTTGTAGGCCATGTTGGCATTCCGGATCCGCGTCAGCATGTCCGCGATGGGGTCGGTCATGACCACGGCGCCACTCTCCTCCTCACCACGAGGCCTTGGTCACACCGGGGATCTCGCCCTGGTGGGCCAGTTCCCGGAAACAGATGCGGCACAGCATGAACCGCCGGAAGACGGCCCGGGCACGACCGCACCTGGCGCACCGGGTATACGCGCGGACCCTGAACTTCGCACCGGCACGTTGCTGCTTCTCGATCAGCGATTTCTTCGCCATAGCTTCCTCTCGACGTCCATCAACCTCTATCCGCCTCCCGCTGCCGCCGCGGTCGCGACCGCCGGCTGTCCGGTGAAGGGGAAGCCGAGCGCACGAAGCAGCGCCCTCCCCTCCTCGTCATCCTGGGCAGTCGTCACGATGGTGATGTCCATGCCCCGCACCTTGGCTACCTTGTCGTAGTCGATCTCCGGGAAGATCAGCTGTTCGGTCACCCCGATCGTGTAGTTGCCGCCCCCATCGAACGCCCCCGGGTCGAGCCCTCGGAAGTCCCGGATCCTGGGAAGCGCCGTCGAGAGCAGCCTGTCCAGGAACTCCCACATGCGGGCTCCCCGCAACGTCACCTTCGCCCCGATGGACATTCCGGTCCGGAGCTTGAACTGGGCGATCGACTTTCGAGCCCGGGTCACGGCGGGCTTCTGCCCGGTGATGGTGGCCAGATCCGCCATGGCCGCCTCGAGCAGCTTCGCGTCGCGGATGGCGTCCCCCGTCCCCATGTTGATGACGATCTTCTCCAGCCGCGGGGCCGCCATGCGGTTGGAGATCCCGAGCTCCTGCTGGAGGACGGGCAGGACCTCGCTCAGGTATCGCTCCTTGAGCCTGGGAGGAGGCGCCGGCTGCTTCGATACAGTCTCCGCCATGTCTTAAGTCTCCGACTCGCACCGGCGGCAGATGCGGGCTTTCACGCCGTTCTCGATCCGGTGCCCGATCCTGGTGGGCTTCCCACAGGACTTGCAGACGAGCTGAACGTTCGACAGGTCGATGGGAAGCTCCTGGCTGATGATGCCGCCTTCTCGCACCCCGCGGGTCGACGACCGCGATGGGCGCATCCGCATGTGCCTCGAGGCCCGAGCGATGCCCTCCACCATGATCTTGCTCGTCTTGGGATAGACGTTCACCACGCGGCCTCGCTTGCCACGGTCCTTCCCCGAGATCACATGCACCTCGTCGTTCTTCCTGATGTCGGCCTTCATCGCATGTCCTCCGCCATGGCTACAGCACCTCCGGCGCGAGGGAGATGATCTTCATGAAGCGCTTCTCCCGGAGTTCCCTGGCCACCGGCCCGAAGATGCGGGTGCCGCGAGGGTTGCGCTGCTCGTTGATCAGCACGACCGCGTTGTCGTCGAACTTGATGTAGGAGCCATCTGGGCGGCGACGCTCTTTGGCCGTCCTGACCACGACCGCCTGGACAACCTCCCCCTTCTTCACTCCGCCTCCCGGCAGCGCGTCCTTCACCGAACCCACGATGATGTCGCCCAGGCTTGCGTAGCGCCGGGCGGAGCCGCCCAACACCCGGATGCACAGGACCTCTTTGGCCCCCGTGTTGTCCGCGACCCGACACCGGGTCTCCTGCTGGATCATGAGCTCGTGGGTCCCCTCTCAGCCGTCTACCTGGCCTTCTCAACGATCTCCACGACCCGCCAGCGCTTCGTCCTGGACAACGGGCGGGTCTCCACGATCCGGACCGTGTCACCGACGCTGGCGGTCTGGCCCTCATCGTGAGCCTTGAGCTTGGTGGAGCGTCGCACCGTCTTTCCGTAGAGCGGATGGCGGAGCTGGGACGAGATCCGCACGACAACGGTCTTCTCCATGGCGTCGGAGACGACCACTCCCGTCCGCACCTTTCGGGCGCTCCGGTCCGTCACTGTTTCTCCTCCTGGTCTGGAACCACCGTCGCCCCTTCCGCCGCCTCCTGCTCGATCAAGGACTCTTCGGCCATCTCGCCGAGGGATCGGCCCTTGAGCTCACCGCTGGCGATGGCATCGCGACGCTGCTCCAACGAGGCTCGGTCGGCCGCCGCGACCGCTTCCCTCAGCTCTTCCTCGGACCGCCGACCGCGCAGGATCGTCAGGATGCGGGCGATATCGTGTCGGACCTGCTTGACCCGCATCGGATTGTCGAGCTGCCCGGTGGCCGACTGGAAACGAAGGTTGAACAGCTCTTCCTTCTGGCCTTCCAGACGGGTCAGCAGCTCCTCGTCCGGAAGGTCTCTAAGCTCCGCCGGCTTCATCTAGGCGCTCACCCCCGCCCGCACGATGAACTTCGACCTGATCGGCAACTTGTGCGCGGCGCGACTCATCGCCTCGCGCGCGATCGGCTCGGCAACTCCTGAGAGCTCGAACATGACCCTCCCGGGCTTGACCACCGCTACCCATCCCTCCGGGTTTCCCTTCCCGGAGCCCATCCGCGTCTCCGCGGGCTTCTTGGTGACCGGTTTGTCCGGAAAAATGTTGATCCAGACCTTTCCGCCCCGGCGGATGTGTCTGGTCATGGCCACGCGGGCGGCCTCGATCTGGCGGTTCGTGATCCATCCGGGCTCCAGCGCGAGCAGGCCGTAGTCCCCGAAGTGCACTTCGGTGCCGCCCTTGGCTCGGCCGCGCATGCGGCCGCGGTGTTGCTTGCGGTGCTTGACTTTCTTCGGCTGCAGCACCTAGGAACGTCCTCCCGGCCGCTTCGAAGCGCCCGACCTGGTCCCGCCCGGCCTGCGTCCGGCGGGGCGCGCCGGCTCCGCCTTTTCCTCGCGGGGCTCGGTCGCGGGGACCGGCACCCCTTCCTCGATCTCGCGCACGTCGGTGATCAGCGC
Organism: Actinomycetota bacterium; assembly: GCA_050692195.1. Taxonomy (GTDB): domain Bacteria; phylum Actinomycetota; class UBA4738; order UBA4738; family UBA4738; genus JBOGVA01. The sequence goes on along the minus strand of JBOGVA010000093.1, from coordinate 15,599 downwards.
TCCCGTGGAGGCTCCGCCCGAACTCCCCACGGGCACCCCGGCCAGCGCTCGGGCCCTGGCTCGCTCCATCTCCAATTCCTGCGTCGGGATCTCATCCCCGTGATACACCCAGACCTTCACGCCGATGACTCCGAACGTCGTCTTTGCCTCCGCCGTGCCGTAGTCGATCTTCGCCCGAATCGTGTGCAGGGGGACCCGGCCCTCCCGATACCACTCGCGGCGGGACATCTCCGCACCGCCCAGACGGCCACCGCACTGGACGCGCACCCCCAAGGCTCCCGACTTCATCGCGGTCTGCACGGTCCGGCGCATCGCTCGGCGAAAGGAGACCCGCCCAACCAACTGCTCGGCCGTCCCCTGGGCCAGGAGGGCCGCGTCGGTCTCGGGTCGCAGCTCGCTCGCGGACTGGTTCATGTCCTCCACCTTCACGTCCACGCGCTTGCCTGTGATCTTCTCCACGTCCTTGCGGATCCGGTCGACCTCGGCTCCCTTTCGGCCGATCACGATGCCCGGACGAGCGGTCCGGACGAACACCTGGACCTGATCGCCCTTCCGCTCGATGTCGACGCTGGAGATGCCGGCCCGGGTCAGCTTGCCCGTGATATAGCGCCGGATCCTCACGTCCTCGTGGAGCGCTTGGGCGTAGTCCTTCCGTGCGTACCATTTGGACTTCCACGGGTAGATCACGCCCAGCCTGAACCCGTATGGATTAACCTTCTGCCCCACCGCTCACCTCTTCCTCCAACGACCTGACGACCACGGTGACGTGGCTGGTCCTCTTGCGGATCCTGGCAGCCCGGCCGTACGCGCGCGGGCGCCATCTGCGCAGCGTCGGCCCTTCATCCACCCAAACCCGCAACACCACCAGGTTCTCCGGGATGGCCTGCCTCTGCTCCGCGTTGGCCACCGCGGAGTCCAGCACCTTGACCAGCGTCCGGTTGGCTCCGAGCGGGGATAGGTGCAGGATCCGGCGGGCGTCTTCCACGTGCTGCCCCCGGATGAGGTCGACCGATCGCCGCAACTTCCGTGGCGAGATCCGGACGAACCGTGCCGTTGCCTGGGCTTCCATGCTCCCTCTCAGTGATCCGCCTGCCGGCGGATCCCTTCGACCAGGGGGACTGCAGCAGCTTGATCCGCTCCGCTTCGCTCCGCGGAGCTGCTGCCCCCCTTGACCCCCACTTTCCTATTCACTTCAGCGCCGTGCTGCGCTCGGTGTGATGGCCGTGGGTCCGGAAGGTTCGCGTGGCAGCGAACTCTCCGAGCTTGTGGCCGACCATGGACTCGGTGATGAACACGGGCACGTGCTTCCTTCCGTCGTGCACGGCGATGGTGTGGCCGACCATCTCGGGCACCACAGTGGAGCGGCGCGACCACGTCCTGATCACCCGCTTGTCCCCGCGCCGGTTCATCTCGACGACCTTCGACATCAGATGGTCATCGACGAACGGCCCTTTCTTGATGGAACGGGGCATACCGATCCTCCAATCTGCCGATCAGCTTCTCCGCTTGCCACGCCGCCGCACGATGAGCTTGTCCGACGGCTTGGGCTGGCGGGTCCGGCCTTCCTTCTTTCCCCAGGGACTGGTCGGGTGGCGCCCGCCGCTCGACTTGCCCTCCCCTCCGCCCATGGGATGATCCACCGGGTTCATGGCCACGCCACGAACCGAGGGGCGTGTCCCAAGCCAGCGACGGCGACCCGCCTTTCCCCAGGATACGAGCTCGTGCTCGGGGTTTCCCACCTCGCCGACGGTGGCCCGGCACTGGGCGTCCACCAAGCGGATCTCGCCGGACGGCATCCGCAAGGTGGCGAAGCCGCCTTCCTTTGCCAGGAGCTGGACCCCGGTCCCGGCAGAGCGCGCCATCTTCGCGCCTGCCCCCGGCTTCAGCTCGACCGCGTGCACGATCGTGCCGACCGGGATGCTGGCCAGGGGCAGGGCGTTGCCCGGGCGGATGTCCGCGGCGGCCCCCGATACCAGACGGTGGCCGACCGCCAGGCCCTGAGGGGCAAGGATGTACCGCTTGTCTCCGTCCAGGTAATGCAGGAGGGCGATCCGGGCCGACCTGTTGGGGTCGTACTCGATGGCGGCGACCCTTGCCGGAACCCCGTCCTTGTTCCGCCGGAAGTCGATCACCCGATACTGGCGCTTGTGGCCTCCCCCCTGACGCCGGGCGGTGATTCGCCCCTGGGCATTCCGTCCGGCCCGCTTCTTCAGCGGCTTGGTCAGCGCCTTCTCGGGCCGGTTCCGCGTGATCTCGGCGAAGTCGGAGACGCTGGCCCCTCGTCTTCCAGGGGTGGTCGGCTTGTACTTGCGCACGGCCATGCCTACGGTCCCTTCGCCTCGAAGATCTCGATCGAGTCCCCCTGCGCGATGGTCACGATGGCGCGCTTCTGGTCAGGCCGGCGCCCGGTGCCCACCCGGGTTCGCTTCACCTTTCCCTGGCGGTTCAGGGTGTTCACGTTCACGACCCGAACGTTCCAGATCTGCTGGATGGCCTCCTTGATCTCGGTCTTGTTGGCCTTCCCGTCCACGAGGAACGTGTAGGTGTTGCGCTCGAGGCCCGCGTAGGACTTCTCCGAGACGACGGGGCGGATGACGACGTCACGCGGGCTCTTCACCGCTCCACCTCCGTGTCCGCCGCCGATCCGCCTGTGTCGGTCCCCGCACCTCCGGCGTCTGGCTGCCCTCTGACCACGCCGGAGAGGACGTCGAGCGCGTCGGTGGTGAACAACACCCGGTCGGCATACAGCAGGTCATAGGTCGACAGGTTCCCCGGGTAGTCGATCTTCACCTGGGGGAGATTCCGAAAGGACTTCTCCACCGCTTCGTCGGGACGGGCGATGACCACCAGAACGAGCCCCTCGAGGCCGAGGGCCTCCAGGACGGCCTGGGCGTCCTTGGTTCGGGGCCCGTCGAACGCCAGTCCCTGGACGACGGCGAGCTTGCCACTCTGGACAGCGTCGGTGAGCGCCGAACGCAGGGCGGCCCTCCTCATCTTCTTGTTCACCTTCTTGGCGTGGTCGCGGGGCACCGGCCCATGAGCCACGCCTCCGCCGGACCAGATGGGGGATCGAATCGAGCCATGCCTGGCACGCCCGGTCCCCTTCTGTCGCCACGGCTTGCGGCCCCCGCCCCGGACCTCGCCTCGCGTCTTGGTGGAGTGAGTGCCCGCGCGCTGCGCGGCCGCTCCGGCCACCACCACCTGATGCATCACCGGGATGCTGATGGGCCCGTCGAAGAGTTCGGCTGGGAGCTCCCGCTGCTCCAGGACCGCCCCCTTCACGTCGTGGACGTCGACGGTCGACATCAGTGGTGCCTCCGCCCGGTCTCACCGGTCTTGACGCTCGATCGGACCATGACCAGACCGCCCGGCGGGCCGGGAACGGCGCCCCTGAGGAGGAGGAGGTTGCGTTCGGGGTCCGACTCGACCACCTCGAGGTTGAGCACCGTCACTCGCTCGTTGCCCATCTGACCGGCCATCCTGGTGCCCTTGAATACCCGCGAAGGCGTGGCGCACGCACCTATGGCGCCGGGTGAGCGGTGCTTGCGCTTGGTGCCGTGCGAAGCCCCCATCCCGGCGAACCCGTGGCGCTTCATGACTCCGGCGAATCCCTTCCCCTTGGAGACACCCACCACGTCGGTGTGCTCACCCGGCTGGAAGATGTCGACCGTGATCCGCTGGCCCGGACTGAACTCCGACGCCCCGTCGGTGCGAAGTTCCACCAGGTGGCGGGCCGGCTTGACTCCCGCCGCGTCGAAGTGACCTGCCATCGGCTTTGAGCTCTTCCCACGGCGGGCCTCGGCGTAGGCGAGCTGGACGGCCTCGTATCCGTCCCGCTCCGTGGTCTTGACCTGCGTGACCAGGCATGGGCCCGCCTGGATGATGGTGACGGGAACCGCTCTCGAGTCGTCCGTGAAGATCTGGGTCATCCCGAGCTTGGTCCCGATGATCCCCTTGGCCGCTCCCATGGTCCGCCCCTACAGCTTGATCTCGATATCCACGCCCGCCGAGAGGTTCAGGCGCTGGAGCTCCTGAACCGTCTTCGAGGTGGCATCCATGATGTCGATGAGCCGCTTGTGCGTGAGCATCTGGAAGTGCTCGCGGCTGTCCTTGTCCTTGTGGGGGCCACGGATCACCGTGTAGAGGTTCCTCTCGGTAGGCAGCGGGACAGGCCCCACTACCCTGGCTCCCGTGCGAGTGACGTGGTCGACTATGTCCCGGGCAGCCGCGTCGAGGATCTGGTGGTCATACCCGCGAAGCTTGATCCGGATCCGCGGTCCAGCCATCACGCCCCGCCTTCGGAAGCGCGCTGGGCCGACGGCCGGCTGTTGACGCCGCCACCCCCACTCGCTCGCCTTCGGCTCGATCGCGGGGGGCCCCCGGCGGCTACGCGCCGGAGCAGCGGGCGACCAGGCGTGAGTCCACGCGGTGCGAAGGCGAGCGTCGTCGTCCAGCACGTCATGTGAGGATCTTGGTAACCCTTCCGGCGCCAACGGTGCGGCCGCCCTCGCGGATCGCGAACCGCAGTCCCTCTTCCATCGCGATGGGGCTGATCAGCTCGACGGTCATCGTCGTGTTGTCGCCCGGCATCACCATCTCGGTTCCCTCGGCGAGTTTGATCGTGCCGGTGACGTCGGTCGTCCTGAAGTAGAACTGCGGGCGGTAGTTCGCGAAGAACGGCGTGTGCCGACCGCCTTCCTCCTTCGACAGTACGTACACCTGGGCCTCGAACTCTGTGTGCGGCGTGATCGACCCGGGCTTGGCCAGGACCTGGCCGCGCTCGATCTCGTCCTTGTCGATCCCGCGGAGCAGGACGCCCACGTTGTCGCCGGCCTGGACGTCGTCCAGGAGCTTGCGGAACATCTCCAGGTCCGTGGCCACGGTCTTGCGGGTGGGCCGGATCCCGACGATCTCCACTTCCTCCATCTTCTTGAGCTTTCCGCGCTCCACCCGTCCGGTAGCCACGGTGCCGCGCCCGGTGATCGAGAAGATGTCCTCGATCGGCATGAGGAATGGCTTGTCCACATCGCGGACCGGCTCGGGGACGAAGTTGTCACACGCGCTGAGGAGCTCCTCGATCTTGGCCTTGGCCTCCGCGTCGCCCTCCAGCGCCTTCAGGGCCGAGCCGGTGATGACCGGGACGTCGTCGCCGGGGAACTCGTAGGACGTGAGGAGCTCCCGGACTTCCAGCTCGACCAGGTCGAGCAGCTCGGGGTCGTCCACCATGTCGGCCTTGTTGAGGAAGACCACGATGTACGGAACGCCGACCTGGCGAGCCAGAAGGACATGCTCGCGCGTTTGCGGCATCGGGCCGTCGGCCGCCGAGACCACCAGGATGGCCCCGTCCATCTGAGCGGCTCCGGTGATCATGTTCTTGATGTAGTCGGCGTGGCCGGGGCAGTCCACGTGCGCGTAGTGGCGGTTCTCCGTCTGGTACTCCACGTGGGCGATGGCGATCGTGATGCCTCGCTCCTTCTCCTCGGGCGCCTTGTCGATCTGGTCGAACGGCGTGTAATCGGCCAGACCCTTCTCGGCCAGCACCTTGGTGATCGCCGCGGTCAGGGTGGTCTTGCCGTGGTCGATGTGGCCGATCGTCCCGATGTTGACGTGCGGCTTCGTCCTCTCGAACTTCTTCTTCGCCATCTCCTGCTCCTTCCGGGGCCCCCCGGCCCCACCTTCCTCTCTACCTATTCACCTCTGACCCGTGCCACGATCTCTTTGGAGATCTGGGCAGGGACCTCCCGGTACGCGTGCAACTGCATGGGCGTATGGGATGCACGCCCCTGCGTCTTCGACCTCAGGTCCGTGGCGTAGCCGAACAGTTCGGCCAGGGGGACCAACACCCTGATCGCCCTCATCCCGCCGCGCTCGTCGATGTGCTCGATCCGGCCACGGCGGGCGGTCACGTCGCCCATGACCTCGCCCATGAATTCCTCCGGCGTAAGGATCTCGAACGACATGACCGGCTCCAGCAGGACCGGGTCGGCCTTACGGGCGGCCTCGCGCAAGGCCATCTGGCCTGCGATCTTGAAGGCGATCTCGGAAGAGTCCACCTCGTGATAGGAGCCGTCGACGAGCGTGGCTCTTACGTCCACCATCGGGTACCCGGCCAGGACCCCCGACTCGAGTGCCTCCTGGATCCCCTGGTCCACCGAGGGGATGTACTCGCGCGGGATCGTTCCGCCGACGATCTTGTTCACGAACTCGTAGCCGCCGCCCGGGCCGGTCGGCTCCAGGTCGATGACCACGTGACCGTACTGCCCCCGACCGCCGGTCTGGCGGATGTACCGGACCTCCACTCCACGAACGGCCTTCCGAATGGTCTCCCGGTAGGCCACCTGAGGCTTCCCGACGTTTGCCCCCACGTTGAATTCGCGGGTCAGGCGGTCCACCAGCACCTCGAGGTGAAGCTCGCCCATCCCCGAGATCAGGGTCTGCCCGGTCTCGTCGTTGAACCTGACGATGAAGGTCGGATCCTCGTCTGCCAGCTTGGCCAGGGCGGTGGCCAGCTTGTCCTGGTCTGCCTTGGTCTTTGGCTCGATGGCCACGGACACCACCGGCGTGGGGAACGACATCGCCTCGAGGATGATCGGGGTGGCCGGGTCGCACAGCGTGTCACCCGTGGTGGTGTGCTTCAGTCCAACTACGGCCACGATGTCTCCGGTGAAGGCGGCATCCATGTCCTCGCGGTGGTTGGCGTGCATCTGGAGGATGCGCCCCACTCGTTCCTTCCGGCCCTTGGTCGAGTTCTCCACGTGCGCGCCTGCCCTCAAGGTCCCCGAATACAAACGGATGTAGGTGAGTCTGCCGACGAAGGGGTCGGACATGATCTTGAAGGCCAGTGCCGAGAACGGCTCGTCGTCGCTTGCCGGCCTCACGATCTCCTCGCGGCCGTGGGGGGCCATCCCGCGCATGGGAGGCACGTCCGCAGGAGAAGGCAGGAAGGCCACCACGGCGTCGAGCAGCGGCTGGATCCCCTTGTTCCTGAACGCCGATCCGCAAAGCACCGGCGTGCCGGTGCCCTCCAGCGTGGCCTTCCGAAGCGCCCTCCGCAGCTCGTCCGGAGTGGCTTCCCGGCCGTGGACGTACTTCTCGAACAGGGCCTCGTCGTGGTCGGCGAGTTGCTCGAACAGGCGGTGCCGGCCGGCCTGAGCCTTTTCTTCGAGCTCCGGGGGAACCTCGACCGTCTCCCAGGACTCCCCCATGCCCTCTTCCCAGCGCAGACCCTTCATCTCGATTAGGTCGATGACGCCGACGAACGAGGACTCGACCCCCCACGGCAACTGGATCACCAGCGGGACCGCGTGCAGGCGGTCCTCGATCATCCCGACCGTTCGCTCGAAGTCGGCCCCCACCCGGTCCATCTTGTTGACGAAGCAGATCCGAGGCACGTGGTACCGATCGGCCTGCCGCCACACCGTCTCGCTCTGGGGTTCCACCCCCGCCACCGCGTCGAAGATGGCCACCGCCCCGTCCAGCACTCGAAGCGAACGCTCGACCTCGACCGTGAAGTCGACGTGGCCGGGGGTATCGATGATGTTGATCCAGTGGTCCTTCCACCGGCAGGTGGTGGCGGCGGAGGTGATGGTGATGCCCCGCTCCTTCTCCTGCACCATCCAGTCCATCTGAGCGGTGCCCTCGTGTACCTCTCCGACCTTGTAGGACTTGCCCGTGTAATACAGGATCCGTTCGGTGGTGGTGGTCTTGCCCGCGTCGATGTGGGCCATGATCCCGATGTTGCGCGTGCGGACGAGCGGGTACTCCCGGATGACCAGGGCCTTGCGGGCCCCTCCGGGTGCCTGTCTCACCGGTTCCTTCGCCGCTTGCGCCATCTGCAACTTCCTCGCCGGGGTGGCCATCTAGAGGGCCTCCCCCCGTAGCGCCGGGCTCTCAGGCCCGGCCACGTCTTCCTCCTCGATCACCTTGGCCGTCACCATCTGTAGTGGGCGAAGGCCTTATTCGCCTCGGCCATCTTGTGCATGTCCTCGCGCCGCTTCACGGATGCCCCCTGGCTACTGGCCGCGTCCATGATCTCGCCCACCAGCCGCTCGGCCATCGAGTGCTCTTTCCTGGCCCTGGAGTAGTTCACCAACCACCGCAAGGCCAGCGTGGTCCCTCGGTGAGGCCGGACCTCCACGGGGACCTGGTAGGAGGCACCTCCCACCCGGCGTGACCGTGTCTCCAGCAGGGGCCGCGCGTTGTCTACTGCCTTCTTCAGCGTGATGACCGGGTCGTTCGCCGTGCGCTCGCTGATGATCTCCAGAGCCTTGTACACAACGCGCTCGGACAGTGCTTTCTTGCCGTTCAGCAGGATCTTGTTGATCAACTGCGTGACCAGCGGGTTCTGATAGATGGGATCCGCCTGGATCTCGCGCTTGGTCGCCGGTCCTTTTCGGGGCATGGCCTTCTCCCTATGCGCTCGCCTTGGCGCCGTATCGGGAACGGGCCTTCTTGCGGTCTCGGACTCCCGCGGTATCGAGAGTCCCACGGATGATCTTGTACCGGACGCCGGGGAGGTCTCTGACCCGCCCTGCGCGCACCAGGACGATGGAGTGCTCTTGAAGGTTGTGGCCGATGCCTGGGATGTAGGCCGTGACCTCGACGCCTGTGGTCAGGCGGACTCGAGCTATCTTGCGGAGCGCGGAGTTCGGCTTCTTCGGGGTGATCGTGGCGACGCGAGTACAGACGCCGCGTCGCTGCGGAGATCCCCTGAGCGCTGGGCTCTTGGTCTTCCTCCGCGGGCGGCGTCGCCCATTCCTGACAAGCTGCTGTACGGTCGGCATAGCTCTCTCGTCTGCACTCGTGCTCTCGTTGTCTCGCCCCGTCTCAAATCGGACTTCAAGGCGGACCGGTCGGTCCGGCCCAGGGAGCAATCAGGATCGCGCTCCCTTTAGGGGTCTTCAAGACGCGCAAAACATACGACTCGGCGACCGAGCCGCAACCACAGATGCTACCTACCGGGAAGGGGCGATGTCAACGCACCGACCTGCGGAAATGTCTTTCCGGCCCTGGAGCTAGAGTGGCCCGCCGCTGCCGCCCTCAGAATGCCGGGGCCCTCTCGCGGACCGAGGCAAGCGTCGGGCTCCTCCGGTCACGCTCGGACAGCACCGGATGTCTCCCGGGCCATTCGATGCCCACCTCGGGGTCATCCCAGGCGATCCCGAACTCATCCTCCCCCGCGAAGTACTGATCGACCAGGTATTGCAGGACCAGGTCGGTCTCCGCGTAGAAGCCGTGGGCGACGCCCTTCGGGATATACAGGGCGGAACGCTGCTCATCCGCGGAGAGCCGGATCTCCGCCTTCCTGCCCTCGCTGGGCGAGCCGACCCGCAGGTCGTAGAGCCCGATGAAGGCCATCCCACTGACCACGAACCAGTAGTCGGCCTGCTTGCGATGGAAATGCAGCCCCCGGAGCACTCCGGCCCGAGAGATGGAGAGGTTCCCCTGGACCATCTCGCTCACCCCGGGGGTCCATGACCGCCGGTACACCTCGGTGACCGACCCTCGATCGTCCTGGTGGGATGTGAGAGGGACCAGTTGGACGCCGTCGATCCCCAGGCCCGGGGGCTCAACCACGCGCATGAGGTAATTGCGCCTCCGAGGCCCTAACGAGAGGGCCCGGGACATCGAGGAGTGAGGCTCACGCGTCGTCGAGCCCGAAGGCGCCGCCCAGGGCCTGCTCCGCCTCTTCGCGCGTCATGGTGCCCATCGCGGGCGGCTCCACGCCGGCCTCGCGGGCCTCGGCGAGCTCTCTCTGGCGCGCCTTCCAGTACTCGGGAATGGCGTCTTCGCTGATGCGGACCCGGATGTTCCGGTAACGGCTCATCCCTGTGCCGGCCGGGATCAGCTTGCCGATGATCACGTTCTCCTTGAGCCCGATCAGCGGGTCGGACTTCGCGCTGATGGCCGCCTCGGTGAGTACCCGGGTGGTCTCCTGGAACGACGCTGCCGCCAGCCACGAGTCGGTGGCCAGCGAGGCCTTCGTGATGCCCATGAGGATCGGACGAGCCGAAGCGGGCTCCCCACCCGACTCGACCACCTCCGCGTTGCGCTCCTCGAACCGCTTGCGGTCCACGAGCTCGCCGGGTAGGAAGTCCGTGTCCCCGGGGTCGATGATGTGCACCTTCCTCAGCATCTGCCTGACGATGAGCTCGACGTGCTTGTCGTTGATGGTCACGCCCTGCGACCGGTACACCAGCTGGACCTCCTCGACCAGGTGGAGTTGCAGGGCCTGCACACCTTCCACGCGGAGTTTCTCGTGGGGGTTCACCGACCCCTCGGTGAGCTGCTGCCCGACCTCGACCTGGTCGCCGTCCGACACGGCCAGGCGGGCCCGCAGCGAGACCGCGTACTGGACCTGATCTCCGTCCTCGGAGGTCACCGTGATCCGGCGGACCTTCTTCTCCTCGTCGTCGTCGATCTGCACCAGGCCGGAGAGCTCGGTGATCTGCGCCTCGCCCTTCGGTCTCCGTGCCTCGAACAGCTCCTGGACCCGGGGAAGGCCGTGAGTGATGTCTTGACCTGCCACGCCCCCGGTGTGGAACGTCCGCATGGTCAGCTGCGTTCCAGGCTCGCCGATGGACTGGGCCGCGATGATCCCAACGGACTCGCCGATATCCACCAACAGGCCCGTGGCCATGTTCCTCCCGTAGCACATCCTGCACACGCCCACCTGGGCGTCGCAGGTCAACACGGAGCGCATGTGCACCGTGTCGAACTGACCGTTGTTCGCCACGGCGTCCACGAGCGTGACCAGCTCGACGTCGCCGATCAGCGTGCCCCTGGCCAGGATCATGCTCCGGCCCGCCTTCAGGTCCTCGGCGAGGACGCGCCCGAAGAGCTTGGAGTCCAGCACTGAGCGAGACAGCGGCTCGAGCCGGCCATCCGCCGTCCGATGGGCCACCCTGACCGGTAGGCCGCGATCCGATCCGCAGTCCTCCTCCCGGACGATGACCTCTTGGGCCACGTCCACCAGCCGGCGCGTCAGGTACCCGGAGTCGGCCGTCCGAAGAGCGGTGTCCGCCAGCCCCTTTCGGGCGCCATGAGTGGAGATGAAATACTCGAGGACGGTCAACCCCTCCCGGAAGTTCGCCTTGATCGGCCGGGGGATGATCTCGCCCTTCGGGTTGGCCACCAGGCCGCGCATGCCGGCGATCTGGCGGATCTGCATCATGGTCCCGCGGGCTCCCGAATACGCCATCATGTAGATGGGGTTCCGCTCGGTGAAGGTCTCCTCCATGGCATCCTTCACCTCGTCGGTGGCTTCCGTCCAGATCTGGATGAGCTCCTGGCGACGTTCCTCGTCGGTGATGATGCCCCTTCGGAACTGCGCTTCGATCTTCTCGGCACGTTTCTCATGCTGGTCGAGGATCTTCCCCTTGTCCTTGGGCGTCACCACGTCGTCCACCCCGATGGTCACACCGGCCCGCGTCGAGTAGTGGAACCCGAGCCGCTTGAGGTTGTCCAGCACGATCTCCACCTGGGCCTTGTCGTAGCGGTCGACGCACTGGTCGACAATCGCCCCGACGTCTCCCTTCTGGACGTGGTGGTTGATGTATTCGAAGTCGAGGGGGAAGGATTCGTTCAAGATGATGCGCCCGAGCGTCGTCTCCACGAGCGGAGATCGGCCATCCGTCTGGCCGTTCCCCGTCTCGGGCAGCATGTCGGCGGAGAACGCCTTCCCGGGCAGCCGGACCTTGACGACGTCGTGGAGGTCCACCATCCGGCCGTCGAGCGCCATCATGGCCTCGTCCGCGGTGGCGAATCGGGGAATCTGCTCCTCCTTCTCCGGTCGCGGGTTGGCGATGGTTAGGTAGTAGATCCCCAACACCATGTCCTGGGTGGGGACGGCGATGGGGCGGCCGTGGGCCGGCGACAGGATGTTGTTGGTAGAGAGCATGAGGATTCGCGCCTCGGCCTGGGCCTCCGCGGAGAGCGGCAGGTGAACGGCCATCTGGTCGCCGTCGAAGTCCGCGTTGAACGCGGTGCACACCAGCGGGTGGATCTGGATGGCCTTCCCCTCGACCAGCACAGGCTCGAAGGCCTGGATGCCCAGCCGGTGCAGGGTCGGCGCCCGGTTCAGCATGACCGGGTGATCCTGGATGACCTCTTCCAGCACGTCCCAGACCTGAGGGCGGGCCCGCTCGACCATCCGCTTGGCGCTCTTGATGTTCTGAGCCAGGTTCAGGTCGACCAGGCGCTTCATCACGAATGGCTTGAACAGCTCCAGGGCCATCTGCTTGGGCAGGCCGCACTGATGGAGCCTGAGCTGCGGCCCGACCACGATGACCGAGCGCCCGGAGTAGTCCACCCGCTTGCCCAGCAGGTTCTGGCGGAACCGGCCCTGCTTGCCCTTCAGCATGTCCGATAGCGACTTGAGCGGCCGGTTGCCCGGACCGGTGACAGGCCTGCCCCGGCGGCCGTTGTCGAACAGGGCGTCCACGGCCTCCTGGAGCATCCGCTTCTCGTTGTTGACGATGATCTCCGGGGCCTGCAGGTCCAGGAGGCGCTTCAGCCGATTGTTGCGGTTGATCACCCTTCGGTAAAGATCGTTGAGGTCCGAGGTGGCGAAGCGACCCCCGTCGAGCTGGACCATCGGCCGGAGGTCCGGCGGGATCACCGGCACGGCATCGAGCACCATGCCCAGCGGCGAGTTCTTCGTCCCGATGAAGTGCGAGACGACCTTGAGTCGCTTGATGGCCTTCTGCCGGCGGGTCCCCTTGGCCGTCCGGATCTGCTCCTTGAGGGACGCGGCCTCCGACTCGAGGTCCAGGTCGATCAGCAGCCGCTTGATGGCCTCGGCTCCCATGCCGCCCTCGAAGTAGTCGCCGAACCGCTCCCGCAGGCTGCGGTACACCGCGTCGTCGGCGACGAGCTGCTTGACCGAAAGGCTCTTGAACGCGGACAGGACGTCGTCGAGGTGCTGCGTCTCCTGTCGGGCCGACTCGGTGATCCGTTCGACGTCGCGCTGCGCCTCGCGCCGGGCAGCGGAGAGCTGGCCTCCGCGGGCTCCCTCCGTCTCCATGTCCCGGAGCCGGTCCTCCAGCTCCGACAGTCGCTTGGAGATGGTCTGGTCCCGCTGTCCGTCGATCTGTCGCTTCTCCGCCTCCAGGTCGCTCTGGATCTCGGGCAGCTCCCGGTGGCGGCGGTCGACGTCGACCCTGGTGATGATGTAGGCGGCGAAATAGATGACCTTCTCCAGGTCCTTCGGGGCGAGGTCAAGGAGGTATCCCAGTCTGCTCGGGACGCCCTTGAAGTACCAGATGTGCGTGACGGGGGCGGCCAGCTCGATGTGTCCCATGCGGTCGCGTCGCACCTTCGATCGGGTGATCTCGACGCCGCACCGTTCGCAGATGATGCCCTTGAAGCGGACTCGCTTGTACTTGCCGCAGTGACACTCCCAGTCACGCGTCGGGCCGAAGATGCGCTCGCAGAAGAGCCCGTCCTTCTCTGGCTTCAGCGTCCGGTAGTTGATGGTCTCGGGCTTCTTGACCTCACCGTTCGACCAGGCCCGGATCTGGTCGGCCGTGGCCAGCCCGATCCGCAGCTCATCGAAGTAGTTGACGTCGAGCACTAGCGCTGCGCCCCTTTCGTCTCCGTCTTCATGCCAGCTGCCATCCAGTCCCTAGTCAAAGTCCGCTCCTGCCGGCTCTCTCCTGGAGAGGTCGATGCCCAACTCCTCGGCGGCCCGGAACACGTCTTCGTCCGTTTCCCGCATCTCGATCTCCTTGCCCTCCGCGGAGAGGACCTCGACGTTCAGGCACAGGGACTGCATCTCCTTGATCAGCACCTTGAAGGACTCGGGGATCCCCGGCTCCGGGATGTTCTCGCCCTTCACGATGGCCTCGTACACCTTGACCCGGCCGAGGACGTCGTCGGACTTGATGGTCAGGAGCTCCTGCAGGGCATAGGCGGCGCCATATGCCTCCAGAGCCCAGACCTCCATCTCACCGAAGCGCTGCCCTCCGAACTGCGCCTTCCCGCCCAGCGGCTGCTGGGTGATCATCGAGTAGGGGCCGGTGGACCGGGCGTGGATCTTGTCGTCGACCAGGTGCAGCAGCTTGATGATGTACATGTAACCGACCGCGATCGGGTACGGGTACGGCTCGCCGGTGCGCCCGTCGAGCAGCTCCGCCTTGCCGTCAGGCCCGACCATCTGCTCGCCGTCCCGGTTGGGCAACGTCGAGCCCAGCAGCCCGGAGAGCTCGTGCTCGCGAGCCCCGTCGAACACCGGCGTGGCGACGACGCTGCCGGGCTGCGCCTCGTGGAGCTCCTGCGGCATCCGCGACGCCCATTCCGCGTCACCGTCGACCTTCCAGCCGCTCTTCGCGATCCAGCCCAGGTGCGTCTCGAGGATCTGGCCGATGTTCATCCGGCGCGGCACGCCGTGGGTGTTGAGCACGATGTCGACCGCGGTGCCATCGGGCAGGAACGGCATGTCCTCGACGGGGAGGATCTTGCCGATGACGCCCTTGTTGCCGTGCCTGCCGGCGAGCTTGTCACCGTCCTGGATCTTGCGCTTCTGCGCGACGTAGACCCGGACCAGCTCGTTGACCCCGGGCGGCAGTTCGTCGTCGTCCTCCCGGGAGAACACCCGGATGCCGATGACCTTGCCGGTCTCGCCGTGCGGCACCTTCATCGAGGTGTCGCGGACCTCGCGGGCCTTCTCGCCGAAGATCGCGCGGAGCAGCCGCTCCTCCGGGGTCAGCTCGGTCTCGCCCTTGGGTGTGACCTTGCCGACCAGGATGTCCCCGTCCCGTACCTCGGCACCGATCCGGATGATGCCGCGCTCGTCGAGATCTGCGAGCACCTCCTCGGAGACGTTCGGGATGTCCCTGGTGATCTCCTCGGCACCGAGCTTGGTGTCGCGGGCGTCGATCTCGTGCTCCTCGATGTGGATCGAGGTGAGCACGTCGTCCTGCACCAGGCGCTGCGACAGGATGATCGCGTCCTCGTAGTTGTGCCCCTCCCACGGCATGATCGCGACGAGCAGGTTCTTGCCCAGCGCCATCTCACCGGTGTCGGTGCACGGCCCGTCGGCGATCACCTGGCCCACCTCGACCCGGGCACCCTCGTCCACGATCGGACGCTGGTTGGTGCAGGTGCCCTGGTTGGAGCGGTGGAACTTGTGCATCCGGTAGGTCCGCCTGCTGCCGTCGTCGGCCATCACCGTGACGTAGTCGGCGCACAGCTCCTCGACCACGCCGGCCTTGTCGGCCACCACGACGTCGCCGGCGTCCACTGCGGCCCGCAGTTCCATTCCGGTGCCCACCAGCGGGGACTCGCTGCGCAGCAGCGGCACCGCCTGGCGCTGCATGTTGGCGCCCATCAGTGCCCGGTTGGCGTCGTCATGCTCGACGAACGGGATCATCGCGGTGGCCACCGACACCATCTGCCGCGGCGAGACGTCCATGTAGTCGACACCCTGCGGGTCGATGTAGTCGACCTCGCCGCCCTTGCGCCGGACCAGCACGCGCTCCTCGGCGAAGTTACCGTCGTCCCGCAGGATCGCGTTGGCCTGCGCAATGACGTGCCGGTCCTCCTCGTCGGCGGTCAGATAGTCGATCTGCTCGGTGACCCGGCCCTCGACGACCTTGCGG
>JBOGVA010000092.1:0-5818 GCA_050692195.1 Actinomycetota bacterium | reverse complement strand
GCGCCGGGTCGATCGTGCGGGCGGCGCACAGCTCGACGCGGACGTCGGTGAACCCGGCCGCCTCCGCCAGCCCGGCGACGCGTCCAGCGCTCGCGAGCTGCCGGGAGCGCATCCCCCATATCCGCAGCAGCAGGAGCCCGGCCGCGGCGTCCCGAAGTGTCCTCGGCCGCCGCTCGACGGTCACGTCCGACATGGACAGGACCCCGCCCGGCCGGAGCACTCGAAGGGCCTCCCCGAAGAAAGCCGCGCGAGACCGGAAGTGGAACGCCGCCTCCACGCAGATCAACCCCTCGAAGGAGGCGTCGCCGAAGGGGAGGCGGATCGCGTCGGCGACCACCGGGTGCGCCTCCGCCGACGAGAGGCGCTCACGCCCGGCCCGGAGCTGGAACTCGGTGAGGTTCACAGCAACGAGCAGGCGGGGCGCCGTCACCCGCGAGATCACGGGGTCCTGGGCGCCGAGGCCGTTCGCGACATCCAGGATCGCGGCGCCCCGAGGGAGAGGGTCGGCGAGGATCTCGACCAGGCGCTCGGGGGCACGCGGAGCCTCCTCCTCGCTCCCCTCCCCCTCCCACCACCCGAGGTTCAGCCAGCCGGGTGCCGGGGCCAGGAAGAAGTCGGTGCCGAGGCTCTCGTAGACCGTCACGGCCGGGCGGGTCCCGAGACGGAGCATGCTCAGGAGGTGCCGGAGGTTCGCCCGCGTGAGCCCGAACACTCATCTAGGCTACCGTCAAGCGGGCCTCGGCGATGGTCCGCCAACAAGAAGCTTTGGCTAGTGGGGGCAGGAACGCCTGCCGTACTGCTCGCGCATCCGACGTGGAAGCGTCATGCCCCACCAGGCGCTGCGAGAACTGGCAACGAACAGACGGCTGACCCCGCCGGTCCGCACGGCAGAGGCGGCACTATGGGAGACTGCCGACAAAACTTGAAGAAGCCCACCGCGTTTGCCGGCCGGACAGCGGCGTCTCCCCGCGAGGCCCGGCAGACGAGTGGCGCCACCCACGACTCCGTCCGAATGTACCTCCGGGAGATCGGGAAGGTTCCGCTCCTGACCGCGGCGCAAGAGGTCGATCTGGCGATGCGGATCGAGGGCGGCCAGCTGGCGGCCGACCTGCTGCCCGTGGAGCGGAGCAATGGGCTCGACCGACGGCGCTTCCAGCAGCTCGTCAAGGCCGTGCTCCGCATCCGCGCGCACCAGCTCGACCCGGAGAAGAACCTGCGCCGCGAGGGCATCGGGCAGGAAACCGTCTCGCGAGGCTACCTGCCCCGGTCCCGGGCTGAGGCCACCTTCTTCCTCCGCCGCGTGGCGGCCGATGTGGGACGGGCCCGGGGGAGGCTGATCGAGGCGAACCTCCGGCTGGTGGTGGCCATGGCCAAGCGGTACGCGGGGCGGGGGATGCTGTTCCTCGACCTGGCTCAGGAGGGGAACCTGGGCTTGATCCGGGCCGTCGAGAAGTTCGATTACACGAGGGGCTACAAGTTCTCCACCTACGCGACGTGGTGGATCCGGCAGGCCATCACCCGGGCCATCGCCGACCAGTCCCGGACGATCCGCATCCCCGTGCACATTACGGAGTACCTGAACAAGGTCGCTCGGGCCCAGCGGGAGCTGGTCCAGACCCTGAGGCGGGACCCGGATCCGGGAGAGATCGGCAGGCACGTCGGCCTGTCGGCGGGACGGGTCCGACAGATCCTCGGGCTCGGCCGAGCTCCCATCTCCTTGGAGACGCCCGTCGGCGACCAGGAGGGCACCAGGCTGGGCGACTTCATCGAGGACCGGGACGCGGTGCCGCTCCCCGACGCGGCCACCAAGACCCTGCTCCAGGAGCAGGTCGAGACGGTCCTGCATACCCTCGACGACCGGGAGAAGCGCATCATCCAGATGCGGTTCGGTCTGCTCGGCGGGCACCCCACGACGCTCGAGGTGGTCGGCCGGGTCTTCGGCGTGACGCGGGAGCGGATCCGTCAGATCGAGTCCAAGACGCTGTGCAAGCTCCGCCACCCGTCGAGGGCGCGGCAACTGCGCGACTACCTCGACTAACTCCCTGCGAGTCACCAGATCGGCCGCGGAGGTCCTCTGGTCGGACGGACACCGGGCAGGCCTGAGCGGTTCAGGGCGCAAAGGACCGGAGGGCCGTCCGGACCGCTTCGTCAGCCTGGTCCCAGGAGAACAGTCGCCCCAGACGGACCTGCACGACGCCCTCGGTGGCCTACCTCGGAACTGACCCCTATCGAAATGGCGCCGACCGGTTTCTGGGCCTGGCGAAAGGCCCGGGTGCTGAGGCGCTGGGAGAGCGGCGGGCGGTAATCCTCCCGACGTAGGGTTCAGCGGCCTATCCCGAGCGTCTTATGTAACCGTGGCATCGGGGAAAACGCGCGTCCGCCGCGGGACAAATGCGGGACAACTCACATCGGCTCGAAGGCGGGGCCAGCCGAATCTAGGCGCTGACGTGCGGTTTGGCTTGTGGGGCGGGGAGGACTTGAACCTCCGACCGACGGATTATGAGTCCGTTGCGGCACGAGGCTATGACCTGGTAAGACACCCCAATCCTTGCTGTGACCAGGCAGTTTGGCTTCTCGGTGATTCTCGACGTTTCTCGGCTTCTTCCGGTCCGTCGCGGGACCCCTGCGGGACGCAACCTACTGGCTGGTAGCCACGCATCACCAGCTTCCGATGCCTTGAAGGGCCCTCTTGCGACTGAAGGGTCAGTCCTTCATTCCGGCGCGCCAAGTTGACCTTGCCTGGTCCAGCGTCCCCGCCTGAACGAGTACGAACTGGCCCATGATCCCGTGGTCCTCGTGCCCGAAGAGGCCAGTGGAACATGTGTCTGCCAGCTCGAGCCATCGCTCGAGGCCTGCCCCCCGGAGATTCTGATCCACCTTGGGCGCCGTACCGCCCGGCACGAGCGCGGCGCTGCTGGCGACATCGGGGCGTTCGCGCTCGCCTCAGAGCCGCAGCGTTCGCCTGGTCTTGACGCAGTGAACATCAACCCCAGCGGGTGACGACTCTGATCTGGGCTCGGCAAAGCGATCGTGTCGTGTTCGGGTCGGCTATCGCTTCGCGGGGAGCGAGCGAGCGTACGTCGCGCCAAGCGTCACCCACTTCGCGAGCTGCCGCCTGGTGCGCACCTCATCCGGGGCGACCCGTAGCCATCCTTGCATTCGGCGGCCGCGCATCTCCATGAGGCGAGCGTTCGTCGTGGCGACGAGCCTGTCTGATCTCGCTGGGTCGATCCGAACCAACACCCCACCTTGGCCGCTTGCTGCGACGGCCATGTTGCCCCCGATGAGAAAGGCGAGCCCGCCGAACATCTTCTGCTCGGTCAGATCGGCTTCGCCGCCGAGCAGCTCACGTATTCGATCGGCGAGTTCCTCGTCGTACGCCATGGAGGTCATGGTAGGTCACGAGGAAGAGCGGTGCCGCTTCTCGTGATTCTGCTTCGTCGACGCAGGTGACCCTCATGTTGTTGGTGTCCCTGCCGCTCTTATCATCATCGTCATCATCGTCATCGTCAGCCTGGGGCGGACCACTCCCGCGCTTCCGCCCGGAGATGGGCGAACAAGTCCTCCTCGCGATGAGATGTCTGGTCCCTCAGGAGAGCTCGCTCTTCGACCGTGCAGCGGACGAGGAACGCGAAGCGCGTCCGGACCGCCTCGCAGATACGCTCTGCATCGCGCTGGAGCCGCCTTGGCACCAAGCCCTCCAGGTCCTCCCAGCGGTAGTTCTTCGGGGCCACCGCGGCCACCAAGGCCTCCGGTTCGTACGTCGGCGACTTGCGCTGATCCGTCCAGGCCTTGAGGACGGCAACCCGGCGCACGAGGTCATGGTTGAAGGGTCGCTCGGACCACAGGAACAGGTCGTATACGTCCTTGGCGGAGCCGCCGCGGCGGCGGTTACACGCCATGATCTTCTCCCCGATCATCTCGTACGGATCGAGGCCGTGGAGCAGCGGCGGCGGGAACTCGACGCGCCGGAAGTACGGCTGCTCGACGAGGGGCAGGTCCACAGGGTCGAGGATCGGATCGAGCCGATAGCTGATCTGCAGCTCGAACGCGCCGGTGCCATGGTCGTGCTCGTACGCGACGTGACCGCTGAAGTTCCTCTCCTGGGAGTAGCGGAAGTTGGGAATGGAGAAGGCGATGCCGTGGAACGGGCTGTGCTCGCGAAACGCCGCGTCGATGGCGGCCTCGTACCCGTTCGCGTGCGCGGCGTCCATGTCGATGTCCTGGGAGAAGCGTCCCGTCTGGCCGAAGACGCATTTGCGCAGGGCGGTGCCGCCCTTGAACAGTAAGGGTCCCGGATCCCCGCCTTCCCTCCTCCCGACCAGCCCTGCCTCGTTGAGAAGCGCGAGAACGTAGTGCAGGACGATCTCCTGATCGGCCACGTCCGCCCCGATCTTCTGACCGGCCGCGTACTGCCGCACGATGGCGAGCGGCACCATTTAGCGTCCGACCTCCTCGCGGATCACCGCGGGATCGACGTTGACCACCACCTGCCACCGGCGCAGCCGCTCGCCGTGGGCACCGTGAGCACGCCGTTCACCGAGGAAGAGCGGCGACTCTCCGGGAAGGGCAGCGGCTGCATCCGCCAGCGGCTCCGGGACCTCACGGCCAAGGATCTCCAGCAGGGCGGCGAGACGCCGCAAACCGACGCGCCCCCGCGGTGATGTCTTGCTGAGATGCACGAGCGTGTCCCAGTCGACTCCGTTCGCCGCGCGGTCGACGACCCGGGCGAGCCCAGGCACTCCCCCCATGCGTCCGGGAAGCCTGGCGCCATCGGCGAGGACCTTCTCCGCCGATGCGATACGCACCTCGAAACCGTGCAGCGTCTTGCTCTCGACCCCCGCCGAGTCGAACGTCTGGAGGTACACGAGAACGATCGGCACGTCGCTCCAGGCACGGGGGCGCTTGGCGCCCGTCGGGACGCATGCCTGGACGCTGCCGGGTCGGTCCGGGGTGAGACCGTGCTCGTAGGCGGCCGACTTCAACCCTACGTAGTACCTCTGCTCCCACGTGCTGAGGGCCGCCCAGGGGTTGGGAACCGACCACCCGCCGGTCTCCGCGAGGACCGTCTCGTAGCGGCCGAGGGCCGTACGGCGCAGCCAGCCCTTCTTGGCCAGGCGAGAGAGGGTGTTGCGGGCCACGGAGTCCGACCAGCCTAGGGTCTGCTTGACCTCGGGCAGGCTGACGCTCGGACGGCGCTCCGCTTCGAGCCAGCTGACGAGTTCCGCCTCCCGCCGCGACAGGGTCCGACCGCTAGTCACGTGCCTAAGTATAGAGGCTTCTCTCGGTTTCTGCGATTACCGTCTCGAATTGAGCACTGCCCTTCTAGGGCCGCCTCTCTCATGGATCGCGATTCCCATCTCTGGCTAAGCACCGCCTTGCAAGGCCAAAAGGCGAGGCGTTGCTCCAGGGCGCTCTACGGGGTAATCCTCACTCGACGCGCACGGAACCCATGCGGGACACAACCTCCTGTCGCCACGAGATCCAGCCACGAATCGGCCCGTTCACCTGCGGTTTCGCCTGTGGGGCGGGGTGGACTCGAACCACCGGCCTGCGGATTATGAGGGCGGCGGAACCCGTGTCGGCTGGTGCCGTCCTGTGCCGTTCAGTGCCGCCACGTGCGGCGACGCGAGCCGCTCGTGTCGGCTGGTGCCGTTCCGTCCGTCTGGTTATGGCCCGTTCGTTAGCACTGTTGTTAGCACGATGCTCGGCCAGCGCCCGAGCGGTGGGTCGCTGAACCGGGGCTTGCCCCGAGGCGCCGACGGAAGCCTGGCCTTAGACGATCCTGTTTCGCCAGTTTGCGCCGACTCTCGGACAA
>JBOGVA010000091.1:0-19268 GCA_050692195.1 Actinomycetota bacterium | reverse complement strand
GCCCGCGACCGCGAGAGGAAGAAGAAGGAGCGTGAGGCCCGCAAGGGGAAGGAGCGCGCGGCGGGAAGGGGGTCCAGGGGGTAGCACTCCGCGGAGCGAAAGCGGAGCGGATGCGGACCCTTGGCGGCGAGCGGTCCGCCGGTAGGCGGATCGCCGACGGATCGAAAGGAGGCGGTAAGGGTGTTCCCTCTGTCGAAGGGCCGAGTTGCCAGGCAGGCCCACGTCGGCCTGCCGGAGGGGACGTTCGAGGAGGAGCACGGCCGGGAGGCCTTCGACGGCCGCGCCTCGCACCTGTACCGGACGCATCCTCCCACAGCCTGGATCAGGATCGAAGGCGACCTGAGGCCTCGCGCCTTCGACCTGAACGGGATCAAGCCATCGGACATGTCCGACGCGGACGGGGAGTGGCAGCGGATCCTGTGGAACGACGACGTGTCCATCTACGTCTCCCGGCGGGCCGAGCCCATGCCGTACTTCCTCCGCGATTCTGACGGGGACGTGTGCTACTTCGTGCACCGTGGCTCGGGAGTCCTGGAGACGGACTACGGCCCGCTGCGGTTCTCGCAGGGCGACTACCTGGTACTGCCCAAGGGCACCACACATCGACTGGTGACCGAGGACGAGGACAGCTTCTTCTACGTCATCGAGGGACGCGGGGAGTACCGCCTGCCGGACAAGGGCATCCTTGGCCGCCACGCCCTGTTCGACCCGGGGATCCTGGAGACACCGGAGCCGGATCCCCATCAGGAGGAGGGCGAGTTCCACGTCCGGGTCAAGCGGGACAACGCCTACACGATCCTGACCTACCCGTTTCATCCACTGGACGTTACGGGGTGGCAGGGAGACCTCTGCCCGATCAGGCTGAACGTCAAGGACTTTCGACCCGTGGTCTCGCCCAGGTATCACCTGCCGCCTTCCGTCCACGTCACCTTCGACAGCGAGGGGTTCGAGATCGGGACGTTCGCCCCTCGGCCCACCGAGACGGGCGATCCCACCGCCCTGCGGGTGCCGTTCTTCCATTCGAACATCGACAAGGACGAGGTCCTCTTCTACCACCAGGGTCAGTTCTTCTCTCGGGCCGGGATCGGAGAGGGGTCCATCACCCATCATCCGCAGGGGTTGCATCATGGCCCGCAGGCGGCGGCCATCGAGGCGTCCAAGACGAAGGAGTTCGCGGACGAATACGCGATCATGGTCGAGGCCGATCTCCCGTTTCAGGCCGATGACGTCCTGTCCACCGTGGAGATCGAGGGCTATTCGACCTCGTGGGCGAAGGGTTTGGGCCTGCTCGATCGGTGATCAGCGCCGGCCGGGTCTCCCGACACGGTTGCGAAGGATCCCGATGCCGTCGGCTTCGAGCTCGACCACCGCGCCCGCAGGAAGGGTGCGTCCCAGGTCGAGGCTGCTCCCGCCGGGGAACGTCCCCGACCCGTACACGTCGCCGGGGTAGAGGTCGCGCCCTCTGGACTCATGGGCGATGAGGGCGGTGAACGTCCCGCGGGCCGAGGCAAGATCGCCGTCCGACCACAGCTCGCCGTCGATCCTCGCCCGGAGCTTCCCTGCCGAGGGCTCGAACTCATCGGGAGTGACCACACACGGACCGAGGGAGACCGCGAAGCCCCGGTGCGATGTGCCGGCCGCTCCTGCGGGCCCGCGGGGCGCGTTCCCAGGAGTGGACCAATCGTTGAGGAGCGTATAGCCGAAGATGATCGATCTCGCCCTGTCGGTTGAGATGTCCCTGCCGAGCTTCCCGATGATGCAGGCCACTTCCATCTGGTAGTCGACGGACCGGGCCAGGGGGGGCCAGGACAGCTCCTCGTCCGGGCCCAGGATGTCTCGCTGTCCTCGAAACGAAGGCGGGAGGAGGGGGGCAAGGAGACGGGGGTTCCGCACCGCGAACTCCTCCACGTACTCCTGATGCCCAAGGGCGTCACGGGCCGCATCCAGGGTGGTCCCGCCGTTGTGGGCCACCAAGGCCTCCATGGTCGTGGGGAAGGAGGGGTGGCCGACCGCGTCCGGCAGGTCGACGACGGCACCATCCACCCACGCACCGAGGCGCCGCGCGCCCCCTCGGTCGTAGGTTACGAGCCGCATGTCAGGGACCCGGATGATACCCCGGGCCGGGCCCGTTCCTTGGAAGCTCCGCCCGAATCTAGGATGCTCGGAAGAATGGCGAACGCCCTTCGTGCTCCGGCCCCTCCGCCGACGTGGCGAGCAATCGAGGCCATCCCGCTCTTCGTCGTCGTTCAGATGGGGGCCATCCTCATGGCCCTGCCCCTCCTGGCCGTCGCGGACTCCTGCGGCGCCACCTATGTGATCGGCCACCTTGCTCTGCGGGTCTCCTTCGTGGCCTGCACCCTGCTGTGGGTCCGCTTCGTGAGTCGAGGCTCCCTGGCGTCCCTCGGTGGGACCCGCGCAACGGGTCGGGACGCCGTCCGGGGAGCCGGGGTGGGGGCCGGCCTGGTCGTGGTCGGCCTGTTCACCGTGGCCATCACGCGGATCGTGGCCACGGCAGTCCTGGACCACCCGCCTCCCGAGGCGCAGCAGATCGATGCATGCGTGCGCGACTTGACGCTGGCCCTCTCCGCGCCGTTGATCATCCTGGGCGCGCCCATCGCCGAGGAGCTCTTCTTCCGTGGATTCCTCTATCGCGGTCTTCGCCGACGCTTCGCCGTGTGGCCTGCGGCCGCCATCTCGGCCGCGGCGTTCGCCCTGGTCCACGTGAACCCCGAGTCGGCGACGGAGGCGTCCGCCACCGCTCTGCTGGCCCCGGGCCTTTTCGTCGTGGGGATGGGGCTGGCCTTGGTCTACGAACGGAGGCAGAGCCTCCTGGCACCCATCAGCGGGCACGCGGTGTTCAATCTGGTCGGATTCCTGGCGATCGTCCTGAGCCGAACCTAGGATGCTGACGCCTCATCGGGCAGAGAAGGAGGGCCGTGGTGCCTGAGTTCCCGAGCAAGGAGTGGTTGGACGAATACGTCGACCGGATCAACGAGAGCTCGGAATACAGGGAGGCGGCGGCGACCTGGGAGGGTGACCTTTCCTATGTGTTCGAGCCCGAGCCGGACAAGGGCGTCCCGGGGGAGATCTGGGTGTGGCTCGACCTGTGGCATGGGCAGTGCCGGGAGGCCAAGTACGGCCTCACCCCCGAGCAGGGAGAGAAGGCCAGGTTCATCATCCGGGCGCCGTACAGCCGTTGGAAGGAGGTCATCAAGAAGGAGCTCGACCCCGTGAAGGGCATGATGCAGGGGAAGTTGAAGTTGCGGGGCGACCTTCCGACCATCGTCCAGTACGTCAAGGCGGCCAACGAGCTGGTGAACCTGGCCGCTGCGGTGCCGACCGAGTTCGTGGACGAGAAGGCCGGGTAGAGGAGCGCCGGTCATGAGGGCGGTCGTGTTCCGGGGCATCGGCAGGGTCAGCGTCGAGGAAGTCCCCGATCCGGCGATCGAGCATCCCGCTGACGCCGTCGTGCGCGTGACGGCATCGGGGATCTGTGGCAGCGACCTTCACTTCTATCGCGGGCTGGTCCCCTTGCTCCCGGGGGAGACCATCGGCCATCAGGCCGTTGGCGTGGTGGAGAAGGCCGGCCCAGGAGTCGAGCGGTTCAAGGAAGGCGATCGCGTGGTGATCTCCGTTGACATCGTCTGCGGGCACTGCTGGTTCTGCCGCCGGGGACAGACCTCGCTGTGCGAGGACTTTCGGAACCTTGGAGCCGGGACGTGGGGAGGTTCGCTCGGGGGGGCGCAGGCCGAGCTGGTGCGCGTCCCCGTCGCCGACACCAATCTCCTGGCGATCCCTGCGGGGGTGGAGGACGAGAGGGCGCTCTGCGTCGGGGACGCCCTGACGACCGGCTACTACGGCGCCGCCATCGCCGGCATCGACGCGGGCGACACGGTGGCCGTGATCGGGGCCGGTCCGGTGGGGTTCTTCTCCGTTCAGGCGGCGCGTCTGCACCGGGCGGGGCAGGTGCTCGTGCTGGACCTGGAACCTGACCGTCTGACTCGGGCCGAGGAGGTCGGCGGTGCCCCGATCAACGTCAGCGAACGCAACGCCCAGATGGCCGTGCACCAGCTCACCGAGGGCCGCGGAGCGGACGTGGTCATGGAGGCCGTCGGCGCCGTCCCCGCCTTCGAGAGCGCGGTCGAGGTCGTCAGACGAGGAGGTTCGGTCTGCATCCTGGGGATGTATTCGGGCCAGACGGTCGAGATGCAGCTCGGCGTCTACTGGGTTCGAGGCATCCGGCTCCAGTTCGCCGGCGTCACCCCCGTGCACGCCTGGTGGGATCGGGCCATGCGTGCCGTCGCGGCGGGCGAGATCGATCCCATGCCGATCATCTCCCACCGCCTGCCGCTCGCCGAGGCAGCCCGAGGCTACGAGCTGTTCGATTCACGGCAGGCCACGCAGGTCGTGTTGAAACCGTGAAGCTCTCGTATCTGGACGCCGAGCCGAACGGCCTGGCCGCCATGCTGGGCGGGCTCATCGAGGCGAACTTGGCCGCCCACCCGGAGCGGACGAAGCACCTCGGCCGCCCGGCCACGATCAGCGTCTTCGCCCGGGACGTCGACGTGGGCGTGTCCGTGCGTCTCCTGCCCGGCGAGGTCATGATCCGGAACGGCGTGGTCGACGGGGCGCACGTTCGGATCGAGGGGGACTCCCAGACGCTGGTGGGCCTCTCGGCCGTCCCCATGCGCTTTGGCCTGCCCGACCTGACGAGGAAGGAGGGACGAGACCTCATCCGCAAGCTGCTGAAGCGCGATCTCAAGGTTCGAGGAATCCCCCTCCACGCGGGTAAGCTGGCCAGGTTGAACAGGCTGCTGTCGGTCCACTAGGCATCGGGGGGCAGGGTGTCGCGAAGGATCCCAACGCAGGTCGTGAGACATTTCCAGGCTGTCCCACTCTTCGGTTCGGTCTCCAAGAGAGGGATCCGGTCCGTTGCCCAGGCGGCCACCGAGGTCGACATCCGGGCAGGGAAGGTCCTGGTCCGGGAGGGCGAGTACGACCGGGATCTCTACGTGATCGTGTCGGGGACCGCGGTCGTGACGCGGAAGGGGAAGAAGCTCGCCGAGCTTGTGCCGGGTGACTTCTTCGGCGAGCTCGCCTTGCTGAGTCGTTCCCCCCGCTCGGCCACGGTGACGGCGTACTCGGACATGCGGGTCATGGTGCTCGGCCCGCGCGAGATGGAAGTGATCGTGGAACGGGAGCCGAACATCGCCAAGCGGCTGTTGGAGGCCATGGCCAAACGGCTCCAGAAGAGCGAGAAGTCCCTCACGCACTGACCGGCGTACGCTTCCTCTTGTGCGGCCGCCCGAGACCAAGTACACGAAGAGCGGCGACGTCAATATCGCCTATCAGGTTGCCGGCGAGGGGACCTTCGACCTCGTGTTCGTGTTCGGTTGGATCTCCAATGTGGAACTCGCCTGGGAGGAGCCCAACCTGGCTCGCTTCCTCGGGCGCCTCGCCTCGTTCTCCCGGCTGGTCCTTTTCGACAAGCGGGGAACGGGACTCTCCGACCGAGTTTCCCTCGAGCAGCTCCCCACGATGGAGCAACGCATGGACGATGTACGGGCCGTCATGGATGCGGCCGAGTCTGAACGCGCGGCCCTGTTCGGAATCTCTGAGGGCGGACCCATGTCCATTCTGTTCGCCGCGACCTATCCGGATCGGACGGTCGCCCTCGTCACGTGCGGTACCTACGCGAAGCGGATCTGGTCGCCCGAATACCCGTGGGCTCCCACACTCGAGGAGCGCCAGCGGTTCTTCGACGCCATGGAGCACCATTGGGGGCAAGAGCTCGGCCTGGACACCCTGGCCCCGAGCATGCAGGACGATCCGGCCATCAGGCGATGGCTGGAGACGTACATCCGCCGGAGCGCCAGCCCAGGAGCCGCCCTGGCCCTCGCCAAGATGAACACGCTGATCGACGTGCGGCACGTCCTGGCCTCGGTGAACGTGCCCGCCCTTATCTTGCACCGGACCGGAGACAAGGACTCGAAAGTGGAAGAGGGGCGCTACATCGCCGAGCACATTCCTGAAGCGCGGTTCGCTGAACTCCCCGGCGCGGACCACCTCCCCTGGATCGGGGACCAGGACGCAATCCTGGATGAGGTGGAGGAATTCCTGACTGGGGACAGACCCGTCCGAGAGCCGGACCGGATCCTGGCCACGGTTCTCTTCACGGACATCGTCGGGTCAACCGAGCGGGCTCAGGGGCTGGGTGACAGGGCCTGGCGCGACGTCTTGGCCCGGCACGACTCGTTGGTCCGCAGGGAGCTCCAGCTGTTCCGCGGTCGCGAGATCGACACCGCCGGAGATGGCTTCTTGGCCGCCTTCGACGGGCCCGCTCGGGCCGTCAGGTGCGCATGGGCAATCCGCGACTCGATGCTGAGCCTGGGACTTGAAGTCAGGGCCGGGCTACATACCGGCGAGTGCGAGGTCATGGGCGAGAAGCTGGCGGGGGTGGCCGTGCATACCGGGGCACGCGTGGCGGCGGAGGCAGGTCCCGGCGAGGTGCTGGTATCGAGCACGGTGAAGGACCTGGTAGCGGGTTCCGGCATCGAGTTCGAAGACCGGGGCCTTCATCAGCTCAAAGACCTCGGCGAGTGGCGCCTGTTCGCCGTCCGCGCCATCTGAGGGAGGGCGCCTCCGATCGACCGATCGCTATCCTCGGTATCGGTGAATGCGGCCCAGCTTGCGGATCGGGTGCTTGCGGGCGACCGGCGGGCGGTGGCTCGCGCGATCTCGCTGGTCGAGGATGGCTCCGAGGAGCTATCGGCGCTGTCCGAGGCGTTGTATCCGCACGTCGGCCGGGCCTACACCGTGGGGCTGACCGGTTCGCCTGGAGTGGGGAAGTCCAGCGTCGCCGAGCAGCTCGTGCGCGCGGCCCGGGATCGGGAGAAGACCGTCGCGGTACTGGCGATCGACCCGACCTCGCCATTCACCGGTGGCGCCCTGCTCGGGGATCGCCTTCGGATGCAGGCTCATGCCACCGATCCGGGCGTGTTCATCCGCTCGATGGCGACACGCGGCCATCTGGGTGGCATGGCGTTGGCGGCGCCAGAGGCCATCCGGGTCCTCGACGCCTCGGGCAAGGGCCTGATCCTCGTGGAGACGGTCGGCGTCGGGCAGGCGGAGGTCGAGGTGGCCAGCGCCACCGACACCACGCTGGTGGTAGTGGCACCGGGGTGGGGAGATGCCGTGCAGGTCTCCAAGGCAGGCATCCTTGAGATCGCCGACGTGTTCGTGGTGAACAAGGCGGACAAAGAGGGAGCGCAGGAGGCGGCTCGAGACCTGAGGAACATGCTCCGCATGGGGCCGAAGGCGGACTGGACGCCCCGCATCGTCAGGACGTCTGCTATGACCGGCGAGGGAGTCGACGACCTGTGGGACGCCATCGAGCAGCACCGCGAGCACCAGGGGTCGTCCGGCGAGCTGGAGGCCAAGCGGACACGCCGCATCGTCGAGGAGGTCAAGAGCATGGTGGGCTTCCGCCTCCGCGAGCGAGCCGCCGGCGTGCTCGGTGAAGAGGCGGAACGCGCGCTGGTCGAAGACCTGGCAGAGAGAAGGCTCGACCCCTACCGGGCTGCTGAGATACTCCTCGAGAGGGTCGGCGCCTCATCGCGGGGCCGCTTCCCGTCGCGCGGATGACTGGAGCGAGCATGGCTGAGGGCGAGAACGAGTTCGAGCGCTGGCGGGACCATTACCGCAGGGCGGGTGAGCGCGACGCCGACTTCCAGACGCTTTCCGGCGAGCCGCTGGACCCTCTGTACACGCCCGAGTCCATCGCGGACCTCGACTACGACCGGGACCTCGGGTATCCGGGCCACTTCCCGATGACCCGCGGGGTCTACCACTCGATGTACCGAGGCCGTCCGTGGACCATGCGGCAGTTCGCCGGCTTCGGCTCGGCCGAGGAGACCAACCTGCGCTACAAGTTCCTCCTCAGGCAGGGCCAGGGCGGGCTGTCGGTCGCCTTCGACATGCCGACGCTCATGGGCCGGGACTCGGACGACCCAAGAAGCGAGGGAGAGGTCGGCCGATGCGGCGTCGCCACCGACTCGCTGGCGGACTTCGAGACGCTGTTCGACGGGATCCCGCTGGACGGCATCTCCACCTCCATGACCATCAGCGGTCCGGCCACCATCCTGTTCGCGTTCTTCCTGGCGACGGCGGATGAGCAGGGCGTGGACTGGAAGAAGCTGGACGGAACGCTGCAAACCGACATCCTCAAGGAGTACATCGCCCAGAAGGAGTGGATCTTCCCGCCGCGCCCGCACCTCCGCCTGATCGGCGACCTCATCGAGTTCTGCGCCCGGGAGGTCCCGAAGTTCCACCCGATCAGCGTGTCCGGGTATCACATCAGGGAGGCCGGCTCGACCGCGCAGCAGGAGCTTGCGTTCACGCTGGCAGACGGGTTCTCGTACGTGGAGCTCGGCCGCGACCGCGGCCTCGACGTCGACGCCTTCTCTCAAGGCTTGTCGTTCTTCTTCAACGCCCACATCGACTTCTTCGAGGAGATCGCCAAGTATCGTGCGGCCCGGCGCATCTGGGCCCGGTGGCTGAAGGAGCGATACGGAGCGAAGGACGAACGGTCGTGGCGGCTGCGGTTCCACACCCAGACAGCAGGGTGCTCCCTCACGGCCCAGCAGCCCGAGAACAACATCGTCCGAACGGCCGTCGAGGCGCTGGCCGCGGTCCTGGGAGGAACCCAGTCGCTCCACACCAACGCCCTGGACGAGGTGCTGGCCTTGCCCACGGAGAAGGCCGCGCAGATCGCCCTCCGCACCCAGCAGATCATCGCCTACGAGACGGGCGTGGCGAACGTCATCGACCCCCTCGGTGGCTCGTACTTCGTGGAGGCGCTCACCAATCGAATGGAGGAGGCGGCCGAGGAGTACTTCTCGAGGATCGAGGAGATGGGCAAGGGATCGATGCTGGAAGGGATGCTGGTCGGGATCGAGCGCGGGTACTTCCAATCGGAGATCGCCGACGCCGCCTACCGGGAACAGGCGCTGTACGAGAAGGGGCGCCAGGTCAAGGTCGGGGTGAACGAGTTCGTCGATCCCAACGAGGGACCGATCGACATCCTGGTCATCCCGCCCGAGACCGAGGAGCGCCAGGTCCGGTTGGTCCGCGAGATGCGCGCGAAGCGCGATGGGGCGAAGGCCGGGGCCGCCCTGGAGGCCCTCAAGTCGGCCGCCGGCGGGGAGGAGAATCTCATCCCTCTGCTGGTGGACTGTGCCAGGGCTTACTGCACCGAAGGAGAGATCGTGTCCGCGCTCCGCGAGGTGTTCGGGGAGTACACGGAGACGCCTCGGTTCTGACCGCAGCCACACCTAGCGGCGCGGCCGGTGGCGGCCGGGTCGCCGGCCCAGCGACCAGCGAGAGGGGACCGATCCCGCGGGCTTGCGCTCCCGCGACCCTGAAGCCAGGCGCGAGGCCAGCCACGTCGTCAGGGGGACCGAGGCCACCAGGCCGATGCTCCCGACCAGCGTTCGGATGATCTCCGTGGCGATGACCTCACGGCTGGCGACCACTCCGAGCGGCTGCTCCAGGATCAGGAACAGCAGGAGGAGCGGCATCGACGCCCCCGCGTAGGCCAGGAACAGCGTGTTGACGGTGGAGGCCACGTGAGCTCGTCCGATCCGGAGTCCCGAGTGGAACAGCTCTCCGGACCGGAGCTGAGGGTTGGAAGCCTTGAGCTCCCAAACGGCTGAAGCCTGCGTCACCGTCATGTCGTCGATGGCGCCGAGCGCTCCGATCACGACCCCGCCCAGGACCAGTCCCCTCAGGTCGAGGGCGGAGGCTCCCAGTTGGACGATGAACGCTTCTTCCGTGGTCAGGCCGGTGAAGGCAGCCAGTCGAGTGAACACGGTGGCCAGGCCAACGGTGATCGCCAGGCTGGCGAGCGTCCCGAGCAGCGCGACGGTGGTCATGAGGGTGAACCCGTGTGCCAGTTACAGGGCAAGGAATGAGATGGCCGACGCTCCCACCATCGCCACGAGCAGTGGGCTGTGGCCGGCGAGAACCGCGGGAAGCACGAACGTGAACAGCACCACGAAGGAGGCGGCCAGGCCTGCCAGCGCCGCCACGCCGCGAAGGCGCCCCAGGACCACTACGGCAAGCGCGAAGAGCGCCGCAAGCCCCAGCAGGAGCGATCGGCGCTGCCGGTCGACGTAGAAATAGCGAAATTGCGGGTCGGCGTCCGGCTGGTAGCCCAGGAGGACCGTCTCTCCATCGGCCAGGACGATGCTGGTCTCGCCGACGGGGAAGCTGAGCGGCGTCGTGGAACCCTCGTCCGGGCCCTCGAGGAGCTGAACGCGGGCCTCTCGGCACGTGAGGGTAGTAGACCCAGGACAGAGCTCCTCGGTCACCGACGTGACTCGGGCCTCGAACACGTCCCGGACTCCGCCAAGCGCCGGGACCTCGGGGATCACGTCCCCGTGAGGCCAGAGGACGACCATGGCGGCCAGCGTGGCCGCCGCAAGCAGGCCGGCCACGATTCCCAGCAGCAGGGGAGTTCGCTCGGGCCGGTCGAGCTCCGCCCAGGAATCCGAGCTCACGGGCCGCAGTCTACCGATCGGCTATATCCTCGCGTGAGTGGTCACGTCGCGCCGGCTGCTCGCGCTCGCGTTGGTCCTGGTGGCGTCGCTCTCATTTGCCTCCCCGCTCGAAGCACACGTGGCGATCCGGGTGCTCATCACGTTTCCGCGGCCGGGAGAGCGGGTCGGTGCGCACACGGAGCTCCGCGTGTTCGCCCAGCCCTTCCTGGGAGGGGTCGACACCACGACGTTCACTGTCGATCTTGACGGCCGGGCCCTGGACGCCGCGGGCCGGCCCTCGAACTCGACCCCGCCGATCCCCATCCGCGTCGAGGAGACGAAACGAATCCCGCTCCATGGGCTGGCGAAGGGCGATCACACGCTCACGCTGAGCTACCGCCCCGACACTGACGAGCCCATTCAGCGCGAGTCGGTGACGTTCGTGGTGGAAGGGGGCGGAACGAATCGACTCCTGGCCGGAGCCGCGATCCTGGGCGCGGCCCTCCTCATCCTCGCCGGCGTACGGTCGTTTCGCGCCCCCAGGGACCGGGCGACACCGGCGGAAGCCGTTCGTCCGGGAGGGTAGGGCGGCCGGGGGTCCCCTCGTTGGCGCCGCCCCGAATGGGCTGGTCGGCTGATTGAAAGCCCCAGCCGGTTGCCCGTACTGTCGATGCAGCCTTGGGGTCGAGGGAGGCGGGATCATGAAGCAGTGGGAGCTGCGCGGGGTAACGACCGAGGACAGGGAACCGGGCTGGGTCGTTCCCGAGGGAACCTCGTCGCTCAGGACCCTGGTCGACCAGTTCCCAGCCGTGTTCTGGACGACGGACGCCGAGCTGCGATTCACGTCGTCGTTGGGGGCCGGGCTGGCCTCCCTCGGCCTGGGGCCGAACCAGATTGTCGGGACAACCCTGTTCGAGTTCTTCGAGACCGAAGACCCCAGGTTCCCGCCGATCGACGCCCACAAGCGGGCCCTCCTGGGGGCCACCGTCGACTTCGAGATGGAGTGGGCCGGCCGATCGTGGCACTCGCAGGTGGCGCCCCTACATGACTCCAGGGGCGTGACGATCGGGACCATCTGCGTGGCCCTGGGGACCGCCCCGGAAAGCGCGGAGAGGACCATCCGGCACTCGGTCCTCATCCCCGTTTGACAGCAGCCGCGCCCAGGTCAGGAGATTGATCGGGTAGATCAGGTACCCGAACCGGGCGGCCGGCGCCAGGACCAGAGCAAGGCTCATCACCAGCGCGGCGTGCCCGGCCGCCCGGGCGGCGGATTCCGGAGGATGGCGGACCATGAGGTAGACGCCCACCGCCAGGACCAGGGCAATCAGTGCAGCAGCCACCGGTCCCCGGACGAACGGCAGCGCCCGGATGATGAGCGTTCCAACGGTCGGGGTGCCCGCAGGGCTCGCCTGCTGACCCAGCCCGAGCGGAAAGAGGACGACGTCCTCCACGAACGCGGCGGGATTCCACAGGAGGAACGGGAGGATCAGCCCACCGCTTGCGGCCGCCGCCGGTGCGGCCATCCGGACCCACGCCCTGCGGCGCCGCTCATCCCGTGCGGCGAGCAGAAGGAACGGCACCAGAAGCCAGGCGGTCTGCTTCATCCCGGCGGCCACACCCGCGGCCAACCCCGCGGCTCCGGGCTTACCTCTCTCCACCAGTACCAGGGAGAGCAGCATCAACGCGAGCACCGGGAGGTCGCCGCCGCCCGTAGCCATCGGCAGGGCACCGGTGGGGAGGACCGCGAGGACCTGGAAGGCTCGGAGACGCCGGTCGCCAGATGTGTCCCACAGTCGAAGGGCCAGCGCGGCGAGGCCCAGCGTGGTCAGGGCGAAGGCGATCCGGGCGTCGGTCAGGGCGAAGGCGATCCGGGCGTCGGCCAGGGGTCTGAGGCCGTCCAGGGCCCGGGGAAGGCCGAACGCGAGCATCCCCGGCAGGTACGGGAAGTGGCTCTTCGTCCCGAGGGGACGGGCCGCCAGGGGGCCACGAAGGTAGGTGGCCTCATAGGGGTCGCGGCCGTCCAACAGGGCCCGCGCCGCCTCCTCGGTGACGATGGCCTCGGACTGGGCGTGGGAGCCCGGCCCCTCACGGGCCCGCCAGGTGGCCTCCAGGGCCAACGGGAGGAGGGCCGCGCCGAGCAGCACCGCGACGGCGAGCCCGGCGCGGGCGCGGACCCCCGCCCCTCGGACGGCCAGAGCGGCGGCAACGCCGGTCCCCGCGGCGTAAGGGGCGAGAGCCATTCGCGCCCACTCCCTTTGCAGCGGGATGGAGGCGAAGAGCGCGACCGCCAGGGCGACCAGGGCCGCGGCTCCGTACAGCCCCGCGTCCCACGCCGCGTCCCGCCGATCGCTCAGCCCCGTGCGGGAGCGGCCTCCGATCAACGCTGTTCTTGCAGGCTCGGGTCGGCGATGTCTCGCAGACCGAGGGAGACCAGATAGAACGCCGCGCAGAAGAGCGAGATGGCGAGCGCCGCCGGCACGAGGACGTTCCAGGGCACCTGGGGCGTCAGGGTCTGGGAGAACAGGCTGTGGTAGATCATCGTCCCCCAGTTGAAGCGCTCGTCGGACAGGGCGGCGAAGGCCAGGAACCCGTCGGCCACCACCGCGCCGGTCACCGCCACCAGCATGTGGGCCGCCGCAAGGGGGGCCATGTGCGGAACGAGGTGGCGAAGGACGATGCGAGCTCGCCCGGCCCCGGCCACACGTGCTGCGTCGATGAAAGGCCGGGCCATCACGGTTAGGGCGTGCGATCGCAGCACGATGGCGGCGGCCCCGGCACCCGCAACCAGTCCATACGCGACCCCGAAACCCACAGCGCCCAGCCTGAGCGTGGGACTTGCTCCCAACACGACCATGAAGATGGGAGCGGGAAGCAGGAGGAGCACATCGGAGACCCTGCTCAAGACGGCGTCGGCCG
The DNA here is from genome assembly GCA_050692195.1 of Actinomycetota bacterium. Taxonomy (GTDB): domain Bacteria; phylum Actinomycetota; class UBA4738; order UBA4738; family UBA4738; genus JBOGVA01. The sequence goes on along the minus strand of JBOGVA010000091.1, from coordinate 5,814 downwards.
CTCCTCGCTGATAGGCGGACAGCGCCGCCACCGCGGTCCCCACGACGGCGGTGGTGAGCGCGGCCACGAGCCCGACCAGGAAGGTGTTGCCCGCAGAAGCCATCAGCATGCTGACGACGTCTCGTCCAAAGAAGTCGGTGCCCAGCAGGTGCCTCCACGAAGGGGGGGCGGGCTGGAGCGGGATCTCGACCGTGTCCCCGACCTCGACGAACGGGTTCGTCCTGAAGCGCGCCTGGGCGAGGGATATCTGGGACGCCGGATCCGCCACCTCCTCCACCACGGTGAACTCCTGGATGGGGGCGTCGTAGCCGGTCTCCGGGTCGTAGATCCGCGGTGGCCACACCGTGGACAGCAGGATCGGGTGGAGGAGCGCCATGAGGCCGAACAGGGCCACGAGCACCAGTCCGGCCAGGGCCAGGCGGTTCTGCGAAAAGGTCCTCCACATATCCCTCGCCTGGCGCCAGCTCGCTCTGGCTCTCTCGACGGCCGGCCGGTGTGGCGTCAAGACGGGGGCTTCAGCCTTCACCGGGCGTCTCCCGAGCGGCGTCGAACCGGATCCGCGGGTCGAGGAACGCGTGCAGCACGTCCAGCACCAGCCGGGCGACGATGGTGATGAGCCCGATGACCAGGAGGGCGCCCATGATGAGGAACGTGTCCTCGACGTCCAAGGCGTTGAACAGGACCGATCCGAGCCCCGGGTAGCCGAGGGCTCGCTCCACGATGACCATGCCGGCCAGGAAGTAGGGCAGGCTCACCACCAGCCGACTGAGGATGGGTAGCAGGGCCGGTCGAGCGGCATGACGGTCTCGCACCTGCCGGTCCGAAAGGCCCTTCGCCCTTGCCGTGAGGACGTAATCCTCATGGCGACCGGCCACCATCGCCGCCTGCGTGATCACCACCACCTCCCCGAAGAACAGGAGGAAGAGAAGGAAGAGGGGAACCAGCTGGGAGGTAGCCACGTCCAGCGCCTGAGGACCGGCGCCAACCGCCAGCCACATGGCGACCGGCGCGATCCCCACCCAGGCAGCCGTGAACAGGAGCGGGACCCGCCGCCAGTTCAGAGCGCGACCGACTCGGTTGAGGACCGGGAGGGCGAGCAAGGCTGCCAGGACGGTGAGCAGCATGAACCAGCGCAATCGCGTACCGACGAGCGCAAAGGGGACGTCTGCCTGACTGGCGAGTACGGGATCCACTCGGAGGATGTCCTCCCGGGCTCGGACGCCCACCAGGGCGGTGAGCGCGTACGTCGCGACGAAGGCCAGCCATGGGGGGAAGGTGGTGTACAGGCCGACCGACGTGCCAGTTGTGATGGAGCGGAACAGCCGGCCCTTCCGCCAGCCCGAGAGACGACCCAGCCAACCTCCCACTACAAACGCTGCCCCTGCTGCCACGGTGAAGGCGATGAGGCTGTTGGGGACGGCCGCTCGAAGCATCTCGCTGACCGGGACGCGGTTCCAGGGATCTCGTCCGAAGGCCAAGCCCAGGTCGCCACGGATCGCGCCTCCCAGCCAGCTCAGGTACTGCTCCCAGATGGGACGGTCGAGCTCGAGCTCCTGGCGGATCTCCTCCCGTACCTCACCGGGGAGAGGTCCGAGGGAGGCGATGAAGTCGCCGGGCATGATCATCTGGCCGACGAAGAAGATCGCTGTGGCGAAGAGATACAGGGTGAGGAGACTGAGAGCCGCCCGCCGCCCCAGATAGCGGACCATGGCCGCCAGTCTACGGGCCGCTCCAGCGCCGGACTGATCTGTCAGGCCAGGTGAGCCGCCCCCGCTTCTGCCGGAAGGCGGCGCCGTCGCACCCCGGACAGGACGAACGCCACGACGAACACCACGGCCGCCGTGAGGACCACCGATGCGCCGGAGGACACGTTCAGGTAGTAGGAGAGGTACATCCCGAAGAAGCCGCACACGGCCCCGACCGTCACGGAGATCCAGAGCATCCGGCTGAAACTGTCGGTCAGAAGCCGGGCGATGACCGCGGGGATCACCAGGACGGCCGCGATGAGCGTCACCCCGAGCACGTTCATGGTCGCCGTGATCGTGGCCGCCAGCGTGATCGCCAGCAGCACGTCGGCCCGGGCCGTGCTGACCCCGGACACCTCGGCGACCTCGGGGTCGAAGGTGGCGAACAGAAGCTGGCGATACCCGAAGAACACGACCGCGGCGGCGAACAGCGTGACCCCGGCCACCACCCACACGTCGCCCAGGGTCACACCGAGGACGTTCCCGAACAGGGCCGCTTCGAAGTTCCTGGTGAACCCGCCGAAACGGGAGATCAGGGCGAGCCCCACCGCGAAGCTCGCCGTCGTGACCACCCCGATGGCGGCGTCGGCTCCGATCGTCCTGCGGCGAGCCACCTTGTTGATGAGGAGCGCGGACACGAGGCCCCACACGCCGGCCCCTATGTAGAAGTTGATGCTGGTCACGTAGCTGGCCACGGCGCCCCCGAAGATGGCGTGCGACAGGCCGTGCCCGATGTAGCTCATCCCGCGAAGCACCACGTAGATGCCCACCAACCCGCACAGCGCTCCGGCCAGCGTGGCCACGGCCATCCCATGACGGAAGAACGCGTAGTCGAACGGCTCAAGCAGAGTGCTCATGGTGCCCCTCCCGGAGGGCCACGACCTCCGCCTCGGCTGCCTCCTCCTCGTAGTGCTCCACTACCACCGGCATGCCACCGTGCGACAGGACCTCCAGTGGGGCCCCGTAGGCTCGTTCCAGCACCTCAGGCGTCATGACCTCCTGAGGAGAGCCGGTGGCGATGACCTGGCGGTTCAGGCAGACCAGCCGGGGAAGGTGCGCGGCGATCCCGTTCAGGTCGTGCGTCGTCACCACGATGGCCAGGCCGTCGTGATGCAGCTCGTGGAGCAGGTGCATCACGTCGTGGCGGGTCCGTACGTCCACTCCGCTGGTCGGCTCGTCGAGCAGGAGCAGGCGAGGGCGGCGAAGGAGGGCTCGGGCGATGAACACGCGCTGCTGCTGCCCCCCGGACAGCTCCCGGATATGGCGCCTTCCCAGTCCTTCCATACCGAGCCGGTCCAGCACTCTCTCCGCCTCGGCGACGTCCTCTTTCGAAGGCCAGGGCACGATGCGCCCGTCGATCCGGGCCATCAGGACCGCCTCTCGGACGGTGACGGGGAAGTACCAGTTCACCGTCTCGACCTGGGGGACGTACCCGACCGCAGCCGCGCGATCCCGGACGACACGGCCGGCGATGGGTTCCACCGTCCCGGCGATGGCCCGCAGGACGGTGGTCTTGCCCGATCCGCTCGGGCCCACGATCCCCAGGAACTCGCCCTCGTGGATCGAGAGGTCGACGTCGATCAGCACCGGCTCCTGCCCGTACCGGCACGTGACCTGCTCCAGCCTCACCAGCTCTCTCATCAGTACCTGTAGGTTGCCGCCTCCTCGCCGGCGATGTTCGTGACGTCGAAGCCGTCGAAGGGGCTGATGTCTCCCCCCAGCGCTCCCATGAACGTGCGGAAGTCGAACACCATCAGACCGAAGTAGCTGTGCTCGGGATCGCCGTTCTCCCCGGGGAGGTCGTCGTCCCTGAGCTCGGCCACGTATCGCGCGCCGGTCTCGGCTGCGATCTGCGCCAGGACCGGGCTCGGGAAGACCTCGGATCCGAAGATGGCCGGCACCTTCTCCGCCCTGATCTGGTCGATGAGTCTGGCCACGTCTGCCGCAGTGGGATCGGAGAGGTCCGAGGGCTGGATGGCCCCGATGACCTGCCATCCGTACTCGCGGGCGAAGTAGGGGAACGAGTCGTGGTAGGTGAGTAGCTTCCTGTTCTCCGGCGGCACCGTCTCGGTGACCTGGCGGGCCAGCCGGTCGAGCTCGTCCAAACGGGCCGAGAGCCGATCGAAGTTTCGCCCGTACTGGTCGACGCCTGCCGGGTCGAGCCGGCTCAGCGTGTCACGGATGATCTCGGCGTAGCGATTGGCGTACGGCGGGTTTGTCCAGAGGTGCGGATTCGGATCCCCCTCCTCGCGGGGGAAGCTGAAGTCGTAGATGTACTGGTCCGGCGTGATCGTCCGGTCGCCCAGTTGGACGATGGACACGCCCTCCCGGACGTTCGCCTCGGCGAGCTCCCGGGTCGGCTCCTCGAGGTGCAGCCCGTTGACGAAGACCACGTCCGCCTCTGCCATCACCCTGGCATCCGACGGGGCCGGCTCGAACGTGTGGCTGTTCGTCCCCTCGGGGACGATGCCGACGACCTCCGCCCTGCCTCCGCCCACGTTCTGGACGAGGTTGGTGATGGGGGAGACCGTGGTGACCACCCGCAGGCGGCCGGAGTCGCTCCCGGGATCGGATCGGCAGGCGACCATGGCCAGGACTACGCCGGCAGCCAGGGTTACCCGGCTGAAGGGTGTCTGCCCTGATCGCCGCTTCATGCGGATACTCTACGGCTCTCTTGCAATAAGGTGCAACTAGCTCGTTATGCAGCTCGCGGGCTAGGCGTGGCGATCCCGTCGACGGCAAGCCGCGCAGAGGCCGGAGATGGCGAAGTGGGTGAGGTCCGGGCTGAACCCGTGGTGCCGGGCGATGAGCTCCTTCAGGCGGTCCGCCTCCTCCAGAGACAGGGAATCCTCCGATCCGCAGCGCGAGCAGGTCAGATGGACATGCCCGCTTTCCGCGCTTCGGTGGTATTCGGGCCCCGACTCGAGGTGGGCGTGGGAGACGATCCCCAGGCCCTCCAGGAGGCCGAGCGTGCGGTAGACGGTTGAGGGATTGACGCCGGGCACTCGTTCGCGAACCCGGCGGGCGATCGCTGGAGGGCTGATGTGCCCCTCGGATGCCATGACCTCGGCGACGATGGCGCGCCGTTGGGGGGTCATGCGAAGCCCCTTGGCCTGGAGCAATTCGAGCGCGGCGTCGACGGACGTGGGCATCGGGCCCCAAGTCTAGCGCGTGGTGTTGCACATGCAGCGAATTGCCTCTGCTGCGGCGAGGTCGAGGTGGCCCGAGGAGGCTCAGATATGTCCGCCGGCTCCCCCGGCCACGTCGACGGACGCCCCGGTGACGTAGCCGGCTCGTTCGCTCACCAGGAAGGCCACGACGGCCGCAACCTCGTCGGGGCGGCCGAACCGGCGCAGCGGTATCCCCTCGGCCATCCGGCGGAAGAACTCGTCCTCGGGCAGCTCCGGAGCTCGCCGCTGATGGATGTTCTTCCATTGCGGGGTGATCACCGAGCCCACGTTGACGCTATTGACCAGGATGTTGTCCTTCGCCAGCTCGAGGGCGAGGCTCTTGGTCAGGGAGAGACATGCCGCGCGGTTGACGCTGGTGGCGAACAGAGCCGGGTCGGGCGACCGTCCCAGGACCGAGTTGACGTTCACGATCCGCCCCCCGCCTCGCGCCCGCATGTGGGGAAGGCAATGGCGGGAACACCGGATCATCGACAGGAGCTTGACTTCCAGGTCCTCGTGCCAGTCGTCGTCGGTCAGCGTCTCGAAGCTCCCGGGGTGCGCTCGCCCGGCGTTATTGACCAGGATGTCGATCCCCCCGAGCTCCTGCGCCGCCCGGGCCACGAAGTCCTCGACCTGGCCGGGGTCCGTGACGTCGGCGGCCTGTGAGTACACCATGGGCCCCACCGACCGCAGCTCGGCGGCGGCTGCCTCGAGCTCCTCGCGGTTGCGGGCACAGACGGCCAGATCCGCCCCCTCTCGGGCCAGCTCCTCCGAGATCGCCTTGCCCAGTCCCTTCGAGGCGCCGGTGACGATGGCCTTCTTGCCGTCGAGGCCGAGCTGCATGCCGAGATCCTTTCACAACGCGCCGGCGAAGAGGCAATGCAAGAGAGCGCGGGGCC
>JBOGVA010000090.1:0-19727 GCA_050692195.1 Actinomycetota bacterium | reverse complement strand
CGGCACAGCAGGGCGAAGCGCGCCCCCGCCGCGTCGGCCAGCTCGGCGGCCGATGCGACGGCACCCGGAACGTCCAGCAACCGCGGTCCGGCCAGGACCACGGCTCGCTCTCCCGCCTCCTTCAGGGCGGCGCCCAGCCGGCCCTCGGGAGACTCCTCGGCGGCCTCCCGCAGTCGTCCCAGCATGCCGGCCTCTTCGCCGGGCCGGCACAGGATGTGCTCGGCCACGTCCCACAGCCGGGTTCGCCGCGGATGTACCACGAAGACGTTTGCCCCCCGGCGGTGTGCCTTCCGGATGCGCAGGTGCAGGATCGGAAGCTCGTGCTCCGGGTCCAACCCAACCACCAGGATCGTCCGGGCCCGCTCGACGTCCGTGTAGCTCAGCGGCATGCCGGCCGCCTGGGCCCGCTCCGCGGGTAACGCATCCGGATCCCAACCGGTCCACCGGTGGTCCACGTCGTTCGTCCTGAGCGCCGTCCGTGCCAGCTTCGACAGCGCATAGGCGTCTTCGTCCGTGAGCCGCCCCCCCGCGAGGATCCCCACCGGCTTGTCTCGACACCACCCGGAGATGGCCGACAGCGCCTCTGCGAACGAGACCGGCTCCAGCCCCCGTTCGCGAAGCAGCGGGGTGGCCAGCCGGCTGGGTCGATCGGCGAACGAGAAGGCGAACCGGCCCTTGTCGCACAGCCACGCGTCGTTCACCTCGTGGTTGTCGCGGGCGAGGTGCCGAACGACCTCGCCCTTTCGCAGGTCCACCCGCAGGTTGCACCCGCACGCGCAGTGGGGGCAGATCGTGTCCCCAGACCCGATGTCGAAGGGCCGCGCCGCGAACCGGTAGGTCCGTGCGGTGAGCGCGCCGACCGGGCAGATCTGGATGGTGTTCCCGGAGAAGGGGCTCCGGAAGTCCTCGCCCGGGGCGATCGCGACCTGCTCCGCCGCACCCCGGTCGAACAGCTCGATGAACCGGTCGCCGGAGATCTCGTCGCAGAATCGAGTACACCGCGCGCACAGGACGCATCGCTCGCGGTCGAGGGCCACCAGGGGCGAGAGCGAGATCGGCTTTCGGTAGGTCCGCTTGGCCTCGACGTAGCGGCTCTCTCCCGGGCCGTAGGCGAGCGCCTGGTCCTGGAGCGGACACTCTCCCCCCCGGTCGCACACGGGGCAGTCGAGGGGGTGGTTGATCAGCAGGAACTCCAGCACCGCGACCTGTGCATCCTTGACCTCCTCGTCGGTGAACTGCGTGTGCACGACCATGTCGTCGGCGACGGGCGTGGAGCACGAGGTCATGAGCTTTCGCTGTCCCTCGACCTTCACGTAGCACTGGCGGCAGGCCGCGACCGGCTCCAGGAGCGGGTGGTCGCAAAACCGGGGGATCTCGATACCGAGCTGCTCGGCGGCGCGGATGATCAGGGTCCCCTTCGGGACGGTGACCTCCTTCCCGTCGATGGTCAGGTTGACCCGGTCGTCCTGCTCGGGGTTCATCCCAGGACCTCTCCCAGCTCCACCTCGACGCCCTCCGGCAGCACCTGGGCGAGCCCTCCGGTGGTTCCGCCGGTCCGGGCCGTCGCAGCCTCCAGGCGGGGGCTTTCCTCCTTGAGCGGGCAGCGGCCGAGCCGGACGTGCTCTTCGTACTCGTCGCGGAAGTACTTGATCGAGGAGGCGATCGGGGAGACGGCTCCGTCGGCCAGGGCGCAGAAGGACTTGAACAGCATGTTCCCGGCGACGTCCTTCATGAGGTCGATGTCCTCGACCCGGCCATACCCGTGCTCCATCCGCCGGAGCACCCTGGCCATCCACCACGTCCCCTCCCGGCATGGTGTGCATTTGCCGCAGGATTCGTGGGCGTAGAACTGGGTGAATCGCAGGGTGGCGTCCACCACGCAATCGCGGTCGTCGAGCACGATCACGGCCCCGGTCCCGAGCAGCGATCCCGCCGCGGCGATGGAGTCGAAATCCATCGGCGTGTCCAGGTGGTCGGCGGTCAGGTAGGGAGTGGAGGATCCACCGGGGGTCCAGGCCTTGATCCTCCTCCCGTCGAGGATCCCCCCGGCTCGATCCTCGATGAGCTCGCGGGCCGAGGTCCCCATGGGCGCCTCGTAGTTCCCCGGCCGGTTGACCTTCCCCGAGATGGAGAAGACCTTCGGGCCCGTCGACTTCTCCGTGCCCATGCCGGCGAACCACCCCGCGCCGCGATCGAGGATATGGGGCACGCAGGAAAGGGTCTCCACGTTGTTGATGACGGTCGGTGACCCGTACAGGCCCTCCACGGCGGGGAACGGCGGCCGCAGGCGAGGCTGCCCTCGGTAGCCCTCGAGCGACTCCAGGAGCGCCGTCTCCTCCCCGCAGATGTAGGCTCCGGCCCCGCGGTGCACGACGACCTCCACGTCGAAGCCGCTCCCGGCGATCCCCTTCCCCAGGTAGCCTCGGTCGTAGGCTTCCGCCACGGCCCGCTCCAGGACGGTGCCCGGCCACACGAACTCGCCGCGCGTGTACACGAAGATGGTGTGGCTCTGTACCGCGTAGGCGCAGATGATCGCGCCCTCGATCAACTGGTGGGGATCGCGCTCGACCAGCTCGCGGTTGTTGAAGGTGCCGGGCTCGCTCTCGTCGAAGTTCGCCACCACGTAGGCGGGCTTGCCGGTGTCCTGGGGGATGAACGACCACTTCGTTCCCGTGGGGAAGCCGGCGCCGCCGCGGCCCCGTAGCCCCGAGGACTGGACCTCCTCGATCACGTCGCCGGGGCTCATGGACAGCGCCTTCTTGAGGCCCTGGTAGCCCCCGGCCTTCAGGTAGCCGTCGATCGACACGGCCTCGTCGTTGCCCCACCGGGCCGTCAGGACCGGCTCGAACTCAGCCATCGGCACCGCCGTCGACCCCCGCCTGTGGACGCGCCGCCGGCCCGAGGCCAGCCAGGATGCGAGAGACCTCCGCGAGCTCCCCCGGCACTCCGCCGCGGGAGGCTTCGGCCACTCGGCCGTCGCGGATCGAGGTGATCATCGACTCCAGCTTCTCCTCGGTCACGTGGTCGTAGAACAGGTAGTTCACGCATGCCACGGGGGCCTTGTCGCAGGCCGCCAGGCACTCCTCCTCCTCCAAGGTGAACAGCCCGTCCTCGGTGGCTTGCTCCGCCTGCTCTCCCAGCAGCTCCCCGGCCCGCTCGTACAGTCGCCTGCCGCCAAGCAGGGCGCACGACGGGTTGGTGCAGATGGAGATGACGTACTTCCCCGTCGGGCGGAGCTTCAGCATCGTGTAGAACGTGGCCACGGCTTCCACCTCGGCCGTGGTCAGACCCAGGATCTCGGCCACCTCGCGCATGCCTTGGCGGGGCACCCACCCGACCTCGGACTGCACCAGGTACAGGAGCGGGACTATGGCCGAGCGCCTGGTCGGGTACTTGGCGACGATCTTCTCGGCCACCGCCCGCGATTCATCGGACAGCACCGGCCCTTCGACGTCCGCGTCGATCATCGGTCGGCGTCCCCCATCACCGGGTCGATGCTGGCGACGGAGGCGATGACGTCGGCGACCAGGCCACCCTCCACCAGCTTCGGAGTGGCCTGGAGATTGACGAAGCTCGGCGCGCGGATGTGGACCCGATAGGGCCGATTCCCGCCGTTCGACACGACGTAGTACCCGAGCTCCCCGCGGGGCGACTCGACGGCCTGATAGACCTCTCCGGCAGGGACCTTGAAGCCCTGGGTCACGATCTTGAAGTGATTGATCAGGGCCTCCATCGACTCCTCCATGATGTGTTTCACGTAGGCCTCGGAGTTGCCGATGCCGTCCGGCCCCACGGAGAGCTCCGCCGGCCACCGGAGCTTCGGGTCGTCGATCATCACAGGGCCGGGCTCGAGCCTGTCCAGGCACTGATCGATGATGCGGACGGACTGCCGGATCTCCTCGATCCGGACCACATACCGGGCGAAGCAGTCGCTCTCGGTCCGGGTGGGCACCGTGAAGTCGTAGGTTTCGTATCCGCAGTAGGGCTCCTGCTTGCGGAGGTCCCAGGGAACGCCGGCAGCCCGGAGCATCGGGCCCGTCACGCCGAGGGACATGAGCTCCTCGGCCGAGGCGTGTCCGATACCCTCCGTGCGCTGCCGCCAGATCGGGTTGCCGGTCAGGAGGTCCTCGTACTCACGGAGCCGCCTCGGCATGAGCGCGAGGAAATCGCGGATCCTCTCCTCGGCGCCCTCCGGCAGATCCATGACCAGGCCGCCCACCCGGATGTAGGCATGGTTCATTCGGAGGCCGGTGACCATCTCGAAGATGCGGAGGATGACCTCCCGCTCCCGCCAGCCGTAGAGCATGATCGAGATCGCCCCGAGCTCCAGACCGGTGGTGGCGAGCCACAGCAGATGGCTGGCGATCCGGTTCAGCTCGCACACCATCACCCGGATGACCCGGGCTCGCGGGGGCGCCTCGATCCCCAGCAGCCGTTCCACCGCCAGGCAGTAGGCGAGCTCGTTGAAGAACGAAGAGAGGTAATCGGCCCGCGTCACGAAGGTGACGCCCTGCTGCCAGGTCCGATACTCCGTGTTCTTCTCGATGCCCGTGTGCAGGTACCCGAGGACCGGCCGGCAGGACAGCACGTACTCTCCGTCCAGTTCCAGGACCAGCCTGAGCACCCCGTGGGTCGAAGGGTGCTGGGGCCCCATGTTGATGATCATGGTCTCCTCGCGGGCCCCGGGAACCGGCTGGACCGTGGTTCCGGGAGCGCCCGCCATGGGCACCCCACCGACTTCCGGAAGCTCGCTCATCGGATCGGCCATGGCCTACAGCCCCCTCTGATCCGGTGGCGGGATGAACGCCCCCTTGTACTGGATGTTCACCCCGGCGAGCGGCTCGTCCTTGCGCAGCGGATGGCCCACCCAGTCCTGGGGCATCTCGATGCGACGCAGATCCGGATGCCCGTCGAAGACGATCCCGAAGAAGTCGAAGACCTCTCGCTCCAGCCAGTTCGCCGTGGGGAACGTCCGGGTCGCCGAGGGCACGCGGGGGTCGTCCTCGGATAGGCCAACCTTCACCCTGACCCGGTGAACGTGCTCCATCGAGAGCAGCTCGTAGGCCAGCCAGAACCGGGGGTCCAGGCCGGGCCAGTCGGAGGCCGTCACATCCGCAAGGAACCGAAAGCTCAGGTCGCCCTCGTCCCGCAGGTACTCCAGGACGGTCAGGAGGTCGTCCCGTCCTATCGTGACCGTGACCTCGCCGCGGGCCAGGAGGACCTCGGGGAGGCGTGCGCGCAGGCGCTCGGCCAGGTGAGCGGGATCCATTACCTGATCCGGGCCTCTCGCTGGACCTTCGCGTGAAGCCGGAGGATGCCGTACATGAGCATCTCCGGTCGGGGCGGGCAGCCGGGGACGTAGATGTCGACCGGCACGATGGTGTCGACGCCCTGGATGAGGCCGTAGTTGTTGAACATCCCACCGGTGGAGGCGCACACACCCATGGAGATGACCCATTTCGGCTCGGGCATCTGGTCGTAGATCTGGCGAAGCACCGGGCCCATCTTCTGAGACACGCGCCCGGCCACGATCATCAGGTCGGCCTGGCGAGGCGAGGCTCGGAAGATCTCCATCCCCCATCTCGCCAGGTCGTAGTCGGCCGCACCGGTGGCCATCATCTCGATGGCGCAACAGGCAAGGCCGAACGTGGCCGGCCACATCGAGTTCTTCCGTGCCCACGCCACGGCCTTGCCCATGGTCGTGGTGAGGATCCCCCGGCGGGCCTCCTCCTGCATCTGCGCCTGGGTCAGTCCCGTCTGCACTCCCGGGAGACGCTGGACGGGCATCTGTCAGGGCCTCTCCGACTCGGTCGCCGGGCCGACGGGCACCTGGGCCGGCACCCCCAGGCGCTCGCCCGGGCTTCGCTCGACCCACGCCGGCAGTTGGTATGCGGCGACCGGACCCGGCAAGCGACGGCGCGCCGGGCCTTCCCATTCCAGCCCGCCCTTCTGCCACACATACAGGTAGGCGACGAAGACCAGCCCGATGAACACCATCATCTCGATCAGCCCGAACAACCCGAGCGAGCGGAATGCGACCGCCCAGGGGAAAAGGAAGATCGTCTCGATGTCGAAGATGATGAAGAGCATGGCCACGACGTAGAACTTCACCGGGAAGCTCTCCGATTTCGGCAGGCGGACCGGTTCGATGCCGCACTCGTAGGGGGCGAGCTTCGCCGGCAGGGGCCGCTTGGGTCGGAGGAGGGCTGAGGCCGCCAGGGACAACACGGCGAAGATCCCGGCCAGAACTCCCAGGATCACGATCGGGATGTAGCCGGTCTCCATGCCCGTCCTACGGCTCCTTCGTTAGGTCACCGCTCGGGGGCCAGGGAGACGAGCGCGTCCACCACCCTGTCCCTCGCCGAACCCTTCTTCCCATCGGTGAGGTTCGCCATGAAGGTCAGTGCGAACCGCATCAGCGCCTGACGGGGAAAGCCGTGCTTCACCGCGTAACCCATGAACCTCGGATGGCCCAGCATCCGGACCCATTGCCGGCCGAGGAAGTAATAGCGCCCGTACCGCTCCCGTAGCAGCAGCGGGTACATGTTGGCGATGGCCGGCCGGCTCCTTGTCAGCGAGTCGGCGATCAGCTCGGCGGCCAGCTCGCCCGTCTCCATGGCGTAGGCGATCCCCTCGCCGTTGAAGGGATTGGTCAGTCCCCCCGCGTCGCCCACCAGGAGCATCCCGGGCATCCCAAGCGGCTGCCGGTTCATCCCCATGGGGATCGGGCCCGAGAGCACCGGGCCGATGGCGTTCTCTTCGCTGATGCCCCACTCGGGCGGCAGGTCTGCCAGGAACTGATCCAGGACCTTGCGGGCCGAGACCTCCTTGAACCGCGCAAAGGTCTTCAGCAGGCCGGCCCCCACGTTCACCACCCCGTCCCCCAACGGGAAGATCCAGCCGTATCCGGCCATGAGCCCGCCGCTGGCGTCGTCGCGCAAGTTGACGAACGCCTCCAGAACGGGTTCCTGTGGCCGTGGGATGCGGTAGTACCGACGCGCTGCTACGCCGAGTGGGCGACCGTGGTCTCGCTTCACGCCGGCCTGAGCCGCGAAGCGACTGGACGCCCCGTCGGCGGCCGCCACATACCTGGCCCGAACCTGGATGGACTCGCCGTTGTGGGCCAGGATCGCCCCGGTCACCCAACCGTCGTCCATCAGAGGACCGGTCGCTTCAGTCGCCTGCAGGAACCTGGCGCCGGCCTTGACGGCCCGCTCGGCCAGCAGTTCGTCCAGGTCCAACCGGGTTCGGACCACGCCCAGCTGGCGGAAGTCCTGGAGCTCGGGCCAGGGGAGGTCCACGATCACGCCGTCCACTCCGTAGGTCCGGAGTCCAAGGACCGGGGTGAACCCCGGCTCGGTGGGATCGATCCCCATGTGCTCGAGCGCCTTCACCCCTCGGGGAGTCAGTCCATCGCCGCAGACCTTCTCGCGAGGGAACACGGCCCTGTCCACCATCACCACGTCCACACCGTGCCTGGCCAGGTGATAGGCGGTGGAGGACCCTCCGGGCCCCGCGCCGACGACCAGGACGTCCGTCTCGAGGACCGACTCCGACGTGCCCACCTTCACCGCAGCCCGACGCGGACGGACTTTGTGAAAGGATTCACAAGTGCAATCGTAGGCCCGCCGCGCTGGTGCTGCAAACGTGCCGGAAGGGCTCCCCGCCAGGTCGGTCCAGGCCTCACTGACCCGGCGAGTCCGGTCGGTCGTGTCGGTGCCTGGGTCTAGGGTTCGTCCGACGATGGTCATGCTCGCAGCAACTGCTTTCTTCGCGCTCAGCGGGGCGCTCGCCGCGATCGGGGTCGTGTCGTGGCGGCGCACGAAGAGGCTCCGCTCCGGCCGGCGAGCCCGTCCGCCCCCGCTGCCCGTCCACGCTCCGACCTCTAGATTGACGACGCTCGCCGGCTGGGCCGGTATCGCAGCCGCAGCTTGGGGAGGAATCTCGCTCACCGACCACGCGGTCCTCGGACTGGCGCTCTTGGCCGGTGGAGGATTCATCGTCCTCGCGGGTTTCTGGGCGAGAGTCACCGCGATCGAGGGGAGTCCGGCTGGGCTCAGCGTTCGCTACGCACGGCGACGGGCCTTCACCGCGACGTGGCCGGAGTGTCGGGCCCTTCGACCGCCACGGACGCCGCTCGGCGGCTGGCGGATCGAGTGCGACCGATCGGCCACGATGCTCATGCCATCCGACCTGTGGCGACATGAACACGTCCTCGACTCCATCGTGCGGGCGGCCGGCCTCCGCTTCGACGGCCGTGCGTGGGTGACGGTCGTTCCCGCCACGGCCCGGACTAGCCGGAGCCCGCACCGGCGGCGGGGGCCTGATCCTTGTTCGATCGCGCGTCAAGCCGCGAGGCCAGGACCCGGTCGTGGCGAAGCCATGCGGCCGCTGCCAGGATCACCGCCGCCAGCAGGATGAGGTCCCCCACGATCCACATGAGGGCGCCGGCGAGTCGTTGGTCGGCGAGCGGGCTCGGGCCCCAGGTGCGGGCGGCTTCGTAGGCCGGATAGAGCACGCCGCTGGCGCTGTAGATGGCAAGAGCCACGGCGGTGTTGACCGGGGCGGCCAGGAACAGATAGAGCAAGCGGACCGGGTGGGCGAGCTTCCAGCGTCCGGGATCGAGGCCCACGACGGGCACCCAGAACAGAAGCGCCGTCGACAGGTAGAGCACGTGCTCCAGCACGTGGACCGTTGGATCTTCCAGCGCGGCCTGGTACAGAGGCGAGAAGTGCGAACCGACCAGGGCCGCGGCGAACAGGAGCCACGCCAGGATGGGGTGCGAGATCACCCGGCTCGGAAGGCTCCGCAGGATCCGAAGGAGGCCGCGACGGACCTCCGGACGGGTAACCCGCAGGGCCAGAGTGACAGGGGCACCGAGCACAAGAAGCGGGGCCGCGAGCAGCGTGATCAGGATGTGTTGCACCATGTGCACCCACAGGAACACGTCGGCGTAGGCGCCGACGGGCGAGAGCAGCGCGATGGCCAGAGCCCCGAGGCCGCCGAGGAAGCAGGCGCTCCGTAGTCCGGGCCACCGATTCCCCCGGCCACGCCCGATCCGGCGAATCGAGCCCAGGTACAGCCCTCCGGCCGCAAGGATCGACGCCAGGACCAACGGCTGGAAGCTCCATGCGGTGAGGATCTCGGGGAGGTCCGGCTTCGGCATCAGGGCATTCTCCGGCCGTCGGCCCAATCCCGTCGCGGCTGGCGTCGGGCCGATGCAGGTTCAGCCGAAGGTGATCGTTCCTCGCATGTCGGCCGGGTGGACGTCGCAGTGGAAGAAGTACGTCCCGGGAGGCGGCGCCTCGAACGTGTAATCGATCTCGGCGGGCCCGGCGATCAGGTCTCCCCGAAACACCAGCTCGCCCGTGGGGTCCTGGCCCTCG
The DNA here is from genome assembly GCA_050692195.1 of Actinomycetota bacterium. Classification (GTDB taxonomy): domain Bacteria; phylum Actinomycetota; class UBA4738; order UBA4738; family UBA4738; genus JBOGVA01. Next base: position 10,341 of record JBOGVA010000090.1, on the reverse strand, counting down.
AAGATGGCCACGTTGTGTTGCACCGCGTCTTCGTTCACGAAGTGGATCGTCACATTGCCTCCACCGGGGAGCGAGAGGTCGGTCGGCATGAACGCGGTTCCTCTGGCTCTCACTTCCGGCGGCGCCCCCGGGCCCCCGGGGATCGGGCCTCCCCCCTCCTCGGCGATGGCGGTTCCGGTCATGGTCGTTGGATGGACCGCGCAGTAGAAGAAGTAGGTTCCGGGTGGAGGGGCCCGGAACGTGTACTCCGTCGATGCGGTCCCGGTGATGATCTCGCCGCTGAACAGTTCCGGTGCGCTCGCATCCGGCCCGTCGAACAGCACGAAGTTGTGCTGTACACCCTGGTCCTCGTTCTGGAACTCGATGGTGACCTCGCTACCGGCTGGGAACGTGAGCTCGGTCTGGACGAAAGCCGACCCGGAAGCGGCGAGCGCCACGCTCACCGCCCGACCGTCATCATGGGGCAGCTCCCCTTCCGGCCCCACGTCCCCGAAGGTGAAGGCGACGATCCCGGCAGCGACGACGGCCAGGCCGGCCGTCACCAGCAGCGGCCAGGAGGTGGGCCGCCGCCTGACCCGACGACCGTAGGCCACGAGAGCGGCGCCGACCAGGATGTTCAGGGCCATGAGGGTGCCGATCACGACGGCCTCATACTTGGACACGGCGAGCAGGACGCGAGAGAAGCTCCAGACCAGGATCCCTCCGAACAGGAGTGCCAACAGCGGGTAGGCGATGGGAGGAAGGCGGTGAGCCGGCCTCTCATCGACGGTGGAGGAAGTCGGTCCGGGCTTCTCGTCGATCATCGCCTGCTCATCTCCGATCGGATGTCGCGCTCCACGTCCCGCCACTTCAAGGCGTCCCATCCGGTCGTCTGCTCTTCCCCGTACCAGCGGAAGAAGATGACGGCGATCACGCCCCACAGGACGAGCCCTCCGGCGAGCTTCATGACCAACCCGGCGATGGTCTGATCGGTCAGCGCAGAGATGCCCCAGATCCGAGGCGCCTCCGCGTAGAAGCGGTACACCGGCGTGCTGCCGAACGTCAGGAAGGAGGCCGGAACCGTCGGCACGAGCGATTGCAGGAACAGGTAGAGCATTCGCCCCGGATGGGACAGGCCGGCCGCCTCCGGGAGAGGGCTGATCACCGGCCACCACATCAGGAGGGCGGAACCGAAGAGGGCGGCGTGGCCCGCGAAGTGCAGCAGGTGGTACCGGAGCATCAGGTCGACCAGGACGGGCCAGTGCGTGATGACGATGACGAAGTTGAAGAGCACCAGGGCGACAAACGGCCGGGCCAGGTTGCGCACCGCCCACCGGATCGGAGCCGGCGACACGAGCTTGCGCAGGAGCCAGGGGGGAAGTCCCAGCAGGAGCATGGGCGGGACGACCAGGGAGATGAGGAGGTGCTGGGCCATGTGCACGCTCAGGAGGTACCTCTCGGCCAGATCGTGGACGGGCCAGGCGGTGGCGACGAAGAGCGTGGCCACACCCGACGTGAACCACCCGATCAGCCTGCCGTTGGCTGGACGCTCACCCGGCGGCGAGCTTCGCGGCCCGAGCCGAGCCAGCGCCACGAGGTAGGCGCCCTCGAGGAACGCCACGAGGAGGAGCACGTCCAGGTGCAGATGCCATGCCGGTAGCCGCATCGTGGGCTCAGCCGATGAACACGCCGAACATGAGCAGGACCAACATGTAGACGGAGATCGCCAGGATGATCCCGGTCACGAACAGCCGGCGAAAGATCCGGCTGTCGAACCGCAGGTGCATGAACCACAGGGCGACGAGGCTGAACTTGATCACCGCGAAGAACAGCAGCAGCGCTATGAGAAGGCCGTGTGGCAGGTCCATGTAGTAGAGGCCGACCTCGAACGCGGTGGCGATCGCCAGGACGAAGGCCACCTTGACGTACTCACGGGGGCCGGGGTGGGCGGCGAGCTCCCCGCCCGGCGCAAGCTGCGGCTCCTGCTCGGCCAGCCCGGGATCCCGGTCGGCGTTCGGCTCTCGAGGCCCGACGGAGGCGTCGATCGCGTCCACCGCTAGGTCCCCGGGGCCCCGACGGGGATCAGGTACACGACGGTGAAGATGACGATCCACACGACGTCGACGAAGTGCCAGTACAGCCCGACCAGCTCCACCGCCTCGGCCCTCTCCGTGGGAAGGCGTCCGTCCAGCGACATCCCGAACAGCGACAGGAGCATCAGGATGCCGCCGGAGACGTGGACCCCGTGGAAGCCGGTGAGGACGAAGAAGGTCGTCCCGAACAGGTTCGTCTTGAGGGTCAGCCCTTCCTGGATGAACCGGGTGAACTCGTAGACCTGGCCCGAGATGAAGGTCATCCCCAGCAGGGCCGTGGCCATCAGCCACACCCGAAGCTTCGGATGGTCGCCCCGCTGGATGGCGGCCAGGGCGAGCACCATGGTCAAGCTGCTCATGAGCAACACGAACGAGCTGACCGACGTGAACGGGATGTCGAAGATCTCCTGTCCCGGAGTGCCCGGCTGCCTCCTGTTCCTGTACAGCAGGTAGGTGGAGATCAGCGCGCCGAAGAGCAGGCACTCGGAGGCAAGGAAGGCCCACATGCCGAGCTTGGCGTTCGACAGTCCGGTGCTGGTGTCGGGATGCGCGACTGCCCGGGCCTGGTGCGCCACCTCCGTCTCTCCCTTCACTCCGCGGACGGCTCCATGGCCCAGCCGTACAGGCCGGCCAGCAGGATGAGGACCCCGTCCACGGCCACGACCACCGAGTAGAGCACGCCGTAGCAGAGGATCGGGAACCCGAGCGCTGCGAGGACCGGATAGTAAGAGGGCGAGGGCATGTGGATCGCGTGGGCCTGGCCGTGACCTTCGTCGGCGTGTTGCATCTCGCCGACCTCGGGGGCGGAGCCTGCCTCGGACACCGGGACCACCTCGTGCCGCTCGGGGCCGTTCGCGCCGCCGGCCACCACGGGGACGAGCCGGCCGTCCTCCCCCTCGGCGTACTTCCGATGCCAGTGGGTGTCATAGGTGTCGGCGACGGGGATCTCGTCGAAGTTGTGGGCGGGCGGCGGCGAAGGGATGGACCACTCCAGCGTCCGGCCGTCCCACGGGTCGGGCCCCGCCACCTCGCCGCGCCACAGGCTCCTGACCACGTTGCCGATGAAGACCAGGATCGACAGCGCGATCACAAAGGCCCCCACCGTGGCCACCAGGTTCCAGAAGTTCCACCCGAAGAGCTGATCGCCGAAGTCCTGGTATCGGTAGATACGCCTGGGCATCCCCTGGAGCCCCAGGATGTGCATCGGCCCGAACGTGAGGTTGAAGCCGATGAGCATCAGCCAGAAGTGGACCTTCCCGATGCCCTCCGAGAGCATGCGGCCGGTCATCTTCGGCCACCAGTAATAGATCCCTGAGAACAGGCCGAAGATGCTTCCCCCGAAGAGCACGTAGTGGAGGTGGGCGACGATGTAGTAGGTGTCGCTCTGCTGGTAGTCGGCGGGGACGATCGCGTGGGTGACCCCGGACAGCCCACCGATGATGAACATGGCGATGAACCCAACCGCGAACAACAGGGGCGTCTTGAACCGGATGTCCCCGCCCCACAGCGTGGCGATCCAGTTGAAGATCTTCACCCCGGTGGGGACGGCGATGAACATCGTAGACAGGGCGAAGGCCGTATTGGCCACCGGGCCCAGGCCGACGGCGAACATGTGGTGCGCCCACACGCCCCACCCCATGAACCCGATGGCGATCCCGGAGAACACGACCACGGGGTAGCCGAACAGCGGCTTTCGGGAGAAGACGGGAAGGACCTCCGACACGATCCCCATGGCCGGGAGGACCAGGATGTAGACCTCCGGGTGGCCGAACAACCAGAACAGGTGCTGCCACAGCACCGGGTCCGCTCCCTGGCGGAAGTCGAAGAAGTTCGTCCCGAACCGGCGGTCGAAGAGCAGCTCGAACAGCCCGACCGTCACCACTGGGAGCGCGAAGATCAGCAGGAAGGAGACGACGAAGGTCATCCACACGAAGACCGGCATGCGCATCAGGCTCATCCCGGGAGCCCGCAGGTTGATGATGGTGACGGCGAAGTTGATGGCGGCCACGGTGGAGGAGATCCCCACGACGATCAGGCCCAGGGCGTAGAAGTCCATTCGGTAGAGCTGTGGGTTCTGGGTGGACAACGGCGCGTACCCGAACCAACCACCGTCGGGCATGCCTCCCAGGAAGACGCTCGAGTACAGGAACAGCCCGCCGAACAGGAACACCCAGTAGCTGAAGGCATTGAGGCGGGGGAAGGCCACGTCCCGGGCCCCGATCATCAGCGGGAGCATGTAGTTGAAGAACGCCGCAGACAGGGGCATGACCACCAGGAAGATCATGGTCAGCCCGTGCATCGTGAAGATCTGGTTGTAGGCGTCCGCCGAGAGGACGCTGCCGTTGGGCCTGGCCAGCTGGAGGCGGAGCAGCAGCGCCTCGATCCCGCCCAGCAGGAAGAAGGCGAAGGCGGTGGTGCCGTACAGGATGCCGATCCGCTTGTGGTCGACGGTGGTCACCCAGCTCCACCACCCGGTCGTCGCGGTAGGCCGGCGGAAGATGCTCTGCCTCCGGGGGACGGCTTCGGGCTGAGCTACCGATGCCATGCAGGCTCCGTTGAACGGGTCATTCCAATTGCTCCAGATACGCTATCAACGCATCGATCTCGTCTTCGGTCAGCCGTCGCGGGAGCCGCATGTCGTTGCCGGGCTTCGCGGCCTCCGGATCCCGCAGCCACGTCCTGAGGTTCTCCTCGTTGTTCTCCAGGATCGCGCCGGCGAGGGTGGTTCGCCCTCCAAAGTGGGTGAGGTCGGGGCCGACCTTTCCCCCGAAACCCTCCAGGCCGTTCACCGTGTGGCAGGCGGCACAACCGGATGTCTGCATGATGCCGAGCACGTCCGCGGGCGGGTCGGCCGCGGCGGGCTGGAGCTGCCCCTGGACCCATACGTCGAAGTCCGCCTCCGACTGGGCGATGACCCGGAACCGCATATTCGCGTGGGAGGCGCCGCAGAACTCCGCGCACTGGCCCAGATATACGCCCGGCTTGTCCGCCTCGACCCTCAGGTAGTTCGTCCGTCCGGGCTGGAGGTCCTGCTTTCCCGCCAGGCGGGGCACCCAGAAGCTGTGGATCACATCCTCGGACTTGAGGGTGATATAGACGGGACGGTCCACCGGGATGTGAACCTCGTTCGCGGTGATCACGTTCATGCCGGGGTACTCGATCTCCCACCAGAACTGATGCCCGGTCACCGTGACGTCGAGGACGTTCCCGGACGGCCGGCCGGACAGGGCGAAGATCGTCCCGATGGTCGGGACGGCGACCCCGGCGAGCAGCACCGCCGGGATGATCGTCCAGGCGATCTCCAGGCGCTTGTTGCCGTGAACCTGGGCCGGGACGCCTCGTCCCGCTCTGTGCCGGAAGCGGATGAGCGCGAAGACCAGCAGGCCTTCCACCAGGACGAAGACGCCGACGGCGATCCAGAACACGGGCCTGAACAGGTTGTCGATCGTCCGGGCGGCGGGCCCGGCGGGCCTGAGGGAGTCCTGAGGGAGGTTCTCTCCGCAGGCCGCCAGCAACAGCATCGGCATGGCCAGGATCACTCCTAGGGCCAGCCGCAGCCTGCCTCGATCGGTCATGCCTTCCTCATGGAATCCTTGCTGAGCAACTCCTGACTCGGGCGAATCCAAACATACCATCACGAGCCTGGCCCCCGGTTTCCGCTGTGGGTGCACCGGACGCAGCTACAGTCCGAACCGCAGGAGCGTGTCGACCGCCACGGAGAGGAACAGCAGGGCGAGGTACAGGATCGAGTACCGGAACAGGCCGATCGCCGCCGCGGTGCCCGCTCGCACACGGATGGCGCGAGCCACGAAGACCGCACCGAGAACCAGGGCGGAGACCAGATAGAGCGGACCCATTCGCGCCACCGGGTGGAGGAGGAGGCTCGTCGCTACCAGGGCCACCGAGTAGGCCACGATGTGCCTTATGGTCGTCTCCCTCCCCGAAACGACCGGCAGCATCGGGACCCCTGCCGCCTGGTAGTCGCGCCGATAGCGCAGGGCCAGCGCCCAGAAGTGGGGAGGAGTCCAGACGAAGACGATGGCGAAGAGCACGACAGCGGGCAGGCTGACCCGTCCGGTCACCGCCGCCCACCCCACCAGCGCGGGCGCCGCCCCGGCGGCCCCTCCGATGACGATGTTCTGCGGCGACGATCTCTTCAGCCAGAGGCTGTACACCAGGACGTAGAACAGGAGAGCCGACCCGGAGAGGGCAGCGGCCGGCAGGTTCACCAGCACATGCATCCAGATGAAGCCGGCGAGGCCCAATGCGATCCCGAAGGCCAGAGCGGAGCGCGGCTCGATCACGCCGGCCGGGATCGGGCGGCGCCGGGTCCGCGACATCACCTCGTCGATGTCGCGGTCGACGTACTGGTTGATGGCGTTCGCTCCCCCCGCAGCCATGGTCCCGCCGATCAGCGTGGCCGCGATGAGCCAGAGGGACGGGATCCCTCGTTCCGCCAGGACCATCGACGGGACCGTGGTGATCAGGAGCAGCAGGACGATCCTCGGCTTGGTCAGCCTGAAGTACGCCGGGATCAGGTGGCCAGCCGTGGACAAGCGTCCGGCCCGCACGGATTCGAGCTCAGCCGCGGTCGCGGTGCTCATCGAGCCCACTCCTCGGCCGACCGATTCGGTGCGACGCGGGCCGCGACCGCGGTCGCCACGACCGCACCCCATGTCAGCGCGGACAGCGTCACGTGGGCAACCACCGCGGCCGGCGCCAGCCCGGTCCAGACGTTCGCCGCCCCGACCAGGACCTGCGCGCCGAACAGGGCGGCCGCCGCGGCGGCCAGGATGGCCACCGGCCGGCCGGCAGCCCACAGCCGCCGGGCACGCACGGCAAGGAGGACCACCAGGACCCCCACCGCCAGGGCCGCGGCCCGGTGGGAGAAGTGCAGAACGGCATCCATGGACCGAAGGGCCGGCACGACACGGCCTTCCATGAGCGGCCAGTCGCGAAAGGCCACACCGGCCCCTTCGCCCCGGACGTACGCCCCGACGATCATCAGGACGAAGGTCGCCGCAGCGGTGAAGACGGCGAACCTGGAGAGAGGGCCGGCCATTCCTCGTGACCACTCGCCTACATACGAGGCCACCGTGACGTAGACGAGCACGGCCGCCAGGACCATGGCCGTGGCGAAATGAGCGGTTACCAGTGGGGCCGCCAGCTCCCCCTCCACGACGACCGCTCCCAGCCCCGCCTGGACAAGCACGACGCCCAGCGCCACGACCGCGGCTCCGAAGACTCGAGGGACGAGGTGTCGCCGCCTCCATGCGACCACCGCCAGGAGGGCGATGAGCGCCAGGTCGACGGTCGCCAGCAGCCGGTGGGTGAACTCGATGACGGCGTGATACTCGAGCGGCGGGATCCACCGTCCGAAGCAACGCGGCCAGCCTGGGCAACCCAGACCCGATCCCGTGGCCCGGACCAGCCCTCCGACCGCCATGAGCACGAAGGTCGTGGCCGTCGCCGCCACGGCGAGCCCTTGGAGCCTCCCGGCAGGAGGGCGAGTTCGGGCGGCCGAGGCAGGAGCGGAACCGGACTGCCGCGTGAGGAGGTGCCCGCCCCTGGACATCGCCACCAGTATCGCCGGTCTCAGATGGCCGGCGTGAACCGGTTGATGATCCTGAACAGGGGCGCCACCAGTCGCGTCCACGCCCCGCTGATCAGCAGGATCCCGATGGCCGCCATGGCCGCGCCGCTGGCGCCGGCGAACCAATGGTAGTTGCGGCTGAAAAAGCGGAAGGCGCCCATCAGCCTGCGGACGCCCAGCCCGATCAGCACGAACGGCAACCCCAAGCCCAGGGAGTAGACGAACAGCAGGAGCCCGGCTCGGACCGTGCTGCCCTGAGCGAGCGCCAGGCCGAAGATGGCGGCGAGCACCGGCCCGATGCAGGGCGTCCAGCCCACGGCGAATGCCATCCCGAGGGGGAAGGCCCCCGCCGGTCCGGGCTTGACCCGGGCGAGCAGCGGACGACCCTCCCGGTACAGCCACGGCACGCGAGCACGAACCGCATACAGCAACATGAAGACCCCGAACAGGAGGACGAACGCTCCCGCAACGCGCTGCCCTTCCGGCGAGCGGATCACCCTGGCCAGGGCGCTGCCCGCCAGCGCCCCGACCAGGGTGAAGACCGCCGCGAACCCCAGGATGAACAGGAGGATCGGCAGGAGCGGTCGGCGCTCATCGTTCCCGGGAGACTGACCACCCGCCACCAGCGACAGGTAGCCGGGCACGAGAGGAAGCACACAGGGGGAGGCGAAGGAGACCACTCCCGCGGCGAAGGCCAGCGCCGGCGCCCACCACTCCTGGACCCCACCGGCGACGTCGGCGATCATCACTCCCCTTATCTTCTCAGCGTCCAAGAGCCGTAAGTGGGGAGGGCGTTGAGGGCCTCGAGGAGCCGTCGATATAATCGATCGCGTCGCTCCCTAGAGGATTGGACGAATGAAGCTCGCTCTCAAGCTGATTCCCAAAGGTCTCCAGGAACGGGCCCAGCCCCTGGTACGGCGGATCGAGCAGTTCCTCAGGGAGTTCGAATGGACCTGGACGAAGGCGGTGATTGCTTCGCTGCTCCTGTGGATCTTCGCGATCACCTTCATCGCCCTCATCCCTTCCTGGTGGCTGTACTTCGCCGAGCAGCGCCTGGGCTGGCGGGACACGCCCCAGACCTTCCTCCTGTTCGAGCTGCGGGACCTGATCGCGATCATCCTGTTCAGCGCCCCCTTTGGGGCGCTGATCGTGATTCCCTACTATGTACAGAAGTGGAGAAGAAGGCTCCGCAGCGAGAGCGAAAGCCGGCCCACCGGCGGATACCGGTGAGCCTGGACTCGAGGTGACCCTGTGCCGTTCGTGAAGACGGAAGTAGACATAAAGACGGACTACACCGTGGAGACGGTCGACCCCGAATGGCTGAAGCAGGGGGTGAGGTCCCCGAAGCACCTCATGCTCGATCCCGAGCCGTGCATCCTGTGCCGGGCCTGCGAGGACGTGTGCCCCTGGAACTGCATCTTCATGCTGGATCCCGGCATCGTCCAGCGCGCCGAGGACGACTCCGTAGGGGCTCAGGTGAACGAGTCGTTCGCCATCTTCGTCGTCGACGACAACGCCTGCACCCGCTGCTCGGTCTGCGTCGAGCGCTGCCCCAGCGACTGCCTCTACTACGCGCGGCTGCCGGAGGACGGAGGCGGCCACCGGACGATGGCGGCGGTGCCCATGTCACAGAAGGTCGACGCCGAGGTCGAGTAGGAGAGGATCCGAGCGCCCTTGAAGCTGAAGCTGCCAAGGCCTCCCAGCCCGATGGAGCTGCTGGACACGGTCCGGGAGACCGAGGTGTGGAAGTCGATGTTCCGGCCCGGATCGATCTTCCGCAAGGGCTACAAGGACACGCAGCGCGACCGAGCGCTGGCCATGATGAACAACGTCCTGTACCACCTGCACCCGGTCAAGATCAAGCGGCACGGGCTGAAGCTGACCTACACCTTCTGTCTGGGCGGCCTGTCGTTCTTCCTGTTCGTCCTTCTCACCATCACCGGCATCTACCTGATGTTCTTCTACCGACCCTCGGCAGACATCGGCTCGGCCACTGCGTACACGGACATGCAGGCCATCAGGACGAGCGTGTTCTTCGGGGACCTGGTGCGAAACATCCACCGGTGGGGCGCCCACCTGATGGTGTTCACCGTGTCCCTGCACATGGCCAGGGTCTTCTATACGGGGGCCTACAAGCCGCCCCGAGAGTTCAACTGGGTGGTCGGCGTGATCCTGCTGTTCCTCACCCTCGGCCTGTCGTTCACCGGGTACCTGCTGCCGTGGGACCAGCTCTCCATCTGGGCCGTGACCGTGGGGACGAACCTGGCGGGATACTCGCCCCTGGTGGCCCACCAGGCGAAGTTCTTGCTCCTTGGAAGCCTCGAGGTCGGCCCCGAGACGTTGCTTCGGTGGTACGTGTTCCACGTCCTGTTCCTCCCGTTCATCCTGGTGATCTTCCTGTCCGTCCACTTCTGGCGGATCCGCAAGGACGGCGGGATCAGCGGACCGATGTAGGAGCGAGTGAGATGGCCACCCGAGAAGAAGCCCAGATGGACCAGGAGGTCTTCGACAAGACGTTCGAGGCCGAGCTGGCCAAGGGCACCGACCGGCGCGTGGCCGAAGGCCGAGCCCGCCGGGCGGCCGTGGTGGCCTACCGAAAGGTCCACGGCGAGCCCGAGCGAGAGGCGAAGGCCCCGGAGGAACGCGAGCACGCCGTAGCCGCGCCCGGCGGTGGAG
>JBOGVA010000089.1:0-28241 GCA_050692195.1 Actinomycetota bacterium | reverse complement strand
GGGCGGGGCCGCTCCACCCGGTCCCGGTGAGGCGAGCGGAAAGAAGGACTCAGCGCCTGGGGCGGACCCTGGTGCCCTCCGGGGTGTCCATGACCTCGAGGCCCATCGCCATCAGCTGCTGCCGGATCTCATCCGCCGCCGAGAAGTCCTTCGACTGGCGGGCCTCGTCCCGCTGCCGGACCAGCTCCTGGATCTCCTCGCTCGGCTCCCACGCCTCGTGCGCCAGGCGCTCCAGATCGAGTCCGAGCACCGAATCCCATGAGGCCAACAGACGTGACTTCTCGCCGCCGGAGATCCTGTCGGTCTGGACGGCCTGGTTCAGGACCACGAGCGCCGCCGGCATGTCCAGGTCCTCGGCCACGGCATCCGTGAACCAGCGATCGAGCTCCTGCCCCCACTCCGAAAGCTCCTCCGGCACGGCTTCTCCGCTTGATGCCCAGTCGACCATGCGCTGCCTGAGATGCGTCAGCCGGGCGTCCGCTCCCTCCAACGCCTCCCAGCTGAAGTCCATCTCGCTTCGGTATCGGGTCCCGAAGCACAGCAGGCGAAAGGCCAGGGGATCGATGCCCTGATCGGCCAGCTCCGTCACCCGGGTGATGTTCCTGGCGGACTTGGCCATCTTGTGGCCTGCGAGCTGGAGGAAGCCCCCGTGGACCCAGATCCCGACGACCTGGTGGCCGACCGCCCCCTCGGACTGGGCGATCTCATCCTCGTGATGGGGAAACCTGAGATCCGTACCTCCCGTGTGTATGTCGAACCGCTGGCCCAGGTACTTCATCGACATGGCCGAGCACTCCACGTGCCAGCCGGGGAAGCCCTCGCCCCAGGGGCTGGGCCATTTCATGAGCCGCTGGTCGGTGGCGCGTTTCCACAGGGCGAAGTCGGCCTGGTGGCGCTTCAAGGGGTCGATCTCCAGGTCCTGGCGGTGGCCGGCCCGGAGCGCGTCGAGCGTGTTCCCCGAGAGCTTCCCGTAGGCCGGGACCGAACGGACGTCGAAGTAGACGCTCCCATTGGCTTCGTAGGCATGCCCTCGCTCGATCAGCCTGGCGATGAGCTCGATCATCTCGGCGATGTGGTCGGTGGCCCTGGGATAGAGATCGGCCCGCCCGATCCCGACGACATCGGCGTCCTCGTGGAAGGCCTGGGTGTACTTCTCGGCGATCTCGGCGGGGGAGAGGCCCTCGTCCTCGACGGCGAGGTCCATCTTGTCCCTTCCCCTGTCCGAGACGTCGTCGGTCATGTGGCCGACGTCGGTGATGTTCATCACGTAGTAGACGTCCAGGCCCTCGAACCGGAGGATCCGGCGGATGAGGTCGCCGAGCAGATAAGTCCGCATGTTCCCCAGATGCGCATACCGGTACACGGTCGGGCCGCAGGCATACATCTTCACGGTCCGGCCGTCGGCCGGCTTGACCTCCTCGACCTCCCGGGAGAGCGAATTGTAGAGACGCATGTCCGAAGAATAGCGGTTCGATCCGGGTGTCCGGGGACGGCCGGGTGCGATCACCCCCTTCAACATGGCGCTGTTACTCTTCGGAGACCGTGCACCGGGACTTTGGCCTCGCCGATGACCAGCGGGAGATCGTGGCTCTCGTCCGCGACTTCGTGGCCGGGCGCGCCGCCCCCGCGGCTGCGGGGTACGAGGAGAAGAAGGAGTTCCCTCGCGATCTCTTCCGGCAGCTCGGGGGGATGGGGCTGTGCGGCATCCCCTACGACGAGCGATACGGCGGCGGCGGACAGCCCTTTCTGACCTACCTGGCCGTCCTGGAAGAGATCGCCGCCGGGTTCCTCTCACTTGCCCTCGGCCTGTCGGTCCATCACCTCTCGGCGTTCGGCGTCCACGAGTTCGGATCGGAGGACCTGAAGCAGAGATACTTGGCACGCCTGTTCTCCGGAGACTGGCTGGGAGCCTACGCCCTGTCAGAGGCGGCCAGCGGGTCGGATGCCGCGTCGCTCTCGACCAGGGCCGAACGGAAGGACGGGTCCTATCGTCTTTCCGGGTCGAAGCGCTTCATCACCCACGCCGGCGAGGCCGAGTTCTACCTGGTCATGGCCCGGACCGGAGGGCAAGGCGCTCGGGGCATCTCCGCACTCGCCGTCGAGCGCGGATGGCCGGGGTTCGACTTCGGGAAGGTCGAGCACAAGATGGGCTGGCAGGCGTCGCCCATGAGGGAGCTTCTGTTCGAGGGGTGCGACGTGCCGGCCGAGAACCTGGTGGGGGAGGAGGGGCAGGGCTTCGCCATCGCCATGGCCGGGCTGGACTCGGGCCGCCTGGGGATCGCGGCGTGCTCGGTGGGACTGGCCCAGGGCGCCCTCGACGCGGCGGTCCGATTTGCCCGGGAGCGCTCTCAGTTCGGGCGGCCGGTGATCGAGTTCCAGGGACTCCAGTTCATGCTGGCCGACATGGCCACTCAGGTCGAGGCATCCCGCAGGCTCTACCGGGAGGCAGCCAAGCTCCGGGACGAAGGCGGCGACTACACCATCGCCGCCTCGATGGCCAAGCTGATGGCCTCGGATACCGCCATGCGCGTGACCACGGACGCCGTGCAGGTGCACGGGGGCTACGGATACATGCAGGAGTATCCGGTCGAAAGGTACATGCGTGAAGCCAAGGCCCTACAGATCGTGGAGGGGACGAACCAGATCCAGCGGATGGTGATCGGGCGTCACCTGGCCGGGGGAGCTACGGGGTCAGGGTGACCGGGATCCCCACCGCGTTGATCTCGGAGCCGTCCTCGGCCGAACTCTCGAAGACCACGATGGTCCCCTGCTGCTCGCGGTCTACGTTGTACGAGACCGAGACGGAGTAGGCACCACGGCAACCTGTCCCACAGGTGGCGGTGGTGAACGTCCGGGCGATCTCCCTGCCACTCGCATCCAGGATCTTCAGGCTGACCGTGGCCTCGAACACGTTCGCCGTCCCGGAGACGGTCACCGGGCTGGAGACGCGCTCGCCGATGGAGGGACTCTCCACCACGATGGCGGGAAGGAGGCCTTCATAGTCAGCTCGTGTCCTGGGGGGATCGACGTCGATCCCCTGGCTGCCGAAGACGTCCACCGGCCTCCCCTCGATCGCGAACCGGACGCTCTTCACGGTCCGAAACTGGGTGAGCGTGTAGACGACCTGGGCCAGGCGCATCGTCTCGACTGAAGAACTGCCTCCCAGCTCGAACTCCGAGCTGAGATCCACGGTGATCACGCCATCCGAAGAAAGGTCGAGCCCGAGGAGGTCGACGCCGAACGGGATGGCCGTGAACATGCCGGCACCCTCCTCGACCTCCGAAGGGCCGTCGAGCAGCGCGTTCATGGCAAGGCGGGCGACACCCGCACTGAATTCGTCGGTCCTCTTCGTCACGAAGAGGTGGCCCTGTCCGTAGTCAGTGGCGAACCAGGCCTGGAAGGTGTAGGGGTTGCGAGGCGATGGGCTCGGCGGGACAGGAGAAGGCGGCGACGTGGTGGGGCGGGTGGGGCTGCTCGTGGGGGTCGGGGTCGGGGACGATCCGTCACCGGCGGGGGCGGGGCCGAGCGAGGACGCCCCCCTCCCGGCGCAGGCCGAGGCCAGGAGCCCTGCTCCAACGATCATGAGGGTGAGGCGCTTCATGGTGTTCCTCCTTTGGATGGACTGTGCACCCCATCGTCGTCCAGGAACGACACGGCTCCTTCACCCTCTTGTAACGGTTCGGCCACGGAGATCCGGAAGGTGAACCGGGACCCCACGCCCACCTCGCTCCACACCTCGATGTCCCCGCCGAGGAGCTTCGCGTTCTCCATGGCGATGGCCAGTCCCAGGCCGCTCCCGGTCCCCGAACGGGCGGGATCGGCCTTGTAGAACCGCTCGAACAGGTGGGGGAGGTGCTCAGGCGGTATGCCCGGCCCCCGATCCAGGACCTCCACGTAGGCCATGGCCCCCTCCGGCCCAACCCGGACCCGTGGGTCGCGGCCCCCGTGCTCGAGCGCATTTCCCACCAGGTTGGCGATCACCCGCTCCAGCCTCCGGCGATCGGACGACAACCTGACCTCCTCCCCGTCGACGGCCACCCTGGCTTCCCACCCTCGGGCCCGAACGGCCGCGCGGGTGAGCGACAGCAGGTCGAGGGGCTCGACACGAAGCCTCTCCCGCCCCGCGTCGAAGCGGGAGATCTCCATCAGCTCGTCGACGAGGCGCCGGAGGCGCCCCACATCCTGGACGAGGAGCTCCGCGGGGCGCCGGGCTTCGAGGGGCATGGCGTCGATGTGCTCCTTCAGCATCGAGGCCTCTCCGACCAGAGCCGCGAGGGGAGTTCGGAGTTCATGGGCCACGTCGGAGGTGAATCGCCGCTCCCTGGCCTGGGCTTCCGACAACTCCGTGATCTTGGCCTCCAGAGCCTCGGCCATCTCGTTGAACGACGCCGCCCACACCCCGAACTCGTCCTCCTTCTCGACGGGGAGGCGGGTGGCCAGCAGGCCCTCGGCGATCGACCGGGCGGCATCGCTCGCCCGGGCAACCGGCTCCAGCGTTCCCCTGGCGAGCCTCCTCCCCACGAGCCCCGCCACGACCAGCACCGCCAGCCAACCGGCGATGAGGACGTTGCGAAGCTGCACCAGGTCGCTGTGGATGCGCTCCTCCGAGAACAGGAAGTACAGCTCGGCATCTGAGCGTGCGGGGCGGCCCCCGATCATGAGGTAGCGTTCATCGGACGCCACCACGCGCTGGTAGCCGATCTCCCCGGCCCGGACCAGGTCCCGGACGCCCGAGGGTGTCTGCGGATCGACCGAGGGGTCGGAAGGGAAACGCTCGTTCCCGACGTGAAGCACGGCGTGAACGTCGCGGCGCTCGTACGCGGATACGAACTCCCGCGGGTCGAGCTCGCTCTCACCGAAGCTCGCCCCCTGGGCCAAGACGAGGTTGAAGCGGGTCTGTTCCTCGGCCCGATCAAGTGAATCCCGCAGCCGGGCCTCCCGAACCAACAGGTACGAGCCCAGGGCCAGCGAGCCGGCCGAGATCCCGGCCACGAGCAGGAACACGATGGTCAGACGCCGTCGAAGTCTTCCCGGTGGGATTCCGCGGCGGGCCATCGCTCTCGGGCGACCGGGTCAGCCCCGCTCGAGGCGGTACCCCACGCCCCTGACGGTCTTGACCACCTTGGGATCGGCCGGGTCGTCCTCGACCTTTCCCCGAAGGCGCTGTACGGCGACGTCCACCAGCCTGGAGTCTCCCAGGTAGTCGTAGTTCCACACCCGCTCCAGGAGCACTTCTCGTGTGAACACCTGGCCGGGGCGGCGAGCGAGCTCCAGCAGCAGGCGGAACTCCGTGGCGGTGAGCGAGAGGTCCTTGCCCGCCTTCCGGGCCGTGAAGCCGGCCGGGTCGACCTCGAGCTCGCCGACCGAGACCATGTTCTCCTCGGGAGCCGCGGAGGACCGCCGGAGCACCGCCCGCACCCGGGCCACGAGCTCAGGCATCTCGAACGGCTTCGTCACGTAGTCGTCCGCCCCCGACTCGAGACCGACGACCACGTCCACGGTGTCCGTGCGGGCAGTGAGCATGACGATGGGGATCCGGCTGTCCTTGCGAATCTCCCTGCATACCTCGAAGCCGTCGAGCGACGGCAGCATCACGTCCAGGACGATCACGTCGAACGGGTCGTGCCGGGCCCGCTGGAGACCCTCCCTCCCGTCGGCGGCCGTCGTGACCCGGAAGCCAGCCTGCTTCAGGCCCATCGCCGCCACCTCTCGGATGGAGGCATCGTCCTCCACAAGCAAGACTCGCTCGTCCACGGGCCACAAGCCTAATGCCGGCTCGACGCCTGGGAGGGAGTTGGGCCGATCCTCCGTTGGTCTGCCTAACGGCTGGCACCGCGGCTTCCGATATCACTTACGTGAGGCCGAAGCCCTGGCTTGCCTACCTGCTGGCGGGCACGCTGGCGACGGGCGGATACTTCCTGCTGCCGTCGCTGGCCCTGCACAGTCTGTCGTACGACGCGCTGAACCTGTCCGCGGTAGCAGCGATCCTCTTGGGCGTGCGCCTGCATCGCCCTCGCAGGCGGGCGGCCTGGTACCTCTTCGCCGCGGGGGTGCTCTCGTTCGCGGTCGGCGACATGACATGGAGCTACTACGAGCTGGTCCTGCGCGTAGAGGCGCCGTTCCCTTCGGCCGCCGACGCCTTCTACCTCGCGGGATATCCCATCATCGCGGTCGGGCTCCTCCTTCTGGTTCGCGGGCGGATCCCCGGGCGCGACCGGGCCAGCCTGATCGACGCGGCGATCGTGACGACCGGACTGACCGTCCTGTTGTGGGTGTACCTCGTGGTTCCCTTCGCGTACGACCCATCGCTGTCCTGGCTCGAACGGGTCGTCTCGATCGCATATCCGCTGGGCGACGTGTTGCTCATCGCCGTGGCGGCGAGGCTCCTGATCTCGCCTGGGGCTCGAACCGGCGCTTATCGCCTGCTCAGCCTGAGCCTCCTCTTCCTGCTGGTCGCCGACGCCGTCTACGCGGTGCTGGCGCAGCACGGCACGTACTTCACGGGCCACCCGGTGGACGGTGCATGGATCCTCTCCAACGTGCTCTGGGGTGCGGCCGCTCTCCATCCGGCGATGCGCCCGCTGTCCGAGCCCGCCCCTGATCGAGAGACAAGGCTCACCCGAGTCCGCCTCGTCTTGCTGGCAGGAGCGTCGCTCATCCCGGTGGCCGTACTTGCCGTCCAGGGCGCACGGGGCAGCGACATCCACGTACCGGTCATCGCGGGTGGCTGCGCCGTCCTGTTCCTGCTGGTCGTTCTGCGCATGGCAGGCCTGGTGAGGGAGGTCGCCGCCAGGGTGGTCGAGCTTCGCGCCCAGGGTGTCGCCCTGGAGGGAACGCTCGATGAGCTCCAACATGCCCAGGCGGAGCGAGCGGCCCTGCTCGACAGGTCGCTTCGAGCGACGGAGCAGGAGCGGATCCGGATCGCGGGAGAGCTGCACGATGGTCCCATCCAGCGTCTCTCGGAGTTGGGCCTGGACATCGATCTGGCACACCTGCGACTGGAGCGCGGACAGGTCGCGGGCGCCACCGGCGTTCTCGACGAGGCTCGGCAGGAGCTTGCACAGAACATCGAAAGCCTCCGCCGAATGATGGCCGGCCTCCGGCCCCCCGCCCTGGACGAGCGAGGTCTGGCAGCCGCCCTCAGGGACCAAGTCGAAGGATTCGCGCGCCGGCTCGGGATCGAATGCTCGATGGAGTCGGCGATCGAGGAGCGCCTGGATCCTGAGCTGGAGACCGCTCTGTACCGGGTGGCTCAAGAAGCCCTGACCAACATCGGCAAGCACGCTGGGGCCTCCCACGTCTGGGTCCTGCTGTCCCGGGACCAGCGGTCGGTCGTCCTGGACATCCGCGACGACGGCGTGGGATTCGACACCAGCGCCGTGCACGGCCTGCTTCGGACCGGCCACTTCGGCCTGGTGGCGATGCGCGAGCGGGTCGAGATGGCCGGCGGGACGTGGGAGCTTCGATTGCGGCCGGGCCAGGGAACCGCGATCCGGGTGGCCTTCCCCCAGATGCAGGCGGCTCTCCGGTGACGACGCTCGCCCAGACGCCGCGCGGCCCCCGGGTCCTGGTCGTGGACGACGAGGGCGGCTTTCGGCGGGCCCTCCTCAACCTGTTGGAAGAGGAAGGAATCCCGATCGTCGGAGAGGCTGCGGACGGCTCAGACGGCGTTGCTCTTGCCCGAGATCTCGCTCCGGACGTGATCCTGATGGATCTTCGGATGCCCAGCATGGGGGGGATCGAAGCCACCAGGCTGATCAAGGAGTTCCTTCCGCTCACCCAGGTGATCATCCTTACGGTCTACGACGACGCGGCCCTGAGCCAGGGCGCGGAGGACGTGGGCGCCTACGCCTATCTGGTGAAGGGGTGCTCGGGTCGCCTGATCCGCGACGTGGTCCTTCATGCGGGCAGGTTCAAGGCCGGGCTGGAGCGCGAAGGCCCGCCACCCCAGAGTCCTGGATCGTTCGCCATGTACAGCCTGGACCACCCTGGACCCTCCGATCGAAGGGGCGAGGCCCCTTTCTAGGATCCGCCCACGAGGCCTCCGAGCCTCACTAGGTCTGGCCCGGGGCGATCGGGCGATGCTCGAACGGCGTCGAAAGGACCACGGTGGTGCGCGTCTGGACCCCAGCCCTCTCCCGGAGGCGCCGCAGGAAGTCCTCGAGGTCGGCGGTCGTGCTCGTCCTGACCTTGAGGATGTAGTTCTCGGCCCCGGCCACGGAGTGACAGTCCTCCACCTCGTGGAAATCCAGAACGCGATCCGGTAGGTCGTCCGGCTGCCTGGGGTCGAGGGGCATCACGGACACGAGGGCGGTCACGAACAGCCCGAGCGCCTGCGGGTCGACCTGCGCTCGGTATCCCTCGATAACCCCCGCCTGTTCGAGCTTCCGCACCCGCTGATGCACGCTCGAGGCGGCCAGGCCCACCCTGTTTCCGATGTCCGCGAAGGTTGCGCGTGCGTCTTCTTGCAGGGCGGCGATGATGGACAGATCCCGATCGTCGATCACGAAGGAATCATAGGCGAACAAGGCCCTCGACCGTAGGAACTTCGACCAAATGAGATATTTGCCGGAGGATCATCGGGTGAGATACCCTTGAGCCTCAAATCCCTTCGTCACGAGCCGAAGGTATAGGCAATGGATGAGACCGCTCAGCCGAGTCCCGGCGTAGGAGGGCCGCCCCGGAACATGGACCGCCCGGGGCACCGCGAGCCCCGGGCGCACGCGTCCGAACAACCCTTCCGCTACCCGCTGGACCGCGAGTTCGTGGAGCCGGACTGGACGCGGTTTCCAGGCTACCGAGGCGTGACGAGTGCTCAGTGGGAAAGCGCCCAGTGGCAGCGAGCTCACACCGTCAAGAACCTCAAGGAGCTCAAAGGAGCGGTGGGCGGTTATCTCACCGACCGGCTGGCCTCCGACATCGAGCGGGACATGTTCGAGCGAGCCACCATGTCCATGCTGATCCCTCCCCAGATGATCAACACGATGGGCGAGGAGGACCTGTACGCCGATCCGGTCCGGCGGTACATGGCGCCCGCGTTCTCGGAGCGGGAGCCGGAGTGGCCGAGCCACCCCCGGGCCACGCGCGACAGCCTCCACGAGGCCGACATGTGGGCGGTGGAGGGCCTCACACACCGCTACCCGACGAAGGTGCTGGCCGAGCTGCTCTCGACCTGCCCCCAGTACTGTGGCCACTGCACGCGCATGGACCTGGTTGGCAACAGCACGCCACAGGTGGCCAAGTACAGATTCGAGCTCAGGCAGCCGGATCGTCAGCAGAGGATGCTCGAATACCTCGAGCAGACACCCTCCGTGCGGGACGTGGTGGTCTCGGGCGGTGACGTCGGGAACATCCCCATCAAGCGCCTGGAGGAGTTCGTCTCCGCGCTCATGGACATCGAGAACATCCGCGACATCCGCCTGGCCACCAAGGGGCTGATGGGCCTTCCCCAGCACTTCCTCCAGCCCGAGGTGCAAGAGGGGATGCAGCGGCTGGGGGGAAAGGCGCGCCGGCGAGGGATCAACATCGCCGTGCACACGCACGTGAACCACGCCAACTCTCTGACCCCGTTGGTGGCCAGGGCCTCGAAGCAGTTCCTGGAGTGCGGCTTTCGGGACGTCCGCAATCAGGGGGTCCTGCTGCGAGGAGTGAACACGACGCCGAAGGACCTGCTGAACCTGTGCTTCACGCTTCTCGACCAATGCTCGATCCTGCCCTACTACTTCTACATGTGCGACATGATCCCCAACTCCGAGCACTGGCGGACCGCGGTGTGGGAGGCCCAGGACCTCCAGCACGCCATCATGGGGTACCTACCCGGATTCGCCACGCCAAGGATCGTGTGCGACGTTCCCTTCGTGGGGAAGCGATGGGTGCACCAGGTGGAGGCCTACGATCGGGAGAAGGGCATCTCTTACTGGACGAAGAACTACCGGACGGGCATCGAGTACGACGACCCGGAGGCCCTCACCCGGCAGTATCCCTACCACGACCCGATCTACACGCTGCCAGAATCCGGCCGGCGCTGGTGGCGCCAGCAGTCGAAGGAGCTCCTCTCGATGCCCACCAGCTGATCCGGGACCGAGCTCATGGGGTAATCTCCGGCCCGGTGAGGGTGGACGAGTTCGAGGTCGACACGGCAGGAAGGCTGGTCACGGACATCACCGACCGGGTGCAGGCCTTCGCTCGTGACGCAGGCTCCGATGGGCTGCTCCACGTCTTCCTCCCGCACGCCACGGCGGGGCTGGCGCTCATGGAAACCGGATCCGGATCCGAAGAGGATCTGGAGGAGACCCTGGGCCGCCTCCTTCCCCGCGACGACCGCTACCGGCACCGGCATGGATCGGTCGGGCACGGCGCGGACCACTTGCTCCCCACCATGATCAGCCCTTCGTTGTCCGTCCCCGTCGAGAGTGGACGGCTGGCCATGGGCACCTGGCAGAGCGTCGTGATCATCGACCCCAACCGCGAGAACAACCGGCGGAGGGTTCGGCTCTCTCTTGTGGGGAGCTGAGGCATGCAGGCTCGGACCACCACCACCTCCGCGAACGGGATCACTCACGCGTGAAGACCCTGTACCGCGCGGGCAAGGTCCACACGCTGACCCACCCTTCGACGGGGGAGTGGCTGCTGGTGGACGGCCGGCACATCGAACGGGTCGGGGTGGGGGAGCCGCCCAAGGCGGAACGAGTGGTCGACCTCCCGGGGACCACCATCATGCCCGGGTTCATCGACACGCACGTCCATCTCACCGGAACCACCCTCTCGGCCATCGGCATCCCGGTGGAGCGAGCCCGATCGGCCGCCGACATGCTGGGCATGGTGGCCGAGGAGATGAGGCACGCCCCGACCAAGGTCCTGGCCCACGGGTTCGACGAGAGCCGTTGGGAGGCCCCCACCCTGCCAACCCTGTCCGATCTCGATGACCTCGGGGACGTGCCGGTCATCCTCATCCGAGCCGATGGGCACATCGCCCTGGCCAACACCGCCGCCATAGAGCAGTCCGGCGCAGCGGCGGAGGACGGCGTCGACCGCGACTCCGACGGCCGGCCCACGGGGACCGTGAGGCGAGAGGCCAACCGACGGCTCCAGCGATGGTTCCACGAGGCTCTGAGTGACCACGAGGTGCGAGAGCTGCAGCTTCAAGCGACGGCGCTCGCCGCATCCCGCGGGGTTACCTGCGTGCACGAGATGTCCATTCCCCTGTCTCACGGCAGGCGGGAAGTCGAGGTCCTCCTCGACCACGCGGACCGGCTGCCGGTCGACGTCGTGGCCTACGTGGCGGACAAGGACATCCCCTGGATCATGAGCCTTGGCCTGGAGACCATCGGCGGGGACCTTTCGCTGGACGGCTCGATCGGCGCCCGGACCGCCGCCGTGTCCGAGCACTACGTGGACGGCGAAGGAACGGGCGTGCTCTACGAGGCCGACGACGAGCTGGCGGAGGTCTTCCACAACGCTCACCTGGCGGGGCTCCAGGTGGGCGTGCACGCCATCGGAGACGCCGCGATCGAACAGGCGATCAGCGTGTGGGAGCGCGTGTACCGCGCCTTGGACTCCCGGCAACGCCGGCACTTCCGTGCCCGACGCCACCGCATCGAGCACTTCGAGATCCCCAGCGGGAACCAGGTGGAACGAGCCGCCGCCCTCGGACTGGCCATCTCGGTGCAACCCGCCTTCGACTCCGAATGGGGGCATCCCGGCGCACTCTACGAGCGGCGGCTCGGTCCGGACAGGGCCGCGCGCATGAACCCGTTCGGGACGCTCCTGTCCCGTGGGCTCGAGGTGGGAGCGGGGTCGGACTCGCCCGTCACGCCGCTCGATCCCATGTACGGGCTGCTGGCCCTGGAGTCGCATCACGATCCGAGCCAGCGCATGAGGCGAGAGGAGGCCATTCGACTCTTCACGATGGGGAGCGCCCGCCTGGCCCATCTCGAGCAGAAGAAGGGTCAGCTCCGGCCGGGTATGCAAGCGGACTTCGCGGCTTACGAAGAGGACCCGTTCATCGCGGCCGATATCCGCGAGCTCCGGCCCGTCCTCACCGTCTCTCGAGGTCGAGAGGTCTACGCGCGGTAGTTTCGCTACGCGACCAGGCTGACCCGGCTGCCGCGCGGCGACTTCAGCACTTCGAAGCGGGGGAACTGCTCCGCCAGGTCGGGGACGTGGGTGATCACGCCGACCAGACGGCCGTTGCCTCCGAGCTGCTCGATGGCCTCCACGACGACCCTCAGGCTCTCCTGGTCCAGCGTGCCGAACCCCTCGTCCAAGAAGAGCGAGTCCAGCCGTGCCCGGTCGGTCACCGACAAGGAACGGACCTGCTCTGACAACGCCAGGGCCAGGGCCAGAGACGCCAGGAAGGTCTCGCCGCCGGAGAGGGTTCGCACGCTTCGCTCCTCGTCGCCGTTCCAGGTATCCACGACGAAGAACTCGTCCTCCCGGCACGCCAGCCGGTAGCGGCCATCCGAGAGCGTCGCCAGTCGCGTGGATCCCGCCGTTGCCAGGACCTGAAGCGCCTCCGCCTGGAGGAACGCGATCAGCCGGTCGGCCCGCAGCTCCAGAGCGAGCCGCCTGAACAGCTGCGACCGCTCGCCGTGGACCTTCGCTTCCTCGGCAAGCTGCTTCTTCTCTTCGATCCGATCGGCCAGGGCCCCGGCCGTCTGCGCGGACGTGGCGACCTCGGCGGTAGCCCCCTTGCATGCTTGGTCGACGGCCCGGGCCAGCGCCTCGAGCGTCGCAGCAGGCCCGACCAACCCATCCACCACCGCTACGGCCTCGTCGAGCAGGCCCGTCTCGATCAGGGAGCGTTCCTCCACCTCGCGCTCCATGTGGCCGGCGAATGCGGAAAGAGCCTCGGCCAGGCCCGCGGCGAACGTCCGAAGCGCGGCCGGATCGTCTGTCTTCGGCGGGGAAGGCAGGGCAACGGGGGATTCGTCCTTGCCGAGTGCGCGGGCAGCGCGGTCGAACAGGAGCTGGTGGTCCGCGCCCAGGCGATCCCGCACCCGGTCGATCAGCGCGGCCACCCGGTCCCGTTCCCGCTCCAGCTTGGGCGTGGCCTGCGTGACCTCCGCCACCGCGCGCGTGGCATCGCGTTCAGCTCGGTCGAGCCGCTGCAGCTCGGCCAGCCTCTCCTCCAGAGCCGCCGCCGGGTCGGAGGGGAGGGGGTCGCCGAGGGCTTCTCGGAGAGCCGTGCGATGGTCGGAGATGGCCCGGTCGAGTTCGTCGATCTCCGCGGTCAACCGTACTTGCTGCGTTGCGTTGGCCTCGACCTCTCGACGGGCCGTGTCGACGAAACGCTGGGCGCCGGCGAGGTGCTTGCCCGCCGCCTCCACGGCCCTCCGGGCCGCGGCCACCGCCTTCTCCCGTTTCTCAACCGCCCCGACCGCCCCGGCCACCCCTCGCTTCGGGGCCTTCTTCAGGGGGAGGCCGCAGACGGGACAAGGGTCCCCGGCCTTCACACGCGCCGAGACGGCGGCCACGAGGTCCGCGTGGCGGGCCTCCTCCAGTGTGGCCTCGGCCTCACGGAGGTCGGTCTCTCTCCTCGCGACCGTCTCTTGGCGCCCGGCCAACCCCAGCTCCGCGGCCGCCAGCGCCTCTGCCAGTCTTTCCGCCACCTCCGTCTGGTCGGCCCGTTCGGCTTCCTTCGCCTCTCGGGCCCGGGCGGCCTGGGTCAGCGCGTGGGCCTGGACCTGAACCCGGACCAGGTCGCTCGCCGACCCGACCTCCGCCTCGGCGTCCCGGAGCGCCGCGTTGGCGTGGTCCAGCGCCTTCTGTGCTTCGGCCACGGCGGACGCGTGCTCGTCGACCGCGGCGGCGGCCTCGTCGAGCCGCTCGGAGAGCGTGGTGACCTCGCCGGCGGCCTCGGCGGCGCCCTCGGCGGCGCGGGAAGCCTCTTCGGCGTATGCGTGTATGTCGTCCATCGAGCGCTTCGCCTTCTCCCAGCGTCCGAGGATCCCCACCACCCCTTCCGCGGCTTGGCCCAGTGCCTTCTCTCGGATCCGGGCTCCTTTGGCGGCCGCCTTGGCCTCCGCCAGCGCTTCGGCCGTGGCGTCGGCGTAGCGCCCCAGCATGTCGGTCATCGTCTGGGCCCTGATCGCCGAATCCCTGGCGATCGCCCCGGCGCGCTCGGCCACTCGGCGAAACAGCGACAGTCCGAGCAGCTCGGTCAGGATGTCCCGGCGCTTCCTCGGGTCGCCGACCAAGAACTCGGCGAACCGGCCCTGGGGGAGCAGGACCGATCGAGTGAAGCCGTCATAGGTCAGGCCGATCATCCGAGCGATCATCGGCCCCGCTTCGCGGACACGATCGGCTCCATCGCCGGCCTGGCTCCACTCGCCGTCCCTGAGGCGTTCCAGCAGGACCTTCGTGGCCCCCTTCGCCGGCGTGGATCGAGTGACACGGAAGCGGTCGTACCCGACCTCGAACTCGAGCATCACCGCCATGCGCGGCTGGCCCTGGCTGACGAGCTGGCCGACCCGATCCCCGACTCGTTCGACCCGGCCGTACAGGGCGTAGGTCATCGCGTCGAGCAGCGAGGACTTGCCGGATCCCGTGGGGCCGGCGATGGCGAACACGTCCAGATCGGCCAGGTCGAGCTCCTGCCGGTCGCGGAAGGCCGTGAAACCCTTGACCTCGAGCCGGAGAGGGCGCATCAGCCGCCTTCCTGGAGCTCCTGGAGGACCTCGTCGAACGCACCCATGAGGCTCTCCGGGACCGCGTCGACGCCGTGCTCGCGGCGGAAGTACGAGACGAACTGGTCGCGCGGCTGGAGGGAGGAGAGGGGCGGCCCGTCGTCCGTGGCCTCGGCGCGCTCGTACCGTAGCGACACGTCGACCGCGTTCGGGAGGGCGTCCCTGACCTGCTCGGCGATGCCCGGGACCGGACCGTCCGTGTGGACGAACACTCGGAGGTAGGCGTCCCGAAGCGCCCGCCCCTTCTCCACCACGTCGTCCAGCCCGCCCTCGAGGTCCAGAAGTCGCCTGCCGGCCGACAGCGCCACCTCGCGGACCTTGGCCGGGCGGCCCGCGGACGCTTCCACTATGGCCACCGACTTCGTCTGCTCGGTCTCGCCGAAGTCGAGCTGAAGGAGTGACCCGGAGTAGCGGGTAGGAGAGGGGGCACCCCGGACGGACTGCGGCCGGTGGACGTGGCCGAGGGCTACGTAGGAGGCCGTCGCCGGCAGCCGGGAGGGCGACACGGCGTACTCGATGCCGATGGTGATCTGGTGCTCCCCCCCGCCGGGGATGGCGCCGTCGGTGAACAGATGGGCCAGAAGGACGTTCACCCGGTCGTCCCGAAAGGGCTCGGTCATGGCCCCGAGCAGCCGGCCCATGCCCTCGGCGTAGCTCTGGTACCAGTCCTCCGTGGCCCGGAACAGGGCTGCCGCGTCGCCGAACCGGCGTTCGGGGACGAACGGCACGCAGGCGATCATGGCGGCCTCGTCTCCATCGCGGGCGTGGATCTCCACCAGGCCGCCCCGGTCGGGAGGAACGACGCGGGGGACCATGGTCACGCCGATGGGCGCGAGCAGCCTGGCCAGCGCCTCCAGTCGGATCGCCGAGTCGTGGTTGCCGGGGATGGCCACCATTCGGATGCCGGCCTCGTGGAGGAGGACCAGGGCCTCGAAGACCAGAGCATCGGCTTCGGGAGCGGGGGAGCGGTGCTCGTACAGGTCTCCGGCCACGAGGACGACGTCGACGCCCTCCTGGAGGGCGATACCGACCACCTCCTGAAGCGCCTCGTGGAACTCCTCGGCCCGGGAGCGCCCCCGGATGGCCTTCCCGACGTGCCAGTCGCCCGTGTGGAGCAGCCTCATGGCCTCACTCTACCCGGGGAAGTGACAGGAATCACACGGCTGTGATTCGGTCCCGCCGGGATTATGCCATCCTTCGGCCCACGTTGCGGCTCACCGGTGGCCAGGGACACTCGCACCGCTCGTTCAAGGCCAACGAGGACGCCATAGCTCACATCCGGAGTACATTTCCCGGCGTGGAGACATGGGACGCCACTCGCGCCCGAAGGAACGTTCGCCGGTACACGGATCGACCGATCTCGCCGCAGGATCTCGACCGGATCCTCGATGCCGGACGGCGTTCGCCGTCCTCCATGAACACGCAGCCGTGGGACTTCGTCGTCTGCACCGACCGGCGCCGGCTGGAGGAGCTCTCCAAGGTGTGGCGGCACGCCGCACACGTGGCGACGTCCGCCGCGACCATCGCCCTCATCGCCCCTCAGGCCGACGATCCGCAAACGAGGGGCTCGATCGAGTACGACCTGGGCCAGTCCACGATGAGCATGATGCTGGCTGCCGCGGACCTGGGGATCGGCAGCGGCCACGCCTCGGTCATGGACCAGGACATGGCGCGACAGATCCTCGGCCATCCGGAGGATCGCTACTGCGCCTACCTGATCGCCTTCGGCTACCCGGCAGACCGCCCGCTCGCGCCGACAAGGAACCCCAACCGTCGCCCGTTCGACGACGTCGTCCATAGGGGCCGCTGGTAGAAGCGAGGATCGCTCGACCGCGCCGGCCTACTGACTAGACAGCTTCAATGAACGGGTCTTCCAGCCGGACACCCACGATGCTTCGACCCGACTGAAAATCCTCGGAGACGAGGCGTGTTGCTCCGGCGCGCCTCGCTGCCTCGACGATGAGAGCGTCCCAGAAAGAAAGCCGGTGCCGTTCCTCAAGTTCTGAAGCCGCGAGGATGAGGGCCACGTCAACCTCCACGACAGCCCACTGCGCATACAGAGCGACGACCTCCCGAGCCGCGCGGAGGGTCATTGGAGGGTCGAACTTCCTGGTAACTACGACGTAGAACTCCTGGAGGACTTGAGTGCTCAGAACACCCGTTCCGCTCTGCCAGAGGCCCTCTAGCAGGGCCTGAGCCACGGGCTGTTTGATCGACTCCGATCCATCGTGCGCGTAGGCAAGGACGTTGGTGTCGACGAACGTGGCCTTGTCGTCGATCATCGATGGCTACCGCGGGTAGAGCTCCTCCCGCCGCCAGTTCCTGCCGCCGCGCGCGACGGCCTGAGCCATGATGTCCGCGGCCCGGCGCCGGGCATCCTCGTAGCGGGCCTCTTGATCGGCGAGCTCTTCCAACTGCTTTGCCACGAGTCCGCTGACGGACGTTCCTCGCTTGGCAGCGAGGACCTTGGCCTGCCGGATCACGCCTTCGTCCAATTGAACCGTGAGGTTTCGCTTGGCCATGCCTTTTCCCCTCTCTCCACGTAGAATCCTGTGGACCACAGTCTACCACGTGGGAGGGGGGGTGACAGACCGTCATTCGCCTTCGAACGAGGCGAACGGGTCGCCGCCGGCGGTGGCGGCTTCCTCCGCCCGGGTGGCCCAGGAGGGGAAGGGGAACCGGACCTGGATGGGGATCGGGATATGGGGCTGCTGCAGGATCATCGACCCCGGCTTGAGGATCGAGGCGCGAGACCGGGTGACCGCGGGCAGGAACCCGTACTCGCTCCGCCCTGCCTCGGCGGTGTCCAGGCGCCCCACGACCCGGAAGGCCGAGTTGGCGATGACCCGCCGCTCCACCTCGCTCGCGGTCTGCTCCGCGCCGATCAGGATCATCCCGAGCGACCGCCCCCGCTCGGCCACGTCCAGCAGGACCTCCTTGATCGGGCTCCAACCGTCTCGAGGGGCATAGCGATTGAGCTCGTCGAGGACCAGGAAGACCAGAGGCTCGCGGCGGCCCATCCGCTCCTTGTGCTCGAAGAGCCGCTTGATGACCACCCCGGTGACGAACCGCTTGGCCCGGTCGTGGAGGTTGTGGATATCCACCACTGTGACCTGGCTGGCCTCCCAGTCGATCCGGTGGCGGGCAGGCTCCTCGGCCTCTCGCCCCCACACGAGGTGGCCCATGCGAAAGCGCGCCGCCTCCAGACGGCGGACGAACGCCGCGACCGTGGCATCCGAAAGCCGCCCCCGCCACGGAGAGTGCTCGTCCTCCACGTTCTCCCGGATCAGGTCACACAGAGCCGTGAAGTCCGTCACGGGATAGCCCCCGAAGACGACCGTCGCGTCGTGCTCGGGATCGTCCTCGCACTCCCGGTCGAGGTAGGTCTCCACCCTGGCCACCAGGTCGGCGATCTGGGAGCGCTCGTCCTCGGCCTCGGCGAAGAGGAACCGCAGGTACCTCTCCCTGACGAACTCCCTGAGGGTCCAGTAGTAGGCGGTGACCCCCCCAGCGCGGCTCTCCACATGAGGGATGGCGCCCTCTCCCGTCCGGGGACGGGGAGGAGCCCACAACCCCACCGACTCGAACGGCCCCACCGGGACCCCCAGGCGCTCGTACTGGGCCCGATCGGCCTCGGGAAGCCTGGCGTTGGCCCTGTCCACCCACATGAGGTCCTCGCCCTTGACATTGAACACGATGGCCTTGGTGTTGCCCCTCAGGCCTCCCAGGACCGGGGAGTGGAACAGCGAGTAGAGGAGGAACAGGGCGTAACTGGTCTTCGTGGCCACTCCGGACACCCCTGAGATGTTCACGTGGGCTCCCCTGGAGCCGTCCAGGAAGTCCAGGTCCAGGTAGACGGGCTCCCCGTCCCGGGACAGCCCGGCCGGCACCCGGCGGGCCATCTGATCGAAGTACAGGGCCTCGTCCCGGTCCTTGCCCCGTGCCCGGTAGGCCGTGAGCCCCGGCAGCGGCGGCACGAGGACCTCGGGTTCGAAACGGGTGACCACCACCTGGGCGGCAACCGCGGTGTCCACGGGGAGCACGCCACGATCGACCAGGAACACGTCGGTGTCGAACGAGGCGCCCTCGTGCCGGGCCCGGGCGTCCTGGACGATCCCGGCGACCCGGACCCGCCCTCGGCCGGGCACCTCGGTATCGACGACGACGGCGTCGTCCAGCTGGAGGTAGGCATGGGGGAAGACGCCCACCCAGAAGGTCAGGGGAGTGGAGTCCTCCGTACCCAACACCATGCCCACCGGCTCGCTCGCCTCGGCAGGTCCCAACTCGCTGTCCATTCCTATCGGCTCATCTCCGCCGAGATCCTTCACGTCCACCTCACTCCTCCCTCGTGGCCAGCCAGCTCACCAGCGCCCGACGCACCATGGCCCGGTCCCCCATCCGGTGCCGTAACCATGCCTCCAGCCCGCTCACGGGCGCCAGGTTCTGGGGCGTCCGCGGATCCGCCGGGCGCCCCGCGTACGCGGGGAGGAGCGCCGTGACGGCGTCGGCGACCGCGACGGCCCGGTCGAGACCCAGCCCCGCCCGGACCTCGCACCGGACGATCCCGGCATGGTCGTGCCACGGGGGCCGCAGGTCGATGAGCCGCGTGTACCAGGAGAACCCGCGAACGGCGCCCCCGAGGTCCTTGAGGGCAAACGCAGGAGTCCTCTGCGCAGGGCCGAGACGCCCGAGCAGCGCCTCCTGTTCCGTGTCCAGATAGCGGCGAAGGAATCTCTTCACGATGCCCACCACCGGGACGTCCGTCTGCTCGCCCAGCCGGAGGGGTCCGTCGACCAGCACCAGTGGCGCGCCACCGAGGACCAGGCGCGCGGCCAGGGCGCCCTCCGCCTCCCGCATGAGCTCCTGGAGACGAAGCAACGGCCGGTTCGGGTCCATCCCCGACTCGACGGCGGGCTCGAACTCCAGCCGCGCCGCGCCACAGGGGATGTCCGCCCTTTCGGCGATCATCCCTCCGGCGAGGATCACCGCCCGGCCCACCCGGTGATCGTCGAACGTGGCCCGTCCGTCGCACCGGACGGCTCCGACGGCCCATGAGCCGAACAGCCCGGGGACCCTTCGGTCGCCTTCGTCCGCCAGGAGACGCAGCTCCACCCGACGGACCCCGTCCACGAACAGGACCTCACCGGCATGCCGTGGGGCGGGGGAGAGGGGAGCGGACCAGTCGCGCGTCTCCACGAACGGATCCGCCATGGGGTAGGGAGGCTCGTCGAGCGGAGCTTCGAACCCGGTGCCGAACTCAGGCGCCCATGGGTCGGCTCGAAGCACAACCATCGGCGCCTAGGATACGGCCGGGGGACGACGCTTCCCAGGAAGAAGACACACGGCGCCCGACGACCGAGGTCGCGACCAACTCTCAACCGAGGGTCAAGAGTTGAGACATGAGGGGCTGGATGACAGCGTCTCGGCACGAGAACGACTCTGAATGGGCCGTTGACACTTGACCGATACGGGGCTTAGAGTAACGGGCGCTCGCCGCCCCCCTCGGGGCGGCCGGCGCCGGACCCAAGAGGCCGAGTAGAGAACGCAAGCCGCCCCGGCGGCTGGCGGCCCCAAAGGTCTCTTGGGTCCCTCTCTTATGTCCGGCCGAGAGTTCTGGCGGACTTTCCCGGTCTCACGGGAACAACCCGGCCCCTTCCTCGGTTAGCGATTGGACGCTCCGGGTATTGTGCTTGCCCGGCCCGAGCGTAGAATCCCGGCGGATTCGGGGAAGGAACCAAGACAAGGATGGCGTGGTGAGGCGAAGAACAGTGGAAGAGGAAGAAGAGCTCGCACCGGATGTCGAAGAGGACGACGAAGAGGAAGAGGAAGCCGTCGCCGAGGCCGGCGCGGAAGAGGAGTCCGGCGAGGCAAGCCTCGAGGAGATCCTGACCAAGAAGCCGGAGGAGCGACCTTCCGCCGGCGAGGAGGAAGAGGAGGAGTCTATCCTCTCCGTGGGCAGGGATGACCGGATCGAGACGTTCTCGGTCAAGGTCGAGCCCAAGAAGGACACGGAGTTCGTGTGTCAGCGCTGCTACCTGGTGAAGCCCATCCGGAGCCAGCTCGCGGACAAGAAGCGCATGTACTGTCGCGATTGCGCCTGAGCCAAAGTCGTCGCTCCCTCCCCGTCGCTTTGACCTCGGCGGTGGGAGCGGGGGGGCTGATGTCGCTGACGAACCCCCCGGCCGATGTCGGCCCCCTGGCTTTCGCCGCGCTCATCCCGCTCCTGTGGGCTCTGTCCGGGGCAAGCGTCCGGCGGGGAGTGCTGCTGGGACTCGCCTTCGGCCTCGCGTACTACGCGATCCTGCTCCACTGGATCCTTCCGCTCGGCGCGATCGCCTGGCTACCCCTGTCGGTCAGCCAGGCTGCCTACGCAGCGCTGTTCGGGGCCGTGCTGCCCTTGATCTGGCGCGACGGGCGGCCGCTTCGCTCCGCGGTAGCTGGGGCCGCCCTGTGGACGGCCGTGGACTGGTTCCGGGCCAGCTGGCCCCTGGGAGGGTTCGCCTGGGGAGCCCTCGGCAACACGCAGCACGACAACGGCCTCCTGCTGCCGCTGGCCTCGGTCACCGGGGTGTGGGGGGTGACCTTCGTGGTGTTCCTGGTCAACGCGCTGCTCCTGGGGGTCCTGGCGGGTGTGCGGAGCGCTCCCAGGAGGGCGGCCGCGCTGGCCGGGGTGGGGGTGGCCGCCGCGCTGCTCCCGGGCCTGATCCCGCTCCCGAAGGCCACCGGGCCCTCCCTCGACGTCGCGGTGGTGCAAGGGAACGTGCCAAGGGCCCTGGCCTCGGACCGGCTGCTGCAGAGCGAGGCGGTGGGGGAGAACCACATCGTCCTGCACCGGGAGCTGGCCGCCGATCCGCCGGACCTGGCCGTATGGCCCGAGAACTCCCTCGACCGAGACCCCACCCGAGACCCCGAGCTGGCCGCCCGGGTCGAGGGCTCCATCCGTGCCGTCGGCGTCCCGACGCTCGTAGGGGCGATCACGGAGGCCCCGGACAACCGCTTCTACAACCAGGTCCTTCACTACTCGGGGGAGGGCGAGGTCCTGGCCAGGTACACCAAGACCCACCTGGTCCCGTTCGGCGAGTACGTGCCCTTCCGGCCCCTGTTCAACTGGACCGACCGGTACCGCCCGACCTCGAGGGACCTGGCTCCCGGAGGGGAGCTTGATGTGTTCCAGGTGAATGGCCTGGCCGTGGCTCCCCCGATCTGCTTCGAGAACGTCTTTCCGGACCTGTTCCGCAGGTTCGTGGCCGAGGGGGCGAACGTGGTGGTCCTGACCACCAACGACTCCACCTTCCTCGAGTCGGTGGCGTCCCGGGAGCACGTGATCATGAGCGAGATCCGGGCCGTGGAGACCGGCCGGTGGATCGTGCAAGCCGCAATCTCGGGGGAGAGCGCCGTGATCGACCCCCGTGGCGAGGTGGTGCGCCGGACGGGGCTCTTCGAGCAGACGATCCTGCGGCACACCGTCGCGGGGTCGGACGCCCGCACCATCTACGTGCGTTTCGGCGATTGGTTTCCGTGGGCCTGCGGGATCGTCGCGCTCGGTGCGCTGGCCCTCGCGGCACCCAGGCGGAGGCAGGCCGCCACCCCGACTGCTCCCCCGGCGGGGGAGGGGCGGGGCTCCACGCGGAGGGAACCCGAGCCAAGGGCTCCCGCCCACATCGCCGGAGGGGCCGAGCCGAGAGTCCTCGTCATCCTCCCAACCTACAACGAGGCGCAGACCATCGCCCCGGTGCTGGCGGGAGTGATGGCCGCCGGGCCGAACATCGATGCGCTGGTGGTCGACGACGACTCGCCCGACGGGACCGCCGACGTGGTGGCGGCCATGGCCGAGCAGGAGCCGAGGCTGCGCCTGATCCGCCGAAGCGGCAAGCTGGGCCTGGCCAGCGCCTATCTCACGGGGTTCCGCAAGGGGCTGGCCGACGGCTACGACGTCCTGGTGGAGATGGACGCCGACCTGTCACACAGCCCTGATGACCTCCCCAAGATCCTCCAGGGCGCGTCCCGCCACGACCTGACGATCGGAAGCCGGTACGTGCCCGGGGGCGGGGTGGCCAACTGGGGAAGGGGGCGGCTGGCCCTGTCGAAGGGGGGAAACCGCTACGCGCGGGTGGCGCTCGGCTTCCCCCTCACCGACGCGACCAGTGGGTTCCGGGCATACCGTCGGCGCGCTCTCGAGGCGCTGCTGTCCGAAGGCATCCGTTCGGATGGGTACGCCTTCCAGATCGAGCTGGCCTATCGGGCGTGGAGATCGGGCTTCACCATCGGCGAGGTCCCCATCACGTTCCGAGAACGCGAGCACGGTCGCTCGAAGATCTCCCGGCGCATCGTCCTGGAGGCCCTGTGGCGGGTGGCTCAGTGGGGTCTGCGTGACCGGCTGCGACCGAGGCGAGCCGCCACGCCCAAGGAGATCCATTCGCCCACTGGAAACCGTGAGACCTAGAGGCACCGCTCCACCCGGTGCTCGGCCCAAGTCCAGACCTGGTCGTACCCGAGCTTCCCCGCGCGCCGTGCGGCGCCGCAGGTGTCGACGGTGGAGGGGCGCAACGGTAGTATTGTGACGCTCCTCCACCCGATACGAGGTACCCGATGACCAGGTTCGTCGTCGACGCCAGCGCGGTCCTCCATCTGGCGAGCGCGGGGGTCGAGGCCCCAGGCGCGCACAAGCTCCTCGCACCGACGCTCCTGCGTTCCCAAACGCTGTCGGCTCTGCACGAGGCCGTCCAGAGGGGCGAGATCCCGGCCGACGTCGCGCGCGACCGCCTAACCCGCATCGGGCGGATGCCGATCAGGCTCCTTGGCGATGCCGTGCTGCGGCGCCGGGCCTGGGACCTGGCGGATCAGTTGGGATGGGCCTCGACCTACAACGCCGAGTACGTCGCGCTCGCTCAGCTCCAGGCAGACGCGTTCGTAACCCTGGACGCGGAACTGGCGCGCAGCGCCGAAGGGATCGTCGCGACGGCGTCGATCGACGCGCTGCGCTAGACACGGAACTAACGCCTATAAGCGACATTATGGAACCTAGAACAAGGCCCGTCGCCAGTAGCCCCCCTCCGACTGATCTTGGTGAGGAGCATGTCCCCGTCGTTCGGGTCGTTCACCCACAATGGGAACACTTCGCAAGTTCCTCGCCACGCGTCGGGGCTTCTGGGTGATTCTCGCGCTAGAAGCGTTTCTGCTACTACTCGTCTTTCCCCTTGCTCTTCCGCCTGTCCTGAAGGGAGCAGCCGGAGGCGTTGTCTACCTGGCCGCCTTCTGGGCGATCGCCACACTCCTGTACTTCAGCAACTACCGGGTGTGGCGTTGGCTGCAGCGCTCGACATAGACTGCGCCGGGTTCTTCGGAAGTACGCAGGCAGAGTCTTAGAGGCCTGCTGGCCAGTGCTCCACCGTCAGGCCGAACATCGGAAAGTCCTTGGGGTTACCGGTCACCAGCCGGGCTCCGACGCCGACAGCGGCGGCGGCAACAAGGCAGTCCGCCTGGCTCAGCGTGATCCCTCGATCAGCGAACGCCCGACGCCATGACCCAGCGACCTCGCCCTCGACCCTGCCCAATGGGGCCACGCGGAGGCCCTCCAGAAGGCGGCTCACCGATCCCACGTCTCCCTTCCGGACACCCCGGAACACTTCCTCGATGTTCACGGCGCAGACAAAAGGGACTTCGCTCGTTTCACTGAGCTCGAGCAGCCGCTCCGCGGCCGATCGACCACGCAGGACATCGATCAGAACCGTGGTATCCAGGAGGAACCGGGCCACCTCTGCTCGGCCCTACCCCACTCGGCGCTTGTCTCCGCGTCGCTGCAAGCGCACCCAGGCGGCGGGGTCAGCGTCCCACCCGTGACCTCGATCCGGGATCGTCCCAACCGCCTCTTCGATGGCATCCCATCGGCGCCGATCATCCAACGCCCGACGGACTGTCTCCGCGATGAACGCGCTGCGGCGGCGCCTGCCGACACGGCTGTCGAGTTCCGCAACCAGATCCTCTTCAAGGCTTATGTGCACACGCATGGCCACAGCTTAGCACACAGCGTTAAGGCCGCGGGTGTGCGTGCGCGCGGCCGAACTCACCGTTCGGCGTCCGACACGCGGGCCCCTAGCGGGCCCCGGCCAGCTCGAGCGCAGAGCCCAGATCGAGCCCCCGGCCCTCCGCCCAGGCGGCCTCGAACTCGCCGCCGTCGCGGCGGAGCCGCCCGATGGCGTGCGCACGGATCGCCACCTCCTGCTCGTCGGGCGGGACGCCCATCGCCTCCCGCGCCGCCTCAGTCGCGCCGAGAATCGTGGCGGCCCGCCGAACGTCTCCGCGAGCCGCGGCCGAGGCGGCGAACAGGTCGAGGCAGAACGCCACCAGCGGGTTGTCTCCGATCTGCCACGCGCGCCTCATCCCGCCCAAAGCGTCCTCGGCAGCGTCCTGCGCTCGGTCCCGGCACACCGAGGTCTCCGCCATGCTGGCCAGGGTGTTCGCCTCGCATCGCGTCTGCCCTCGGGCTCGGACGAACGGAAGATTCTCGGCGAGGAGCACCTCCGCGCGCTCGTGCCGGCCGGCCTTGTTCGCCAGGGCCGCGAGATTGAGCCGGCACGATGACATGCCGACCCCGTTGTCCACGGCGATGGCCGCGTCGAGAGCTTCCCGCCATAGCTTCTCGGCGCTCTCGATCTCGCCCCGCATGCCGGCCCCCCTGGCCCGCTCCTTGAGGAGCTGGAACCGCTCGGTCGCACCGCCGAGCCGCATGGCGAGCGCCGCCGCTTCGTCGGAGGCGGCCACGGCAACGGTGTGGTCGCCCTGGCTGTACGCGATCGTGCCGAGGGCCGACAGCAGCCGCCGACGCGTCTCGTCCTCCTCGTCGCCAAGCGCGAGAGCGCGATCGAGCCACAACCGCGCTTCCGTGTAGAGACCCCGGACGATCCAGTACATAGGGAGTGATGCGGTGATGTCCCGAACCAGCCCCACATCGCCTGTCTCCAGCCCGAACCCAACGGCGGCCCGGAGGTTGTCGATATCTACCTCGAACACCGAGACAGCAACCTCCTCGGGCTCGCCGGCCCGCAGGGCCTCCCCCATCCGTTCGGCCAACGCCCGGAAGTATCGACAGTGACGGGCGCGCAGATCCTGGGCCTCACTCGAACTGACAAGCTGTTCCAGCGCGAAGTCCCGGATCGACTCCAGCATCCAGAAGCGCGGTTCAGGTGCGTCCCCCCGGCGCTGCAGGAGGCTCTTGTCCACGAGCCCCTCGACGACGTCGACTTCCGCGTCGCACACTGCCTCGGCGGCCTCGAGCGTGCAGCCTGCGACGAAGACCGCGAGGCGTCGGAAGAGGGCCTGCTCCTCGGGTGTGAGGAGCCCGTGACTCCACTCGATCGTCGCGCGGAGCGTCTGCTGGCGGGGGTCGAGGTCGCGGAGACCCTTCAGAAGGTCCAGCCGGTCTGAGAGCCGCCCGAGCAGCTGCTCAGGCGAAAAGGTCCGCAGGCGTGCTGCGGCGAGCTGCAGCGCCAGGGGCAGCCGGTCGAGGCGCTCGCAAATGGCGTCCACGGTGTCGGAGTGATCGAGCGACTCGCCGAGCGCCGCGGCACGAGCTCGAAAGAAAGCGCCCGCGTCGGCAGCCG
Source organism: Actinomycetota bacterium (assembly GCA_050692195.1). Taxonomy (GTDB): domain Bacteria; phylum Actinomycetota; class UBA4738; order UBA4738; family UBA4738; genus JBOGVA01. Next base: position 1,954 of record JBOGVA010000089.1, on the reverse strand, counting down.
TCATCGGCGGCACGGAGAACACATGCTCAGGGACCATCTGCAGTCGCTCTCGGCTGGTCACGAGGACGGTCAGCCGCTCGGACCACGAGAGCAGGTCGACCACGGCATCAACGAAGCCGGGAAGGAGGTGCTCGGCGTTGTCGAGCAAGATGAGCATCCTGCGACCCACCAGACGGGTGGCGGTCGCGCGGGACAGATCGACGCCTTCCTCTTCGCGAACGCCGAGCGCCCCCGCCAGCGCCGCCAGCACGAGTGCCGGGTCTCGCAGGGGCGAGAGCGCCACCCACCACAGCCCTTCGGGAAACGTCGCAGAGGACTCAGCAGCCGCCTGCAGCGCCAGCCGCGTCTTACCGATGCCTCCTGGGCCGGCCACAGTGAGGACACGCACGGCTGGATCGCACAACAGCGCTGAGAGCGTCTCGAGCTCGGCTTCGCGGCCCAGGAACGGCGTCGCAGGGACCGGGAGATTCGATGCGGAGAGGCTCTTGAGCGGCGGGAAGTCCACCTCCCCCAGCTGATAGATCCGCTCCGGCGCGGCAAGGTCCTTGAGGCGATGCTCCCCGAGGTCGAGAAGGTTGACGGCCCCCCCCGCGGCCAGGGTCGCCGTCGCGGCGGAGACGAGCGCCTGACCGCCGTGGCCGGCCGCGGCAATGCGCGCCGCCCGGTGAACGTCCTCGCCGACGTAGCCCTCGTCGGTCAACAACGGAGCGCCGGTGTGGACGCCCATCCGCACCTTGAGAGGTCCGTGCTCAAGCGCGGACAGCGCGTCTGCAGCGGCGGCCAGCGCGCCGAGGGCAGTGGGGAACGCGACGAAGAAGGCGTCCCCTTGAGTATCCACCTCCACCCCGCCGTGGGTGGCAAAGGCTCCGCGGAGTACCCGCCGATGCCCCGCAAGCGCCTGCGCGTATGCGGCCCTACCGAGCCCGCGCAGGAGCTTCGTCGAGCCCTCGACGTCGGTGAACAGGAACGTCACGGTCCCGGTCGGGAGATCGCTCCGACGCATGTGGCCCCGAGCTTAGCGCGGAGCGAAGCAGTCTCCCCGACGAGTTGAGGCCGAACCAGGGGGGCCTTACCCTCCGCCATCCGATCCCGCGGCCGAAGCTTCGGCCCTAATGCGGGCCCACGCGCGCTCGACGTGCTCGCGCCGGGTGTTCGTCTGACCGATCGAGAATCGAATCGTGAACCGGCCGTCGAGCTTGGTGTGGGTCAGGTACAGATCGCCCGAAGCGTTCAGCCGATCCAGCAGACGCTCGTTGACCGCGTCGCCGGCTCGATGCCGGAAGCACACAAGGTTCAGCGAAACGGGAGCCGCGAGCTCGAACTCGGGATCCTCCTCCACCCACGAGGCGAACTCACCGGCCAGCGCGACGTGCTCTCGGATGTGGCGGCGAAGCCCCTCGGCGCCGTAGTGGCGGATGACGAACCACAGCTTCAGGGCCCGGAACCGGCGCCCCAGGGGGATCTGCCAGTCCCGGTAGTCGATGACCGACCCGGACGCCGATGCCACGTTGCGCAGGTACTCGGGGAGGATGCCCAGCGCCCCGACGAGCGCGGCCAGGTCTGCGACGTAGAAGCAGTCGCAGTCGAAGTTCACGAACATCCACTTGTGCGGGTTGAAGCAGTAGCTGTCGGCAAGCTCCAGCCCCTCGTGGATGTATCGGAGCTCCGGGCACACAGCAGCCGTGCCGGCCATGGCCGCGTCCACGTGGAGCCAGAGGCCATGGCGGCGGCAGGTCTCCCCGATCGCCCCCACCGGATCCACCGCCATCGACGACGTCGAGCCCACCGTGGCCACCACCATGCAGGGAGTGGCCCCGTCTGAGACGTCGGCGGCGATGGCCGCCTCCAGCCCGTCGGGGCGCATGGCGAAGGCAGTATCGACTTCGACCAGGCGAAGATTCTCGCTGCCCAGGCCGGCGATGCGGACGGCCTTCTCCACGGAGGAATGGGCCTG
>JBOGVA010000088.1:0-11857 GCA_050692195.1 Actinomycetota bacterium | reverse complement strand
GTCGCGGGCCACGGCCTCGGCTTCGTTCGGAGGTCGGAAGACGTCCACGACGTCGACCGGCACGTCGATCTCGTGGAGCGACGGGTAGACGCGCTCGGCGAGGATCTCGCCGCCGCGGGGGTTCACTGGGATGATCCGGTACCCCTGTTGCCGCAGATACCTGGGGATCGCATGCGCCGCCTTCGCCTCGTTGGCCGAGGCTCCTACCACCGCGATCGTTCTGGTCTCCCGGTAGATCCGGACGAGCTTCTCCCGGGAGCGCACCTCGGGGCCGCTCATGTGGCCCTCCCGTCCGTGAATAGAGCCTCTTCTTCCATTCCCCTGTGACCACTCAACAACCGGAGGCGCGCTTCCATTGCCGGTATCGTGAGATTGGTGGAGCGAGCCGAACCTGCCTCGAGTGGGCGCCTCGGCCGACGGACCGAACGGTCCGAAGCTCCGCGCTGACCGCGTTGACCTGTATCCCTTCGGGGTTGAAGGTACGGGACACCGCGTGACGCGTTCTGCCAGCGGCAACGCTTTCGGGGACGGCCGATCTCCAGCCGTCAGCTTCACCGAGCCCGGGATTGAGCCTGGCCCAGCCGGGAGCCCACGACGATCGCCAGGCCAGCGAGGGCCACGCCTGCTCCCGTCACGAACGTGCCCTCACGCCCCACCCCGGCTGCAACGAATCCGAGGGTAGCCGGCCCCAGGCCGAAGGCCAGATCAAGGAAGGCGGACGTGGTCCCGATGACCGCGCCGCGCTCGGTCGGTGGGACCCCATCAACGGCCAGTGTCATGAGCGCGGGCGTGAAAAGGGCGATCCCCAGACCGAAAACGGCGGTCCCCACGACGAGACCGGCGGGGCTGTGCCAGAGGCCGGCGCTCAGGAGCCCAAGGGTGGAAGCGGCCAAAGCCAGCCTGGTGGCTCGCCCCGCACCCAGTCGGTCGGGGATCCGGGCGCCGAGGCTGCGCACCAGGACCACGACTGCCGAAAACAGTCCGAGGACCAGCCACGACCCCGACATCCCGAGATCCAGGGCGTACAGGGGGACGAAGGTGAGGAAGCCCGCCATCCCCCAGATGCTCGTCAGCATGACGAGGCCGGGCAGGAGGCCCGCTCGATGGATCAATCGGCGGCGGGCGGCGCTTCCCACGCTCGGCTCGGGCCTCGTGTCAGGCATCCGTGTGCTAAGGGTGATGGCAATCGCGGCGCCGAGCGCGGCCAGGAGCCACGCCCCGGGGAACCCGATGACGTCGATGGCCGCCTCGCTCAGGAGGGGGCCGATGCCGATGCCAACGTAGATCGAAAGGGAGAAGTAGCTCATCGCTTCGCCATGCCGGTTGGGAGGAGCGAGATCGGTGGCCGCCGTAAACACTCCCACGAAGAACAGTGCATCTCCCGCCCCGGTCAGGAGACGGAGCGCGGCCAGGGTCAGCGGCGACCGGGCCACCAGGTACCCCAGTACCGAGATCGCGAAGACCGCGGCTCCCACCACCATCAGGAGGCGCCGTCCTCTGCGGTCTCCCAACCCACCGGCCCACGGGCGGAGGAAGAACGCCGACAGGCTGAACGCTCCAACCACCAGGCCCACGGCCACGTCGCCACCTCCGAGCGGCCCTTCCACATAACGGGGGAGCGCGGGCAGGAGCACTCCTTCGGCGGTGAAATAGGCCAGCGAGGCCAGGGTGACGGTTACGAAGGCGGGGGTGAAAAGGCGCGGCCTGGCCGCCTCCACCTCTCCTTGCCGAAGTTCCAGGCTTCGGATCATCGTTCCCTCCTGGTGCGCGAATGCGGCAAGCATCGAGCTTCGGCTCGGAGCGGCGCATCGGTAGGCCTACCTATTTCCCTCGTCTGGCCCCCCGGAGGACGGGCTGGCATGCTTCAGGTCTCGTCCGAGATGAGGAGAAGCATGCCCGGCGAGCAGCTCCGGCTGGCCGACCTCCTGGCGGCCCTGTCCGTGGCCACGGATCTGGGGATGGGTCAGGAGCCCGAGAAGGCGATCCGAGCCTGCCTCGTCGCCACCGCGCTGGCTAGGCGGATGGGCATCCCCGAGGCGAGGGTCTCCGACGTGTACTACACGACGCTCCTCCGCCACCTGGGGTGCACGGCAACGGCCCACGAGGAGACGTACCTCGGTGGAGACGAGCTGGCTTCCCGCCCGGTGGCGGAGCGCAGCGATTTCGGGAATCCTCGGGAGGCCTTCGCCCTGCTGCTTCAGATGGGTAGGGGGACCGGTCTCGACCGGGTGCGGTACCTGGCCCGGGCCCTGCGCGCCGGGAAGAAGGGCGACCAGCTCATCCTGGGGGCCATCTGCGAGGTCGGCGCCCGGCTCGCCGAGCGGCTGGACCTGGGCCAAGGCGTCCGGGACGGGGTGTTCCAGGTCTTCGAGCGGTGGGACGGGAAGGGGACACCTCAGGGCCTGGCCGGCGAGGACATCGTCCTCCCCGCCCGGCTGGCCGACGTCGGCCACCAGGCCGTCATCTTCAACCGGCTTGGCGGTCCGGAGTCGGCTGTCGACGTGATCCGCCGGCGTGCGGGTGGGTGGTTCGACCCCGCGCTGGCCGAGGCGTTCTCGCGATTCGGAACTGGCATCTTGGAGGAGATCGCCTCCCGGGACGTCTGGGAAGCCGCGCTCGACGCCGAGCCCGAGCCGCGGCGCACGATCGGTCCTGACGGCCTGGATGGCCTGGCTCGGACCTTCGCCGACATGGTCGATCTCAAGTCGCCGTTCATGCTCGATCACTCCAGTGAGGTGGCCGACCTGTCGGAGCGGGCCGCGGGCGGCCTGGGCCTCGACCCCGAGCGTGTCACGGACCTCCGGCGAGCGGCCCTGCTTCACGACCTTGGCCGGCTGGCCGTCTCCAATGGGATCTGGGAGAAGAACGCGCCCCTCAGCACGACCGACTGGGAGCGGGTTCGGCTGCACCCTTACCAGACCGAGCGGATCCTGGCTCGGTCCCCGATTCTGGAGCCGGTGGCCCGGATGGCAGGGATGCACCACGAGCGACAGGACGGCTCCGGGTACCATCGAGGAGCCTCCGGCGGGGAAGTGCCCGTAGCCGCCCGGGTCCTGGGGGCCGCGGACGCCTTCCAGGCCATGACCCAAGACCGTCCTCACCGTCCGGCGCTGTCTCCCGAGACCGCGTCAGAGGCGCTGGCGGAGGAGGCGCGGTCGGGCCGGCTGGACCCCGAGTGCGTCCGCGCGGTGATCGAGGCGGCCGGGCAGCGGGCGCCGAAGGTTCGGACGGCGTGGCCGGCGAACCTGTCCGACCGAGAGGTCGAGGTCCTCCGGCTCCTCGCTCGTGGCCACTCGAACCGCGCCATCGCCGGCAGCCTCTACATCTCGTCACGCACCGCGGAGCATCACGTTCAGCACATCTACTCGAAGATCGGGGCGTCCACCCGAGCCGCCGCGGCGATGTTCGCGATGGAACACGGTCTCCTCCGGAGGTGAGTGGAAAGATGGGCAGAGCTACCGATGTCCTCGGCCGCGACGACTGGTTGGCCGGATGGGCAAGCTGATCTACACGATGAACGTATCGCTCGACGGCTACGTCGAGACCCCTGACCACGCCCTCGATTGGACAAACGTCGACGAGGAGCTGCACACCTGGTTCAACGATCACGAACGCGAGGCGGACGCGTTCCTCTACGGTCGACGGCTGTACGAGGTGATGGCGGCGTACTGGCCGACCGCGGAGTCCGATCCGTCGGCAACCGACGCCATGCTCGACTTCGCCCGGATCTGGAAAGAGAAGCCGAAGGTCGTCTTCTCGTCCACCCTCGCCAGCGTCGATTGGAATAGTCGGCTCGTGAGCGGCGACATCGGCGACGAGCTCGCGCGGCTCCGGACCGAGTTTGACGGCGATCTCCACGTCGGAGGCCCGACACTGGCCTCGGCCTTCATCCGCCGTGGCCTGGTCGACGAATATCGGCTTCTCGTCCATCCCATCATCCTCGGAGCCGGCACGCCCTTCTTCCCGAAGCTCGAGACCCCGATCCGCCTCCGGCAGAGGGAGACCCGGACGTTCGCTTCCGGAGTGATGTATCTGGGCTACGCCGCGGGATAGCGAGCACGGCTGAAGTCGCGCTACTGGGGGCGCTCGTCCGACGCGCTGATAGAGTCGGGTTGTCACGGTCGAAAGCGTCCGGGGCCGGCTCGAAAGGGAAGAGAGGCACCACGATGCCCAGGTTCATGATGATCATCAAGGGAGACCAGCCGCCCGGGGAGCTGCCGAGCGAGGAGATGTTGGCCGCGATGGGCAAGTACAACGAGGAGCTCGCGAAAGCCGGCGTGCTGCTCGATCTGTCAGGACTCCACCCGACCGCTGAGGGAGCACGCGTCAAGTTCTCCGGCGGAAAGCGCACCGTGGTCGAGGGACCCTTCCCAGAGTCGAAGGAGCTGGTCGCGGGCTACTGGATCATCGAAGCGAAGTCCATGGCGGAGGCCATCGAGTGGGCGAAGCGGGTGCCGTTCGAGACCGGCGGCGCTCACGGGTACGAGCGCGAGTACGGCCCGGAGGGTGAGATCGAGATCCGCCAGCTCTTCGAGCTCGACGAGTTCGGTGAGGGCCCGGCGGTGGACCGCGCCCGCGAGCTCGAGAAGGAGATCGCGCAGAAGAAGGAGTGACGGCGCTGGTGATGGGACTTCGCGGGTGCCCGGTGACGTCCAGCTGCCACTGCTCCACGGGGCGTGCTGCGTTCGAAGCGCCACACGATCCGCCTCCGTAGCCTCTTCTGTCGGACTCGATCAGTCGGGTCCGCAGCAGTGCCCGTGAGGTGTTAGGGCTCTACCAAGGCCGGCCTATGGCTACGGCCGCGCGCACGTTAGCGCAGCGTTAGCAAGGCGCGCTTGCGAGGTCGTGCGGACCGCCCCTGACCAGGCTCACGGGAAGGTCGGTCTTGTCGCAGTTCCTGTCGGGTGTAGCTCGCAGTCGAAGACGCGTCCTGGATAGTCAGCGCCCCCTGTGCCCGGGGCCGGGCGCACACAGAATCCACACGCCTGGAAGGGGCCTTTGACCTGCTGGTCTGCATTCCATGGCCGAGAGCGCCGATGCAGCCTCGGGAACCATGACGCACCCGGTTGCGCCTCACACTCGCAGTCCTAAGACTGTGGCGCCTCCAGAGCCAGCGAGACGGCTTCTTCGAGCGTCAGGCCACGCCCCTCGGCGTGGCCGCGCTCGAACTCGGGACCGGCGGCTTCGCGAATCCGCGCTTCACACTTATCGCGGTGTCGCCGCCAGCCGCCGAGCGGCGCGCCCGCATGCTCGTCCTCGATTGCACCCCAGAGCCGCCCGGCGCGTTCACCCTGACCGCGTTCGGCCGCCACTCGGGCGAGGATGCCGACCCCGAAGATACGGCCGGGGCGATCGCGGAGCCGGTCGGCGATGGCAAGCGACTCGCGCGCACTCGCCTCGCCCGCCTCGAGGAGACCAGCATTCAGGGACAGGCATGCCAGCTCCGCTAGCGCTCCGCTCTCCCACCATGGCACCTTCGCTTCGCGCGCTAGCGCGGCGCTCTGGCGGACGAGGTCGAGCGCGCTACGCTCATCACCCTCGTCGCGGGCGATCGCGCCAAGCGTTCCAACGGTCTGGGCTTGGCCCCACACGTCGCCCGTGCGCTGGTGGATCTCATCGCTGACCTCGACCAGCTCACGGGCCTGCTCGAGTTCGCCTCGCCACATCGCGCTGATTCCGAGGCGGTGCAGGAGGACTGCCCGGCCATGCTCGTCCTCGAGCTCCTCGAAGAGTGCGAGGCTCTGAGCCCACACCTCCGCGGCGGTCGGATGGTGGCCCGCGATGTGCAGCGAGCTCCCGTACGCGCGCAGCGCCTGGGCGCGCAAGCTCGGCGACACGAATTCGGCTTCGGGGCGATCGAAGAGGCGCTCGAACCAACGGATGCCTTCGTTGGGGTCATCGGCAACCCACAGCTGCTCCAGCGCCGTCGCGACCTCTAACCCGAGCGCGATGGATTCGCTCCGAAGCGCCCAAGCGAGGGCGCCACGGAAGTTGTCCCGCTCGGGCATCGCGATGTCCAGGCGCTGCCCACCGGGCCGGAGCGTGCCCGCGTTCAGATTCGCCTCCTCGGCGACGGAGAGGAAGTGCTCGGCGTGCCGCCGGCGCACGTCGTCGGCTTCGGTCGACTCGTCGAGTCGCTCCAGCGCGTACTCGCGAATCGTGTCGAGCAAGCCGAGCCGACCGCTGCCCCAGCGTCGAACCAGGCTCTTTTCGAGAAGGGACTCGAGGGTGACGAGGTCGGCCTCGCACACCGCCTCCGCTGCATCGAGGGAGAAGTTGCCCCGAAACACCGCGAGCCGCCGGAAGAGCTCCTGCTCCTTCGGCCCGAGCAGCTCGTAGCTCCACTCGATCGTGGCATACAGCGTCCGCTGCCTGGCCGGTGCATCGCGCGAGCGAGAGGCGAGTAACGGCAAGCGCCGGTCGAGCCGCACCAGAAGCTCATCCGGATCGAGGAGCGCGACGCGTGCTGCGGCGAGCTCGATCGCGAGCGGGAGTCCGTCCAGTCGCCGGCAGATCTCGTCCACTGCGGCGCTGGGCCGGAACGAGGGCGCGACGGCACGCGCCCGATCGCCGAACAGGTCCGCAGCGTCGTCGTCCGGCAACGGCTCGACCGGATACCGTTGCTCCGACTCGACGTGCAGGGGCTCGCGGCTCGTGACGACCACCTTTGCGTTCGGGGTGCCGGCAAGCAAGGAAGAGACCGTCGGAGCGGCCTCGATGATCTGCTCGAAGTTGTCGAGCAGGACGAGCAGGCGCTTGCTCTCGACGTAGTCGATCAGGCCCTCGTCGGCCTCGACCGACGTTGCGATCGCACGTTCGACGAGGGCCGGGTCTCGGAGCGCCTGCAGGGACACCCAGAAGACGCCGTCGGGGAACTGCTCGACCGCCTCGGCGGCGAGCTGGAGCGCCAAACGCGTCTTCCCGCTCCCGCCCGGGCCCGTGAGTGTCAACATACGATGAGAGCGAAGGAGCGCTCCCGCCTCCTCGAGCTCCCGTTCCCGGCCGATCAATGGCGTCGGCTGGGTCGGCAGGTTCGTGTGGTAGAGCGTCTTCAAGCGCGGGAAGTCGCGATCGCCGAGCTGGTAGAGGCGTTGCGGCGCGCTCAGGTCCTTGAGGCGGTGCTCGCCAAGGTCCCGCAGCGGCGCGGTCGAGTCGAGGAGTCGCTGGGTCGTCTCAGAAAGAACAACCTGGCCCCCGTGGCCGGCGCCCATGATCCGCGCCGCCCGGTGCACGTCGAGGCCGACGTAGCCCTCCTCGGTCACGACCGGCTCGCCGGTGTGGATACCGATCCGCACCCGTACCGGTCCCTTGGCGAGCGCTTGCTGGGCGGCGCCTGCCGCTGCGACCGCGTCGCTCGCGCGCGAGAAGGCGACGAAGAACGCGTCCCCTTGGGTGTCAACCTCCACCCCGCCATGACGTGCGAATGTGTCACGCAATACGCGACGGTGCTCTGCCAGCGTCTCGGCGTACCGCTCGCCGAGCTCCTGGAGCAGCCGCGTGGATCCCTCGATGTCTGTGAACAGGAAGGTGACGGTCCCGCTCGGAAGCTCTTGCACGGGCCCATGATTGCCCTGGGACTGACGCCCCCGCAAGAGGCAGGGCCATGACCTTTGTCGCTGGTGTTCGTACGGTCATTAGGGGACCGAGACGTAACCGGCTATTGCCGACCGTCCACACACCATCCAGGAAAGGCTAGCTCGACGGCTCCCCGTTTCCCGCCCTTGGGCCTCCCCCGTTGCTTCACTAGCCCCCCAAGTCTGGCCCGCGCCCCCGGCCTTGAGGAAGCAGTGAAGCGCGTGACCCCGCTAGGGGTTCGATTCCCGTCCGCCCTCCGCGAATCGTTCGTCATATGGACGCAAGAGGTGGTCGTGACCTCCTGAGCTTCATTCGTTCAGCGGCTACGGCCAGCCGACGCCCGGCGCCGGTGCCTCGACGATGAGGACCTGACCGGTTCGCGCCCTGATGACCTCCTCGACGTTCTCGCTGCCTTGCCACTCCGCGACGAGCATGAACAGTATCCGTCGGTCCGGGCCTCCGAGCATACTCGCGAAGCAAGGCCGGTCGAGCTGGATGCGCTCGAGGACCTCGCCGCCCTCGCTGACACGGGCGCAGTCGTTGTTGCCATGGCCGGTGGACGTCCAGATGCAGCCGTCGGCGTCCAGGCAGATGCCGTCCGGAGCGATCCCTTCCGCCCACGTCCGCCGGTTCGAGAGGCTGCCATCACTGCTGATGTCGAAGGCGGTTAGGCGTCCGGCGAAGGACTCGGCCACGATGAGCGTCTTGTTGTCCGGCGTCACGACCATGCCGTTGGGGAACGCAGTCCCATCGGCCACCTCGCGGGCATCACCGTCGGGCGCAATGAGCGCAATCTTCCCCGGCGCCTTCCCGCTCGCGAGGACGTCGTTAAAATCCGCGAAGTCGAAGTTGATCGTGTTGACGAAGACGTTGCCCCGTCCGTCGACGGTCATCTCGCTCCAGCCGTATGGCGAGATGTGGCTCAGATCGGCGTGCCGGACCCGCGAGCCGTCGGGCTCCACGCGGGTCAGCTCGGCGCCCGTGATGAGCATGCGTCCATCCGGAAGCCAGTTGGTGGCCCAGCCGAGGCCCTCTGCGCCGCGTCCCATGACTTCGCAGTTGCCGTCGAGGTCGACCGCGACGATCTCGTCGGTGCCCCAGTTGGAGAACCACAGGCGACCGTCGTACCAACGCGGCGATTCGCCTATGGCGAGCCCGTCTAGCAGCACACGGGGTTTGGGAGGTTGCGACCTCTGGGCCATGTCACCTCCTTGAACGTCACTTGCGGACAGCATGCGGGGGGATTCGCAGCCCAGTATGCGCCGTCATTCGAACATGCTTGCGCAGGGCCTCAGCCATGGCTTCCCACCTGCGATCGCGGTTTCGGTTCTCCGTTCCTCCTCGATTGGCTATTCAAGCCCGCATCTCTTCCGTATTCTTGACTCCGGACAGGGTTGCCGCCGGTCAGGAAGCCCAGGAACTGGTGCCTATGTCCAGTTGTTCAACGGTGTGACCGTTGGCGCCGCCGACCTACCCTTTCGCCGGCAAGGAGCGGGCGTACGTGGCGCCGATGGTCACCCACCGCGACAGTTGGCGCTTGGTCCGCACATCGTCTCCATCCACGCGGAGCCAGCCCCGCATCTCCCGCCCGCGCATCTCCATGGGCCGGGCGTTCGTCGTGGCGACCAGCTTGTCAGACGCCTCGGGGTCAACCCGAACCAGCAGCCCGCCCTGTCCGCTCGCCGCCGCGGCCATGTTCCCACCGATCAGGAAGGCGAGGCCGCCGAACATCCTCTTCTCTGTCACGCCGGGCTCGGACGCGAGCAGCTCGCGGATTCGCTCGGCGAGTCTCTCGTCGTAGGCCACGCGGGGCATGGTAGGAGATCGGGCCGCCGTCGTGCGCACGGCGAAGCGACCTACACCTCGAGCGGCTCCGCGTCCGCCTCCACATATCCAGCCGCTTTTCGTCTCCAGGCCTGCTCGCTCGAACAGCGACTCCAGAGGGGCCGGCTTGACAAGAAAAGTTGTCGGTGGATAGGATCGGACGGTGATCGACGTGAGCGTGATCGAGGACCCCGAGGCGGCCGAGGTGTCCCTCGACCCGATCCGGACGCGGCTCCTTGCCGAGCTGGCGGAGCCGGCGTCGGCCACCGCCCTGGCGGCCCGGGTCGGCCTGCCCCGGCAGAAGGTCAACTACCACCTCCGGACCCTCGAGCAGCACGGGCTGATCGAGCTGGTCGAGGAGCGCCGGAAGGGCAACATGACCGAGCGGGTCCTCCAGGCGACTGCGCTCTCCTACGTGATCTCCCCGGCCGCGCTCGCCGCGGTCGAACCGGACCCGTCGCGGGCCCCCGACCGGCTGTCCGCCCGCTGGCTGATCGCCTTGGCCGCGCGCCTCATCCGCGACGTCGGTCAGCTGCTCGCCGGCGCCACGAAGGCGCGGAAGCGGCTCGCCACGTTCGCGATGGACGGCGAGGTCCACTTCGCCTCGGCCGCCGATCGCGCGGCGTTCGCCGAGGAGCTCGCGAGGGCCGTCACCGGCCTGATCGGGGAGTACCACGACGAGCATGCCCGGGGCGGCCGCGAGCACCGCGTACTCGTGGCCCTCCACCCCAGCCTGAAGCCGGAGCCGCCCGAGCGGCCGATCGAGAGGGAGGGACCCTGATGGCGCACCCGTTCGAGCTCACCCACCAGATCGAGGTCGACGCGACCCCTGAGGAGGTGTGGGAGGCGATCGCCACGGGGCCGGGCGTCGACGCCTGGTTCATGGGACGGAACGAGATCGAGCCGCGGGAGGGCGGCACGATCCGCACCGCGATGCGCGGCTCCGTGGAGGAGGCGACGGTGACCGCATGGGAGCCGCCGACGCGGTTCGCCAGCCGCACGCCGGAGGGTACGGACGGCGCGTTCCACGCGTTCGAGTACCTCGTCGAGGGCCGCGAGAAGGGCAGCACGGTCGTCCGTTGGGTGCACAGCGGCTTCCTCGGCGAGAACTGGGAGGCCGAGTACGAGGGCCTGTCCGAGGGCGACCCGATGTACTTCGACAAGCTCCGCGTGTACCTCACGTACTTCCGCGGCCGCAGGGCGACGCCGGTCGAGGTCTTCGGGCCGCAGGTCCCCGACCGGGACAAGGCCTGGGAGCTCTTCTACGGCGGGCTCGGGCTCGCGGCCGCGCCGTCGCTCGGCGACGAGGTGCGTCTCACGCCGAGGGGCCTGCCCGTCCTCGACGGCGTCATCGACTGGCTGTCACGAGACTTCCTGGGCGTCCGCACCGACGACGGGATCTACCGGTTCATGCAAATCTCCGTGTTCGGCGGGCCGACCGGCGTCGGCCACCACATCTTCGTCGACGGCCTCGACCAGGCCAAGGCGGAGCGGGCGTGGGGGTCCTGGCTCACGGGGCTCTTCTCGTAGCGAAGGAGGACGGCGATGGAGACTGTCAGGTCGAGGGACGGCACGACGATCGCGTTCGACCGGCACGGACAGGGACCACCCGTGGTGCTCGTGTCCGGCGGATCGGTGGACCGGACACCGAACGCGGCCCTCGCGGAGGAGCTGGCGTCGGATTTCACGGTGCTCAACTACGACAGGCGCGGCCGCGGGCCCAGCGCCGACACGCCGCCGTACGCGATCGAGCGGGAGATCGACGACATCGAGGCCGTGATCGAGGCGGCCCGAGGCGAGGTGGGCCTCTACGGCTCGTCCTCTGGCGCCGTGCTGGCGATGTACTCGGCGGAGGCGGGTCTGCCGATCGCGAAGCTCGCCATGTGGGAGCCGCCGTTCATCCCGGAGGGGTTCCCCGCGCCGCCGGAGGACCAGGTCGAGCAGTACGAGCGGATGGTCGCCGAGGGCCGGCGCGGCGACGCGGTCGAGTACTTCATGTCGAAGGTCGTCGGCCTCCCGCCCGAGTTCGTCGAGGGCGCGAAGCAGCAGCCGTTCTGGGCCGCGACGGAGGCGCTCGCCCACACGCTCGCGTACGACGCCAGGATCATGAGCGACTATCGGATCCCGGTCGATCGTGCGGCCAGCGTGAAGATCCCGACGCTCGTGATCGCCGGTGGCGCCGACATGCCTTGGATGCGAGACACCGCCGCCGCGCTGGCCGGGACGCTTCCGCATGGCGAGACGCGCTTCCTGGAGGGGCAGGGGCACGACGTCGATCCGACGGTTCTCGCGCCCGTGCTGAAGGGATTCTTCGCGGCATGAAGCCGATCATGAATCCCAGCAATCGTTGTTGAGGACTGACCGGCTCGGGGGCTGGGCCTTCGAGGGCTTCCCCCCGCTAGGCTCGTCTGTCATGTCGGACGAGCTTGAACCGGTCGATCGCGACGCGGAGCGCCTC
>JBOGVA010000087.1:0-34777 GCA_050692195.1 Actinomycetota bacterium | reverse complement strand
GGCATCGTCTCGGCCGACCAGGCCTTCGACCGGGTCCCCGGCCTCGTCCGGTTCGACCCCGTGAAGCTCGCAGGACCCTGACGCGGGCATCGGACATGGTCTCCCCCTCCTTCGTCCACCTCGACGTCCGGTCCTTCTTCTCACTGAAGGACGGGGCGTTCTCGCCCGAGGATCTGGCACGGCGGGCAGCAGAGCTGGGGATGCCTGCCGTGGCCCTCACCGACCGGGACGGGCTGTACGGGGCCCCGCGATTCGCCGCGGCCTGCCGCCACTACGGGATCAAGCCGATCCTCGGCGCCTCCCTCACGGTGCGAACCCTGGAAGGGGACCGCCACATCACCCTTCTGGCGAAGGACGCAACGGGGTACGAGAACCTCTGCCGGCTGATCACCACCGAGCACATGACGGGGGAGCGGGGCGACCCCGCGCTCACCGCTGGACAGGTCTGCGAACGGGCCGAGGGGCTGATCGGCCTGCTGGGCCCGGAGTCGGAATCGGGTTCGCTGGCCGTGGCCGGTCGACCGGATGCCGCCCTGGCTGCGCTTCGGCCGTTCCGGGAGGCGTTCGGAAGGGGCGACCTCTTCGTGGAGGTACAGCACCGGCTGGAGCGGGACAGCGCGACCGAGGTCCGCCGGATGCTCTCCCTGGCCACTCGAGCCGGGCTGCCGGCCGTGTCGACGAACGGCGTGCGCTACCTCGTGCCGGAGGACGCCTTCATCGCCGACGTCCTGGAGTGCATGCGGGAGATAGTGCCCCTCGCCGAGCATCACGTCTCCAAGCGCAACACAGAGGGCTACCTCAAGCCGGCGCGCCAGATGCGGGCGCTCTTCGACCGGGCGCCGGAGCTGTGCGACCGGACGCTCCAGATCGCGGAGGCGTGCGAGTTCGACCTCGGCCTGGGGCAGGTCCACTTCCCGTCGTTTCCCACTCCCGCCGGGCGGAGCGCCGGCTCGGTGCTGGCCGAGCGGTGCTGGCGAGGACTCGAGGATCGGGGGATGCGGCCGACCCGTGAGGTCCGGGACCGCTTGGACCACGAGCTGGCCCAGATCCAGGTCATGGGGTACGCCGCATATTTCCTGACCGTCGCCGACATCGTCGACGACATCAGGGCCATGGGGATCCGCACCGCCTGCCGGGGGTCTGCGGCGGGATCGCTGGTGTGCTACCTGACCCGCATCTCGGACGTGGACCCGATCCGCCACGGGCTGCTGTTCGAGCGGTTCATCAATCCCCTGCGTAACGAGCTGCCGGACATCGACGTCGACGTGGAATCGGCGCGACGGAAGGACGTGTACGACGCCATTCTCAGCCGGTACGGCGAGGACCGGTGCGCCTGCGTGACGATGATCGACACCTACCGGGCGAGGGGCGCCATCCGCGAGGTGGGAAAGGCCTTGGGTCTCCCGGAAGGCGAGGTCGACGTTGTGGCCAAGGCCTTCCCCCACATCGGAGCCCACCACGTCAGGGAAGCCATGGCCCAGCTCCCCGAGCTGCGGGGAACGAACCTGGACGCGGGACAGCTCGACCTGCTGTTCCGGGTGGTTGAGCGGCTGAACGGGTTCCCCAGGCATCTCGCCCTCCATCCCTCGGGAGTCGTCCTGTCCGGCCGGGACCTGCCCGGGAGGGTTCCGCTGGAACGGTCGTATGAGGGCTACCGGATGGTGCAGGCCGACAAGGACGACGTCGAGCTGCTCGGCCTGCTCAAGCTGGACATCCTGGGGGTCCGGATGCTCTCGGCCATGAGCCACGCCCTCGACGAGATCGCCCGGACGACGGGGGAGAAGATCGACCTGGACCGGATCCCGGTGCGCGACCCGGCGACGTTCGAGCTGATCCGGGCCTCGGACACGCTGGGGTGCTTTCAGATCGAGAGTCCCGGGCAGCGCGAGCTGCTCCAGAAGTTCCAGCCCACCGAGTGGGCCGACCTCATCATCGACATCTCGCTGTTCCGCCCGGGGCCGGTGAAGTCGGACATGATCACGCCCTTCCTCAACCGCCGGAACGACCGGGAGCCCGTCTCCTACCTCCACCCGCGCCTGCGGCCGGCTCTCGAGGAGAGCCACGGCGTGGTCGTCTACCACGAACAGGTCATGAAGGTGCTCCAGGGCGTCGCCGGCTACGACCTGGCCGAGGCGGACCGCATCCGGAGACATCTGGCCGACGACGAGGAGGTCGACGCCATCCACCCGGAGTTCATCCGGCGGGCGAAGTCGAACGGCGTCGGCGAAGGGACAGCCGAGCTGATCTGGAGCAAGGTCATCCAGTTCGCCTCGTTCGGGTTCTGCAAGGCGCACGCCGCCGCCTTCGCCGTTCCCACCTACCAATCTGCCTGGCTCAAGGCGAACTATCCGGCGCACTTCCTCGCCGGCGTGCTCACCCACGAGCCGGGGATGTATCCCCGCCGGCTGATCCTGGACGACGCCCGCCGTCGTGGCATCGCCCTCCTGCCGCTCGACGTCAACGCCAGCGAGCCCGACTACACGGTCGAGGTATCGGGCGGCGGCGACGGGCCATTCGGTATCCGACTGGGGCTGAAGGACGTGGCCGGGATCTCGGACGCGGAGATCCGGTCGATCCTCCAGGCCAGGGCGGATCGGCCATTCACGGACGTGAACGACGTCCTGCGACGGACCAGCCTCTCCCGGCCGGTGGCCGAGGCGCTGGCACATGCCGGAGGGTTCGATGGTCTGCCCGACGGGCCGGCAGGCTCCTCCTCACGACGGGACCGGCTGTTCCTGGCGATGGTGGCGGACGCGCCCAGCGAGGGAGAGCAGGCGACGCTTCCTCTGAGGGAATCCTCATTCGGGGGGCTCCGGGAATACTCCAGCGCCGAACGGGTCCGCGCGGAGCTCGAGGTGATGGGGCTGGATGCCTCCCGTCACCTCGTCACGTTCTTCCAGCCGTTGCTCGAGGACCTCGGGGTGGTCCCGGCGGGGGACCTGGGTGATCTTCGGGGAGACCAGTGGGTCATGGTGGCCGGCGTGAAGGTGGCGTCCCAGACGCCCGCCGTCCGAAGCGGACAGCGCATCATCTTCATCACCCTCGACGACGGCACGGGGCTCGCCGACGTCACGGTGTTCGAGCGGGTCCAGCCCTGGTGCGCCCGAACGGTCTTCCACGGTTTCCTCCTGGCTGTCTGGGGGCGGCTCCGGCGGACCGGGGTGAGGGGCGCGAGTATCATCGCCGAGCAGGTCTGGGACCTGGCCGAGCTGAACGCGGCGCGGCGCCAGGGACGGTTGGAGGAGGCCTTGGCAAAGGAGGCCGGCCAGACGATCCCTCCCGGCTCATTTCCCGCCGCCGCACCCACCCGCAAGCTATGGCATGCGAGCGGGGGATCCGCCGGCCGCTGACAACGATGGCTTTCGGGGGCTGAATGACGAACCACCAGGACCGACCCGCACCGAGCGCAAGACCTGCGGCACGGGCCCGGACGTGACCCGGCCTCCCGAGCCGATCCTTCACGTCGACCTGGATTCCTTCTACGCATCGGTGGAGGTCCTGAAGGATCCCTCCTTACAGGGAAAGCCCGTGGTGGTGGGCGGTGGCGGACCCAGGGGTGTGGTGATGTCCGCCTCGTACCAGGCTCGCGCCCGCGGTCTCCATTCGGCGATGCCGAGCGTCCGAGCCCGTCGCCTGTGTCCGGACGTCGTGTTCATCGCTCCGGACTTCGACGCCTATCGCGCGTACTCGAACCGGTTCCGGGAGATCCTCCTCTCGGTCACGCCGCTGGTGGAGCCCCTCTCCCTGGACGAGGCGTTCCTCGACGTCTCCGGGGCGGGATTGCTGTTCGGTTCGCCGCCCCAGATCGCGTCGCGGCTCCGGGAATCCATCCGGAGCGAACTCGCTCTGACCGCGTCGGTCGGCGTGGGGCCGAGCAAGCTCCTGGCCAAGCTGGCGTCCGTACGCGCCAAGCCAGACGGAATGCTGGTGGTCTCCACAGCCGAGGTGGCCGGCTTCCTTCACCAGCTTCCGGTCGGGGCGCTGTGGGGCATCGGGGAGAAGACCGCCGAGACGCTCGGGCGGCTCGGCATCCGCACGGTCGGAGAGCTGGCCCGGACCCCCGTCGCGATCGTCGAGCGGGTCCTTGGCGACGCTCAGGCCAGGACACTCCTGGAACTGTCCTGGGGAAGGGACGAGCGGCCCGTCGTCCCATTCGAGCCTCCGAAATCCGTGAGCCACGAGGAAACCTATCCGCGAGACCTCGACGACGAACGGGAGATCCTTCGTGAGGTCCTGGCTCTCTCTCACCGCGTGGGGTCTCGTCTCCGCGCCGAGGGCTATCGGGCGCGGACCGTCACCTTGAAGCTCCGCCTCCCCAGCTTCGCCACGCTCACTCGCTCCCGCACGCTGTCCGCACCCACCGATCTGGGGGCAGACATCTTCCGGGTGGCGGGAGAGCTCCTGCTCCGGCTCCCCCCCGGCCGGCGGAGGTTCCGCCTGATCGGAGTGGCGGCCACGGGACTTCAGCCGGCGGGAGCCGAGCAGGTCGCCCTGGTTCGGGAGGGGAGGTGGCACGAGGCGGAGCGAGCCCTGGACCGGATCGAGGCCAGGTTCGGACGGGGCGCCGCGACTCCTGCGACGCTCCTCGAACGCCGCCGACGGACGTAGATAGTGGATGCTGGACTCCGTTCATATAATGGACCGAGGGCTCCCGAGGGAAATCAATGCCTCTCACGCCACAAGAGCAACGAATCCTTGAAGAGATCGAGAAACGGCTTGCCGAGGAAGACCCCCGGCTGGTCGAATCCGTCACCAAGGCCAGCGTGGCTTCGCATGCGCTCCGGAGGATCCGGTGGGGCCTGGTTGGGTTCGTCATCGGCTTCATCCTGTTGCTCATGTTCGTGGCCAGCACGTGGTTCGCGGTGGCCGGCTTCGTCCTCATGCTGACGTCGGGACTCTTCGTCTACCAGTACTTGAAGCGCATCGGCCGAGATCAACTCCGCACGCACGGGGAACGAGGAGGCCTGTCGGTAACCGCGGCTCTTGCCCGATTGGCGGAGCGGTTGCGCAAGCGGCGAGGCCCCGGCTGATCGCAGCGGGCCGGCCGATCGCGTCACTTCAGCCGGTTTCGCCTCTCATTCGCGCTGCTCGCGCGGTCGCCTTGCATCCGGCCTCTCGCCTGTTCTAAAACATCACCCGTCTTCCCCTCCGGTCTGCCTGCTCCTCTTGGGGCGGCTACCGGCGCCGAGCCGACGAAGCGAGGAGCGGCCTTGGAGGGTTTCACCGCTCATCAAGCATCACGTTTCACGGGATGTACCGCCCGACAGCTTCGCTACTGGGACCAGATCGGCCTGGTCCGACCGTCCGTGCAGCAGACGGGCGGTCGGCCGGGGGTACCCCGCATGTACTCCTTCCGTGACCTGGTAGCGCTGAAAGTGGTGAAGTCCCTTCTCGACGGAGGGATGTCTCTGCAGAGGGTGCGCCGCGCATGGGAATACCTGAACAAGAAGGCGGGCCTGGGGGACCACCTGGCCGAGGTCAAGCTGGTGACCGACGGCAAATCGATCTTCAAGGTCGTGCGCCGAGAGGGCGAGGTTCTCGACGCCCTGCGTCAGGGGCAGATGGCCTTCTTCGTGGCGATCGACGAGGTCGCTCGCCAGGTTTCGGACAACGTGTCGGAGTTCCGCCGGGATCGAGACCAGTTCCTGAGGGCGCTCAAAGACGCCACTCGCGAGGCCCGGCTGGGCGTCTAGAGGGGAAGAGCAGCTTCAGCCGACCGCCCAGCGCTTGAGGAACGAGCGGTCGACACGGAACCAACCCGCCAGACGCCTCGGCGTCCCTGCAGACCGGGTCAGCTGCCGCGTGGCGCTGCGTGCCGCAGCCATCGACCGGCGAGCCTGGTCGGCGGACACGCCCCCCTCCGAGTAGGCGGCCTGCCCGGCCATCCGGGCCAAGCCGTCGAGGTCGCCGTCCAGAGAGCGCACCCGCTCCTTCAGCCTGGTCCGGTATTCCCAGAGCGTCTCGGACGACCGCCGGGCCAGGCCCAGGTCCGCGGCCCGGTCGGCGACGACCCGGTACGCGGCAAGGACCCGCTGACGCGGAGTCCTGGCCCTCGCCAGGGCCAGCCGGCGCCGGGCGAGCTTGGAACCGGGAACCGCCAGGGCCAGGAGGACCACCAGGGCGGCCGCCCCGGGAACCGCCAGATCCCGCCAGCGTCGCCCGGCCGCCGCCGGAACACCGCCCCCAAGCCTGCTGACGGCATCGCGGGGGAGGGCCGTCGGGATCGGGCGTATGGGTCCGGGCGGCCCGCCGACGGTCTCCGTGGGGTCGCACTCCAGAAGGGCAGGACCCGGTCCCCGCCTCACGCTCACCAAGCAGTCCCTTTGCCGGCTGTCCGGCCGGGACGGGCCGAGGCTCCTCTGGACGAGGGCGTAGGAGGTTGCCCGGGGGTTGTAGCGGCTCGGAGTGGGCTCGAAGGCCAGCCAGCCGTACTCGGGGAAGAGCACCTCCACCCAGGCGTGGGCTTCCCTGGTGGTCACGCGCCACTCGCCGTTTCGCATCACTCCCGGCGCGAACCCCACGGCGACCCTGGCCGGGATCCCCACCGCTCGGAGGAGCACGGCCATGGTGCCCGCGAACTGCTCGCAGTACCCGGCCTTCGACACGGTGAGGAAGTGGACGATTTCGTTCACGTCGTGGCCAGCGGCCACCTGCTCGTCGTAGCGGAAGGTCCGCAGGTACTGCTGGACCGCCATGACCTTTCGATACATGGTGGGCTGGTCGATCGTCAGCTGGTGGGCGATCGACGAGATCTCGACGGGCATGCCGGGAGGGAGCCGCAGATAGGGGGACGCCCCGACCAGGTCTGCCAGCCGCGCGGCGTCGAGATCGCTCGAGGATGGGGAGACGGACTCCGAGACCACTGAGTACGAGAAGCCGGGCTGGGTTCCGTTCGGGGAGACGAGCAGGCTCGACCGACGGTCGTAGCGGACGGTCTCGTCCAGCGCTCGGACCTCGACCGGGTCGAACGCCACCGGAAGCCAGGGCTGCGACAGGCGATCGATCCGGACTTCCTGGTCGAGCCGCCGGACCTCAGGCCGTCCAGCGCTCGCCTGCGAAGACCTGAGGGGCCCCGTTCGGACCACCACGCCTTCCCGGCCGGCCAGGTCGGTGGAGATCCACCTTCGGCCGTCGAAAGTGTCGAGCGCCAGGAACCGCCAGTACGCGCCCTCGTCGCTCCGCACGTTGAAGAGGGTGACCGCCGGCTGCCGGAGCAACCGGGGCCGGATGTCCACGATGGGATCGATGGACACGCGGAGGGGGTACTCATCGCCACGCACGTCGACCAAGCCGGCGGAGTGGAAACCGGGGAGGATCCCGGGCACGAACAACGCGAGTCCCAGGCAGGCCACGGCGAGCCGCCGGGCTCCCCGGCCGGTGGCTGCCGCGGCGAACCTCGAGCCACGGCGTCCGTGCCAGATCGCGACGGGCCCCCACCGGCCGACCCGCCGAAGGCCGTCGGCGAACAGCACCATCAGCGCGGCGAGCAGGAAGGGAGCCACGTAGATCGGACGTGGTCCGTCCCCCATGATCAGGCCGGCGAAGCCGAGCAGCACCGCTTGAGGGACGATGGCCAGGAACGGGCTGCCGGCTCTGGCGGCAAGCGCATGCGAGGAGAAGGCCGCGGCCCACACCGCGGTCAGGGCGGCGAGGACCAGAGGGTTGAGCGGGAGGGCGGGGGCCGACTCGGACGCCGCTATCCTCCCCACCGCATCCCAGGAGCGCACGACGGCCCGGACGGTGGCGGCGGTGGGGAGGCGGTACCAGGTGGTCTCGGGGAAGATCATGATCCCGATGGCGACCGCCAGTCCCGCGGCACTCGCCGCGGTGGCCAGCAACACGTGCCGTCGCTCCAGCGCTCCGGCGAGGAGAACCGAGAGACCCGCCGCCAGGGCCAGGCGGGCTGCCGTCCCCGACCCGGCGAACACACGGCCGAACGCCGCCGCCACGATCACGGCGAGCCAGACCAGGGCTACGAGGAGGAGAGCCCGGCTGGGCGGAGGCCTCGCGGCCTCATGCTCGTTTCCCATGCGTCGACAAGCCTCTCTTCCGGCTCGACGATGACAACGTCCCAACCCGCGTGCCGAAGGGTCGCCCGGGCCCCCAGGGCCCGGGCGTGCAGCTCGGCTGCCGCCGGCGGCGTCACCTCGGCGGGGTTGATCGGATACACGAAGATGGCCAGTCTTCGGGCGAACCCGGTGGCCATGCGGGCGATGGAGGAGACCTCCGCCTCCGATGGCGGGGACCCCACCATCACCAGGCTGGTGTCACCCCGTCCGGCCGACCGCAGCGTTACCAGCGCCTCGGCCATCCCCCGGGTCCGCACGGGGCTGGCTCCGGCCAGCGTGTCCAGCAGCATCGACTCGTTCATCAGCGCGACGGGCGAATCGACGGTGAGCAAATGGACCATGAACCCACCCCGGAACAGGGCCCGGCCGACCGAGGCGGTCACGGAGACGGCCCGCTCGAATCCAGGGGATCCGTTCGGGCCGAGGGCCAGGCTTCGGTTGTCCAGGAAGACCGTGGCGACCGACCGGCGAGCCGATTCGTCTTGCCTGATCATCAGGTGCCCGGTGCGAGCCACGCTCGGCCAGTGGATGCGTCGAAGGTCGTCCCCGGTGACGTACTCGCGCATCGTGTAGAACTCCGCGGCCGATCGGAAGAGCTGTCGCACCGTGGAGTCTCCGGCCCCCGCGCCCCGGATCCCCAGCCTCCACGGCTCGATCTCCTCGACCGATGGGTAGACGACCAGGTCGTTGGTGGCCGGATCCTGCATGCGGATGCGGGCCAGACCGAACGGATCGTTGATGGAGATCGCCAGCGGCCCCACCGAGTAGCGTCCTCGGTGCCGGGCGACCATGGAGTACGAGACGGTCTGTTCGTTTCGTCCGGGAATCCCGCTGACGACGAGCCGGGCCGGCCGTCCAAGAGAGGGAGGCAGACCGTCCTCCAGTAGAAGGAACGGGGCCGTGGTGGCACCTCGATTCTCCACGGTGAGGGTCACGGCGACTCTGGTCCCGGGGAAAACCCGCCCGGCCGAGAGATGACGGTGGATGCCGAGGCGGATGCGATTCCACCGGACGAACAGGGCGGCGAGGACCGGAAGCGCGGTGATGCCCACAGCCACCATGTGCAGGTCCTCCGAACCCGCCAGCTGACCGGCGATCCAGAGTGAGAGGCCGGCGGCGAGCGCCGTCCACCCTCGTTGGGTCGGCATCAGGCCCTGTCCCGGACCGGGATGGGAACCTCGTCGAGAATCTCGCGCAGGATGACCTGGGGGGTCCGGCCGCTCATGGCCGCGTCGGGTGCGACCAGCATGCGGTGCGCCAGGACGGACACCACGAGACCCTTGACGTCGTCCGGGATGACGTAGTCCCTGCCGTCGCACGCGGCGAAGGCGCGGGCGGCCCGGAGCAGCATGATCGACGCCCGCGGACTGGCACCCAGGTACACGTCCGGATGCCTCCTGGTCGCATCGGCCAGGGACACGATGTAGCGCTGGAGCGCCTGGTCCACGTGGACGTCCCGGACCATCATGACCATCTCAGACACCCCCTGGGCATCGGTGACGGCCGAGATGTCCTCGAGGGTCGAGGCCACGCCGTGGGTCGTCAGGATCCCGGCCTCGGAATCGGGGCTCGGATAGCCCAGGGACAGTCTCATCATGAACCGGTCGAGCTGGGCCTCGGGCAGCGGATATGTTCCCTCGTGCTCGATGGGGTTCTGCGTGGCGATGACCATGAACGGGATGCCCAGGTGATACGTCGCTCCGTCCACCGTGACCTGGTGTTCCTCCATGCTCTCCAGCAGGGCCGATTGGGTCTTGGGGCTGGCACGGTTGATCTCGTCGCCGAGCACGATGTTGGCGAAGATGGCTCCCGGCTTGAACTCGAAGTCGCCGCGCTCCTGGTTGTAGACGTTGACTCCGGTCACGTCGGTGGGCAGGAGGTCCGGCGTGAACTGGATGCGACGAAAAGAGCAGTCGATCGACCGGGCGATCGACTTCGCCAGCATCGTCTTGCCCACTCCGGGAACGTCCTCGATGAGCAGGTGTCCCTCGGCGATCAGGCAGGCCAGGGCAAGCCGGACCTCCCGTGCCTTGCCCTGGATCACCTGCATGACGTTGTCTGCGATCCTGGCGAAGGAGGAAGCGAAGCGCTCCCAGTCTTCAGCGTCTCTGCGCGCGACCAAAGTCCCTCCGGGTTCGGCCTGTCCGGTCATCTTATCCTCCCCGCTCGAAAAGCCCTGGCGACTAACGATCGGTTATACGAAAAGCAGACGGCGCCCGAACGGACAAGGTTCCCCGAACGAGGATCCGGGGGGGCGGGGAGTGGGAAGACGGCAACGCAATGACCCGTGTAAAGCGGACGCCCCGCGCGGCCCCTTCTGTGACTGGACCTTCCGTACGCGTGGCCCAGTATGGGCGACCGCCAACAAGCCGGGTTGGTCGCCGCCTTCCCATACGAATTACACGCGTGTAGGCCCGTCGGGTCAAGCATGGCGAGCCGAGCTATGCGCACATCGTTGTTTATACTCGCCGGCAAGGGTTCCGACGTGGGCAGATCCTTGGTTCTCAACGTGACGCAGGAGCCCCTGTCGGTCGTGCCGGCCCGCAGGGCAGTGGTGCTCGTCCTCAAGGAGAAGGCCGACCTCGTGGCCTCCAACGGGATCCTGTTCCGTTCCGAGCGCGTCGAGATCGCCGCCCCATCCGTCGTGCGGCTTCGGTACTTCGTGCACGTTCCTTTCCGAGCCCGGGCCGCGCTGACCAGGCGTGCGGTCTTCGCCAGGGACTCCTGGACCTGCCAGTACTGTGGCTCGGCAGCGGAGAACGTCGATCACGTCGTGCCGAGATCGCGAGGCGGCCTGCATTCGTGGGAGAACGTCGTCGCGGCATGCAGGCGATGCAATTCCCGCAAGGAGAACCGGCAGCCCCACGAGGTCGGCCTGAGTCTTCGGCGAGAACCCTTCATCCCGCGGGACGGCTTGCGGCTCTCGCTCGGGCGTTTGGAGCCCGAGTGGGAGGCCTACCTCTAGTCCAACCCACGGAGCTCGGTCCCTCCCGCTGACGCGAGAGGCCGCGCTTCCACCCACCGGCTCCGGGTTCAGGCGGCTAAATCCATGGCGGTAATTCGCCGATGTGTCTTGACGCGGTGGAGTGCCAGTGGCATAAAGGTGGAGCTTAGTGGAGGAGAAGGGCCCCTTTCGTGGCTGAACTGCTCGGCCAGCATCGCTATCAGCTCGACGGCAAGGGTCGCATCCCGCTGCCGGCCAGGCTTCGCCATCCGTTCTCCGATGGCGTCTACCTGACCCTCGGCCAGGACGGGTGCCTGTTCGCCTACCCACCGGAGGAGTGGCAGCGCCGCAGCGACGAGGTGCGCTCGCGACCGCTGGCGGCCCAGGAGGCGCGAGCGTATGCGCGGATGTTCTTCGGCAACGCCGAGCGAGTCGAGTTGGACGGACAGGGTCGGCTGCTGATCCCCCAGCAGCTCAGAGCACAAGCCGGCCTGGGGCGCGATGCGGTGGTCATCGGTGTGTCCGAACGATTGGAGATCTGGGCGAGCGAGGCGTGGCGCCGGTACGAGCACGTCCACGCGGGCGCGTACGCCAGCGGCTCGCTCGATCCGCTGGGGTAGGGGCTCGGCCTCGTCGCTCGAGACCGACGGAGAGGGAAGGAGCGGGGATGAAGCGTCCACTGTTGTCGGAGATGGGGCAGAGCCTCTTCCTCATGAGCCTGATGGGCTCCATGCTCGCCGCGTACGTGGGCCTGGGGCTCCTGGCGGTCCGGATGCTTGGCTAGCACCCACCGGCCGGTTCTGGTCTTCGAGGTCGTGGATCTACTGTCCGGGAGGGACGTCGTGATCGATGCGACCGTGGGTGCGGGCGGCCACGCCGAGGCGTTGCTCCAAGCCGGAGTGCGCTCCGTGGTCGGCATCGACCGCGACGCCTCGGCCCTCGCCGAGGCCGAAGCGCGACTCGCACGGTTCGGAGACAGGTTCCGCTCGGCGCTGGGGCGTTTCTCGAGCCTCGGGGACGTCGTTCGCCGGATCGGGCTCACCGAGGTGGGCGGAGTGCTGTTCGATCTCGGCGTGTCGTCCATGCAGCTCGCCAGGGCCGATCGCGGGTTCACGTATCGGTCGGCGGGCCCGCTCGACATGCGGATGGGCTCCGATGCTCTCACCGCCCGCGATGTGGTCAACACGTATCCCGAGCGCGAGTTGGCCCGCATCATCCAGGACTACGGCGAAGATCGGTTCGCGCGAAGGATCGCCCGAGCCGTGGTTCGCGCTCGCAGCAGGGCCCATCTGGAATCGACGGAGGAACTTGCCGCCGTGGTGGCCGGGGCCGTGCCGAGGCGCCGGGGCGGGCCTCATCCTGCGCGGAGGACCTTCCAGGCAATCCGCATCGAGGTGAACGCGGAGCTCGAGGAGCTGGCCGCCTCCCTTCCCCAGGCGGCGAGCCTCCTCCGCCCAGGGGGGCGGCTCGTGGTCATCTCGTATCACTCCCTGGAGGACCGCATGGTCAAGCGGTTCGTGTCGGCCGATCCTCGATTGGCCTCCCTGACCCGGAAGGTGATCAGGCCGTCCCCCGTGGAGTCGTCCGCGAACCCGCGTGCGCGGAGCGCACGACTTCGGGCAGCAGAGCGTCTCGAGGCGGCGGCATGAAGGGCGAGAGAGGCTCCCGGGCACGGCGAAAACCTCCCCCGGCACGGCGAAAGTCTCCCGGGACCCGGCCGAAGTCACCCGCGAGAGGATCCACTCGGGTGAGGTCCACCCGGGCAGCCCGGCGGCGTCCGCCCGGCCGGCGGGTTCCCTTCCTGATCGCCTCGGCGTTCCTCGTCGGGGCGCTCGTCCTGAGCGTCGCAACCCTGCAGGCCCTGATCTCTCAGAATTCGTTTCGGCTGCGGGAGCTGTCTCGCCGGGGAGCGGTCCTCCAGGAAAGCGTCGGGCGGCTGAACCTCGAAGTGGCGCGGCTTTCTTCCCCCGGCCGGATCGCCAAGATGGCCAGGCGGAGCGGGCTGCAGCTCCCCGACGAGGTCCACCCGTTGCCCGTCGATGGCGAGGACCCGCTGGGCAACGTCCAGCCCGGTCCCGGCTTCGCGATGAACTCTGCCCCGGGCGAATCGCCGTGACCTCCGCTACGCGCTCGGCATCGAAGACGCATTCTCGCCGGCCCCCGCCGCGACCGGCTCCGATGCGGTCTCCGGCCCGACGGCTCGTAGCCATGCTGCTGGTGTTCATCCTCGGCCTGGCCGGCATCCTGGCCCGCCTCGTTCTGCTTCAGGTGAGGGACGCCTCCGCGTATCAAGAGCTGGCCAGGGACCAGAGGATACGCCGCGTGGCGTTGCCCGCCTCCAGGGGAAGCATCTTCGATCGAACCGGGCAGGAGCTGGCGATGTCCCTGCCGGCGACCGCGGTGTTCGCGGATCCGCAGTTGATCCTGAAGCGGGCTTCCACGGCGAGGACCGTCGCCAAAGCCTTGAATCTTCGATATCGAGACGTGTTCGCGAAGCTGTCGCGACCCGGCCGGTTCGTGTACGTGGCTCGAGGGGTGACGGCTGCCCGGGCCGATGCTCTTCGGCAACGGCACCTTCCCGGGATCGGATTCCATTCCGAGAGCCGACGCCACTACCCGGCGCGCGACCTCGCCCCGCAGGTCCTCGGCTTCGTGGGGGTCGACGGCACCGGCCTGGCGGGGCTCGAGCTGCAGTATGAGCGTCGCCTGGCGGGCCGGGCTGGGCACGCCGTCGTCGAGTCCGGGCCGCAGGGGATCCAGATCCCGCAGGGCACGAGCCTCGACGTCCCGCCCGTGACGGGGGACGCGCTGGTCCTCACGATCGACGAGGACATCCAGTACAGGGCCCAGCAGGCGCTGGCTGCGGCGGTGAAGGCCAATCACGCCAAGGGCGGAACCGTCATCGTCATGGATCCGGGCAGCGGCGAGATCCTGGCCATGGCCGATTACCCGTGGTTCGATCCGAACCGCTTCACGGAGGCCGACGCGGGGTACTTGAGAAACCGAGCCGTCACCGACGTCTACGAGCCCGGATCGGTGAACAAGGTGGTGACGGCCGCTGCCGCTGTGGAGGAGAGAGTGCTCAAGCTGAAGGAAAGATTGAGAGTTGAGGACCGGTACACGATGTCAAGCAAGACGTTCAGCGATGCTCACCCTCATTCTCCGAGAGACATGACGCTGGGAGACGTCATCGCCTACTCCAGCAACATCGGGGCGATCCACGTGGCCGAACGCCTGGGGAAGGAACGCCTGTATGCGTACCTCCAGCGCTTCGGCTTGACGGAGCGAACCGGGATCGACTTCCCAGGAGAGTCCCCGGGGATCCTCCCACCACCGGAGCGATGGTGGGGCCCAAGCTTGGGCACCATCACCATCGGGCAGGGGATCGCGGTGACCCCCCTCCAGATGGCGGCCGTGTACGCCACCATCGCCAACGGGGGCGTCTGGGTCCAGCCCCGGCTCGTGCGAGGGACGGTGGGCAACGACGGCCGGTTCATATCGGCGCCGGCGCCGACCTCCCGGAGGGTCATCTCGGAGCGGACGGCCCGGGTCCTTGCCCGCATGCTCGCGTACGCGGTCGACGTGGGAACCGGCAGGCAGGCCCAGATCGCCCGGTTCTGGGTGGCCGGCAAGACGGGCACGGCGCGCAAGCCTCTCGAGGACGCCGCAGGCTACAGCGACAAGCATGTGGCTTCCTTCATCGGGTTCGTTCCGTCATCGCGACCGGCCCTCGTGGTGGCGGCGGTGCTCGACGAGCCGGAGACCGTGTTCGGGGGCGTGGCGGCGGCACCCCTGTTCCGGGACGTGGCCAGGTTCGCCCTGGCGCGCCTGCGGATCCCGCCCGCGCCCAAGCTCCGCCCGCCGCCCCACGCCGTCCCCCTCCCGGCTGCCTAGGGGGCCCCCATGCTAGAATCGCCGCAGCTCAGGGCCGCCGGGACAACGTCTGGGGGCTCGTTCTCAATCGGCGGCGCATCTTCATTGGCGACCAAACCCTCCCTCCCTGTGCCCGCTCCCAGCAAGTCGCTCGCAGCCCTTCTCGGCTCCGTGCCCGATGCGAAGGTGCGAGGCGAGGACTCCGTCTCCATTGAGGGGCTGGCCTATCGCTCCACCGATGTGCGACCGGGAACGTTGTTCTTCTGCGTGCCGGGGACCCGCCTGGACGGCCACGACTTCGCGGGTGAGGCACGGGCCGCGGGGGCGCCGGCGCTGGTCGTCGAACGGTGGCTGGGCCACGACTGTGTGCAGGTGCTGGTCCCATCGGTTCGACGCGCCATGGGCCCCATGGCTGCCGCCTTCTACGACCAGCCGTCCCTCGAGCTCACCGTGGTCGGGGTGACGGGGACCAACGGCAAGACCACCACGACCTACCTGCTGGAGTCGATCTTTCGAGCGGCCGGAATGGTGTCCGCCGTGGTCGGGACCACCGGAGTCCGCCTGGGTGGACGGGCGATCCCGTTCGACCGGACCACTCCCGAGGCTCCGGACCTGCAGGCCCTCCTGGCCCTGATGCTGCGGGAGGGAGTGGGGGCGGTGGCCCTTGAGGCCTCCTCCCACGGCCTGCACCAGCATCGGGTCGACGGGACCAGGCACCGGTGCGCCGTGTTCACGAACCTCTCGCAGGATCATCTCGACTATCACGGGAGCCTCCAGGAGTATTTCGACGCGAAGGCCCGCCTCTTCTCGCCGGAGCTGTCGGACCGGGCCGTGGTGAACGGCGACTCGCCGGAGGGCCGCATGCTGGCCGCGCGACCGCGGATTCCGACAGTCACGTTCGGGCTGCGCCCCGGGTCGAACCTGGTGGCTGAGGATGTGAGGGCCTCGACGTCAGGGTTGTCGTTCACCGTGGAGGGCCTTCGCGTGCGGTCCCACCTGCGAGGAACCTTCAACCTCTACAACTGCCTTGGCGCGTTTGCCGCTGCACGTGAGGTGGGCATCGACGATGCCGCGATCGTCGAGGGAATCGACGGCGTGCTTGGAGTGCCCGGCCGGCTCGAGCCGGTCCGGGCCGGACAGCCCTTCCAGGTGCTGGTCGACTATGCGCATACGCCGGATAGTCTCGAGAACGTGCTTCGAGCGGTCCGGGGCATCACCGGCGACCGCGTGATCACGGTGTTCGGGTGCGGAGGGGACCGGGATCGGGTGAAGCGCCCGCTGATGGGGGAGGTCGCCACGCGGCTCGCCGACCTCACCGTGCTGACGAGCGACAACCCCAGGTCCGAGGATCCCGAAGCCATCATCGCCGAGATCGAGGCGGGCGCACGCCGGGGTGGGGGCGCGTTCCTGGTCGAGGTCGACAGGCGGCTGGCCATCCGGTCGGCGTTGGAGGAAGCCGGCCCACGGGACGTCGTGGTGATCGCCGGCAAGGGCCACGAGACGGGACAGGAGTTCCGCGACGGGACGATCCCGTTCGACGACCGCGTCGTCGCTCGAGAGGAGATATCCGCGTTGAGGGGACGGGCTGGCCGATGAGCGGTGGGGAGAGCCGATGAGGAGCCGGACCCTGACGGATCTGGCGGGCGCGGTGGGTGGGACGCTCCGAGGCGAGCGGTCGGCCGCGAGCCTGGTAACAGGAGTGGCCACCGACAGCAGGAGCGTCGGCCCCGGGTCAGCGTTCTTCGCCCTTCGTGGGGACCGCGGCGATGGGCATGCATTCGTGGCCGACGCCCTGGCTCGAGGCGCGGCCGCCGCAGTCGTGCGGCGCGGGTATCGGTTGGATCTCCCTCCCGGTGCGACCGGAACGATCATCGAGGTCCAGGACCCCGGCAGAGCGCTCCTCGAACTGGCCCGGGACGAGCGAGCCGGGCTGACCGCGACGGTCGTCGGGATCACCGGGTCGACCGGCAAGACCTGTACCAAGGACTTCGCCGCGGCGGTCCTCCGCGAGCGTCTCCGCGTGGTGGCCAGTCCGGCATCGTTCAACAACGAGGTCGGCCTGCCGCTGACCCTCCTCCAGACGGCGAAGGACACACAGGCCGTGGTGTGTGAGATGGGAAGCCGAGGGCCGGGGCACATCCGGCTGCTCTGCGAGGTGGCTCGCCCCGCGCTGGGTGTCGTCACGAACGTCGGCGTGGCGCATATGGGCCTGTTCGGATCCCCTGCCGTCCTCCACGCGGCCAAGGCAGAGCTCCCCGAATCGCTTCCGACCGAGGGAACGGCCGTGCTTAACGGCGACGATCGGGTCGTACGCAGCTACGCGACGCGAACGGCCGCGCGGACCGTGCTCTTCGGCACGGCGCCGGACGTGGAGGTCCGAGCCGAGGCCATCTCGGTGAGCCGGGAGACCGGCGCCGCCACGTTCCGGCTGGTCACCCCGGCCGGGTCGGCCGGCGTCGGCCTCCGAGTCCCCGGAGAGCACATGATCCCCAACGCCCTGGCCGCGGCGGCCGTCGGCTGGACCTTCGAGATCTCCCCTGACGAGATCGCACACGGGCTGGGCCAGGCCTCCATGGCGGACGGGAGGATGGAGCTGCACGAAACACCAGGGGGCATTCGAATCATCAATGACGCATACAACGCCAACCCGGTGTCCATGGCAGCAGCACTCCGAACGGCCAGGTGGATGGCGGGGGAGGGGAGCTGCATCGCCGTGCTGGGCCAAATGGCGGAGCTGGGTCCGGTCTCGAGGGACGAGCACCTGCGGATCGGGGAGCTGGCAGTCCGACTGGGCGTCCACACGCTCGTCGTGGTGGGGGAGGAAGCCGGCATGATCGCTGCCGGCGCACGGCACGAGGGAGTCGAACCGCAGCGCCTCCATCTTGTGGGCGACGTCGCGCAAGCGGTCGAGGTCGTGCGCTCCGCGGCTCGTCCGGGCGACCTCGTCCTGGTGAAAGCGTCCCGGGTGGCCCGGCTGGAGCGGGTGGCTCATGCCCTGCTGTCGACCGGGCAGGTCCTGAAGGGTGCCAGCGCATGACCGCCATGCTGGCTGCCGCGGCCGCCGGGCTGTTCGCAACGCTCCTCGGCACCCCCATCGCCATCCGGCTGTTCCGCCTGTGGGGGTGGGGCCAGCGGATCCGAGAGGACGGGCCCGAGGGGCACATGGAGAAGATGGGGACGCCGACGATGGGCGGCATCGTCATCGTGGGTGGGATGCTCATCGCGTATGCGGCCGGGAGGCTGGCCATCGGAAGGCTGGACCTGGGGATCGCCTTCGGGCACATGACCGCAGCGGGCCTGGCCGTGTTGGGCGTGGCGGTGGGCCTGGCAGCGGTGGGCGCCGCCGACGATCTTCTCAAGATCCGCCACCAGCGTTCGCTGGGGCTCACCAAGCTGGGGAAGCTCGCCGGGCAGGCCCTGGTAGCCATCGGGTTCACCGCGGTGGCCTTGAAGCTGGCGGGGATCGATCAGGAAGTGTCCTTCATCCGGGACACGGGCCTCGGCCTGGGCATCTTCTTCTACATCTGGGTCTTCGTCATGCTCGCGGCCTCCTCGAACGGGGTGAACCTCACCGACGGGCTGGACGGACTGGCCTCCGGTTCCTCTGCTCTGGTGCTCGGCGCGTACGTGATCATCGCCTTCTGGGAGTTCCGCCACTCCTGCGATCTGGTCGGAACGTCGCCGCAGTGGTGCTACCAGATCGACCTGGGAGCCGCCCAAGACCTCGCCGTGGTGGCCTCCGGAGCCCTCGGAGCCCTCGCCGGGTTCCTGTGGTGGAACGCGGCTCCGGCCAAGATCTTCATGGGCGACACCGGCTCGCTCGCCGTGGGGGGACTCCTCGCGGCCCTGGCCGTCATGACCGACACCCAGCTGCTGCTCCTCATCCTGGGGGGCCTCTACGCGTTGGTGACCACCTCGGTGATCGTGCAGGTTGCCGCCTTTCGGCTCACCGGAAGGCGGGTCTTTCGCATGGCTCCCATCCACCATCACTTCGAGCTGGTGGGGTGGCCGGAGTTCACGGTGATCGTGCGCTTCTGGATCCTCGCCGGCCTGGCCGTGGCGTTCGGACTCGGCCTCTTCTACGCGGATTTCCTGGCTCGTGGTGGCACGACATGAGCGGGGCCTTCGCCGGGCAGCGGGCCGCCGTGATCGGACTGGGTGCGAGCGGGCGAGCGGCCGCTCGAGTCCTCCTGGACGAGGGCGCCGAGGTGCTGGTGAGCGAAGCTCGCCCCGGTGAGGAGATCGAGATCGCATATGGAGGGGAACCGGCCGGTCTCGATGGGATGGGACTGAGAGCGCTGGCGATGGACGGCTCGGAGCCCGGGCTGCGCGTGCGGGCAGGAGGCCATCGCCCGGAGCACCTGGACCAGGCCACTCTCGTGGTCGTGAGCCCGGGCGTCCCCCCGGAGGCCCCCGTGATCTCGTGGGCCCGGGAACGGGGCCTCCCGATCTGGAGCGAGCTCGAGCTGGGGGCCAGGCTGTGCCGGGTACCCGTCGTGGCGGTCACGGGGACGAACGGCAAGACCACCACGGTCCAGCTCATCGCCGCGATGATGCGCGAGGCCGGCCTGGAAGCCCGCTCGTGCGGAAACGTCGGGTACCCCTTCTCGCTGGCCGCCCGGGAACGTCTGGACGCATTGGTGGTGGAGGCCTCCTCCTTCCAGCTCGCGTTCTCCGAGAGCCTTCGTCCGCGCGTCTCGGTGCTCCTGAACCTGGCCCCGGACCACCTGGACTGGCACGGCTCCTTCGAGGCGTACTCGAGCTCGAAGGCTCGGATCTTCGCCCGCCAGGGGGAGGGAGACGTGCACGTCGGCAATCGGGACGATGCCGACGCTGCCCGGGTCTCCCGACGTGCCTCCTGTGAGGTGCGATGGTTCCGGTGGGGGCGGCCGGCGGAGGGAGAGGTGGGGGTGATCGATGGCGAGGTCGTCGCCCGGAGCGGTGGACCCTCCGGCGAAGTGCGACTCGGTCGCCTCGCGCTCTCCACTCGGGCGCTGCTGATCGATGCCGCCGCGGCCGCGGCGGCAGCCTTGGCTTTCGGCGTGACGCCCGAGGCGATCGCGCCCGCTCTGGAGGGCTTCGACCCCTTGCCACACAGGGGATCGGTCGTGGCCACCGCGGGATCCGTGAAGTTCGTCGACGACTCGAAGGCGACGAACCCGCACGCGGCCCTCGCAGCGTTGGAGGACCGATCCGGCGTGGTTCTGATCGCCGGCGGCCTCGCCAAGGGCCTCGACCTCTCCCCGCTGAGGGAGGCAGCGCCGGCGCTCTCGGCCGTCGTGGCGATCGGCGAGGCCGCACCGGCCATCGAGGCGTTGTTCCGGGCGAAGGTCCCGGTGCAGACCGCCGGCTCGATAGAGGAGGCGGTGGAGACCGCCACCCGATTGGCCCCCGAGCGAGGCACCGTGCTCCTGGCTCCTGCCTGCGCCAGCCAGGACATGTTCCGCGACTACCGGGAGCGGGGCGAACGCTTCACGGCGGCCGCGCGCCGAGTCGCCGCTCGTGCGGCCGCGCGCCGGCCCGAGCCCCACCCCCCTGGCCAGTCTCGCTCCTCCTTACCGGGCATCTCGGATCGAGGAGGATGGCGTGCATAGCGAGATGGCGGTACTCGTCCCTCATCTCCGGCTGGTCAGGCCGGGGGAGCTCTCCCCGGCTGCGGCCCGGGCCAGGGCGGAACGAAGCGGCCGCAGAGTCATCACCATGCTCTGGCTCTCCGTGACGGTCCTGACCATGCTGGGGCTGGTCATGGTGCTGTCGGCAAGCTCCGTCACCGCGTTCGCCGAATACGGCTCGAGCTTCCTGTTCTTCAGGCGTCAGGCGCTGTACGCCGCGTTCGGCGGCGTGGTAGCGCTGGGGACCTCCCGCCTCCCGTACCGCGTCTGGCGTCGGGGATGGGCTCCGCTGCTGGGCGTCACCATCGTCCTTCTGTTGCTCGTCCTCCATCCCTCGACGGGGACCGCGGCGGGAGGGGCGGCCCGGTGGATCCGGATGGGTCCTCTCACCATCCAGCCTTCCGAGCTCGTCAAGTTCTGTGTGGTCGCGGCGACCGCGGCCATCCTCTCTCGTAACCTCGGATCGCTCAACGAGACCCCCGGCCGCTGGGCCGGTCCTCTCGCGTTCATCGTCGGTGGGGTCTCGCTCCTGATCCTCCTTCAGCCCGACCTGGGGACGATGCTGATCGTCGCCGCCACCGCCTTCCTCCTCCTGTTCGTGGCCGGCGTCCGGCTGCGTGTCCTGTTCACCTCGACGCTCGTGGCGGGCGTGGTCGGGATGTCCCTCATCCTGGGCGAGGGATACCGGCGGGCTCGGTTGTTCTCGTTCCTGGACCCCTGGTCCGACCCGAGCAACGCGGGGTACCAAATCGTTCAGTCGCTGATCGCCCTCGGCTCGGGGAGCGTGGTGGGGGTCGGCCTTGGGGCCAGCCGGCAGAAGTGGATGTACGTTCCCAACGCCCACACCGACTTCATCTTCTCGATCCTGGGGGAGGAGCTCGGCCTGGCCGGAGCGACCGTCGTGCTCGCCCTCTTTGGGGTGGTCGTCTATGCGGGCATCCGGATAGCCCTCGCCGCCCCAGACGCCTTCGGCCGGCTTCTGGCCGCGGGCATCACGGCCTGGTTGGGGTTCCAGGCGCTGGTGAACCTGGGCGCCGTGACCGGCCTGCTCCCCATCACGGGCGTGCCGCTGCCTTTCGTGTCGTTCGGCGGCTCGTCGCTCGTGGTCTCGCTCGGAGGCATCGGCGTGCTTCTCTCGGTGGGAAGGGCCGGGGCGCACTCGCGGAGGGCACCCGTGACCCGCCTGGATCGAGCGGGGAAATGACGATGGGGGAGCGGATCGTCGTGGCCGGTGGCGGCACGGCCGGACACGTCTTCCCCGGCCTGTCCCTGGCGAGGGCCCTCGGCGAACGAGGCCACGACGTCTCGTTCATCGGTACGGAGCGGGGGGTCGAGGCCAAGCTCGTCCCAGCTGCCGGCATTCGGTTCCATGCCATCGATGCCCGACCGTTTCCCCGGGAGATATCGGTGGCCGCGCTCAGCGCGCCATTGGTCGCCATTCGGTCCGTCCGGCAATGCCGCGACCTGGTCCGGGGGGCCGGGGCGATCGTGGGCCTGGGCGGGTACGCGAGTGTCTCCTCCGTCCTTGCGGCGCGGCGCGAACGGGTCCCCATCGTCCTGCACGAGCAGAACGCGGTGCCCGGCCTGGCCAACCGAGCCCTCTCGCGACTGTCACACGCCACCGCCATCTCGTTCCCGGATTCCCATCGCCTGTTCCCTCGGCGCGTGCGGACGGTCATCACGGGAAACCCCGTCCGTGAAGAGATCGTCCGCGTGTCGGAGGAGCGTGAGGCCCTGGCCAAGGAGGCTCTCGCGGAGCTCGACCTGAAGGATGGACGGAGAACCGTCGTGATCTTCGGGGGCAGCCAGGGGGCCCTTCATATCAACAGGGCCGCCATCGGAGCATGCCGCCTGCTGGCGAACCGGACGGACCTCCAGGTGGTCCTGATCACGGGTCCTGCCCACCTGGACGCCATCCTGCGAGGGTGGCGGGACCGGGCCAGTGGCATTCTGCTGCGCCTTCTCGGATATCTCGACCGGATGGAGCTCGCGTATGCCCGCGCCGACCTCGTGGTCTCGCGATCGGGCGCGACCACCGTCGCCGAGTTGACCACGTGTGGCCGCCCGTCGCTCCTGATCCCTTATCCGTACGCCACCGGAAGGCACCAGGAGGCGAACGCCAGGTCGCTCCAGCGAGCCGGGGGAGCCAGTGTTCTCCTGGACGATCAGCTCTCCGCCCGGTCGCTGGCGGCCCGCGTTGAGGCGCTGGTGGATCACGAGGAGCGTCTTGCAGCCATGGCCGAGCGGGCCAAAGCCTTCGGGCGGCCGGACGCCGCCGCCAGGCTCGCCGAACTCGTGGTGGAGGTGGCTCGGGGATGACCGTCGACTCGATACCAGACCTCGCGGGCTGGCGCTGCCTGCACCTCATCGGCATCGGCGGAGCGGGCATGAACGGCATCGCCCGGCTGCTCGTGGCGCGAGGGATGCGAGTGACCGGCTCGGACCTGAAGGACGCTGCGGGCCTGGAGCAGCTGCGGCGGGAGGGGGCCACGGTGTTCGTTGGGCATCGGGCCGACCACGTGGGCCTGCCGGATGCCGTGGTCGTCTCCTCCGCCGTTCCCGCGGACAACGTCGAGCTGCGGGAAGCGCGACGGCTCGGGCTTCCCGTGCTCACTCGGGCTCAGCTCCTTGCGTCCCTGATGCAGGGCAAGCGTACGGTGGCCGTGGCCGGTACGCACGGCAAGACCACGACGACCTCCATGATCTCGGTGATGCTCTCGCGGGTCGGCATGGACCCCACCTACGTGATCGGAGGCGACCTGAACGAGAGCGGATCGGGCTCCGGTCATGGAGCGGGCGAGGTCTTTGTGGCAGAAGCCGACGAGAGCGACGGTTCGTTCCTCCTTCTCCAACCCGACATCGCCGTGGTGACCAACGTGGAGGAGGACCACCTGGACTACTACGCGGGACTGGAGGATGTGGAATCCGCCTTCGGCCAGTTCGCCCGGCAGGCCGGCACCGTGGTCGCGTGCTGGGACGATCCAGGAGTCCGGCGGGCCCTGGACGGCCTGCCCGCCCCGATCCTCCGGTACGGAACCGGCGAGGGAATCGACGTCAGGCTTGTGGATCAGGAGCTCTCCTGGAACGGTGCCCGAGCGACGGTCGAGCTGGGAGGACGGCGCATCGGCCTCACACTCTCCGTACCCGGACGGCACAATCTCCTCAACGCGGCCGCCACTCTCGGAGTGGCCAGCCTGCTGGACGTCCGCCTCGAAGATGCAGCCCGTGGCCTTCGCTCGTTCAGCGGCGTACGGCGGAGGTTCGAGTGCCGGGGCGTGGCGCGAGGCGCGACGTTCATCGACGACTACGCGCACCATCCCAGTGAGGTGGCCGCCACGCTGGAGGTGGCTCGCATCGACGGACCTCGCCGAATCGTGGCCGTATTCCAACCGCACCGGTACTCGAGAACCCGGGCGATGTGGCGGGCGCTGGGGGAGAGCTTGACCGCCGCCGACCTGGCTGTGTTCACCGATGTCTACGGGGCGGGAGAGCGGCCCATCCCGGGTGTGACCGGAAAGCTCCTGGTCGACGCGTTCGCCGAGGCGGCCCCGGGGAAACGCGTCGTCTACCTTCCACGCCGTTCGGACGTACCGACTTTCCTTGCTCGGGAAGCCCGCTCGGGAGACCTGGTGATCGCACTGGGCGCCGGTGACATCACCATGGCCCTGGACGAGACATTGCAGCGCCTGCGAGAGGCGGGATGATGGCGCTCGCCGACCACAGTGGACGCACGGCCGGGGTCGGCGGCGACCGCTCGCTGCGGGCCGGGATCGCCGCCGCGGAGCGCATCTTGCGCGCGGGGTCCGGGCCAAGGGTTCGCCCCTCCTTCCCCCTGAAGCCCCTGACCAGCTTCAGGATCGGCGGGCCGGCCGGGCTGTATCTCGAGGCCGAGAGCGATGCCGACCTCGCCGCTGCGGCCGAGGCTGTGGCCGTCGCGTCGATTCCGTGGATCGTCATCGGCAAGGGGTCGAACCTCCTGGTCTCCGACCACGGGTTCCCCGGGTTGGTGCTGAGGCTGGGGAAGGGCTTCAGGTGGACCGCCCGGGAAGGGACGCAACTGCATGCCGGTGGCTCCATGCCTCTTCCCGCCCTCGCGGGCGTGGCCCTGGTCCACTCGCTGGCAGGGCTGGAGTTCGGTGTGGCCATCCCCGCGTCGCTGGGCGGAGCCGTTCGGATGAACGCAGGGGCTCACGACCGGTCCATGGACGAGGTGCTCCAGCGCATCGAGCTCTATTCCCTTCCCCGGCCGGGCCGGATCTCCGTGGATGCCTCCGCGGCAGGCCTCGCCTACCGGCGTTCTGCTCTTCCGGAGGGCACGTTGGTGGTGGGCGCCACCGTGGCCCTGGAGCGCGGAGACCCCGCAGCGATCCGCGGCGAGATGGAGAGCGTCCGGCAGTGGAGGCGAGCCACCCAGCCCCTGGCCGAGCCGAACTGCGGAAGCGTGTTCAAGAACCCTCCCGGAGATCACGCGGCCCGCCTGGTGGAGGCGGTGGGGGGGAAGGGGATGGCCCTGGGATCCGCCTCGGTATCGGAGAAGCACGCGAACTTCATCGTGGCCCGACCCGGAGCAACCGCAACCGACGTGCATCGCCTGATCCGGGTGATCCGGCAGCGCGTCGAGGACCACTTCGGGATCTCGCTGGAATTGGAGGTCCAGCTTGTCGGCGACTTCGATCTGGCATCCCTCTAGAGGACCGTTTTCCGGGACGACGGCTCCGCCGATCGCTCTTCGAACCCGGGCCGGAGTTCGAACGCGTGCCCGCCACTGGCTGGTCGGAGCGGTCGGACTGGCCTGTCTGGCCGCGGGCGCGTGGTGGGTGACGAACTCACAGGCATTCGACCTTCGCGCGCTGCGGGTCACCGGGAACGTTCGCCTGTCATCCGGCGAAGTCGCCGAGCAAGCAGGGCTGACCGCCCAGACCAACGTGTTGTGGCTGTCGGCGGGAGAGGTCGAACGACGGCTCCAACGGAATCCCTGGGTGCAGAGCGCCCGGGTGTCGCGGACCCTGCCCTCGACGCTCATCGTCTCCGTGACGGAACGTGCCCCCGTGGCAGTCCTGTCCGGCAGGCCGGCCATGCTGGTAGCCGGAGACGGAACGATCCTGGGGGTGGCAGGACGCTCCGAGCGCCTGCCCCGTATCCGGGTGCCGGGGCGCCCACCCATCGGCTCCCGCTTGTCCCCGCCCCCGGAGCTTCGTGTGGCACAAGGACTCCCCACCGGGCTCCGATCGTTCGTCGTCCGAGTCTTCGTCGACCGCACCGGCGCGATCGCACTCGATCTCCGAGATGGCACCCGAGTCCTCTTCGGGACCGCATCGCAGGCAAGAGCGAAGGGCCGTGCCCTCCAGGGCGTCCTCTCCTGGGGAGCCCGGCACGGGGTGGTTGCCCGGTACATCGACGTACGTGTTCCGGCGGCGCCGGCCCTCCGGCCACGATCCGGCGTATAACGATCGGATCGGGGTTGACCCCCAAAGGCGTCTGTTGTAGAGTCCTCTCCTTGCCGGTTAGGGTTACATAACATTCGGCCTTCAGTAGAGGGTTATAGATGGCAAGAACGGCACTTTCCCCAGGTAGGCGGCCCGCTGCGGGCTCCGAAACATCAGGAGGAACGATGCAGGCTCCCCAGAACTACCTTGCCGTCATCAAGGTCATCGGGATCGGCGGGGCAGGCGTGAACGCCGTCAACCGGATGATCGAGTCTGGCCTCAAGGGCGTCGAGTTCGTAGCGATGAACACGGACGCTCAAGCTCTACTTATGTCTGAAGCTGACGTCAAGCTTGACATCGGTAGGGAAACCACACGGGGGCTCGGGGCCGGATCGAATCCCGAAGTGGGACAGCGGGCGTGCGAAGAGCACCGTACCGAGATCGAGGAGATCCTCAAGGGCGCGGACATGATCTTCATCACCGCGGGAGAGGGTGGAGGGACCGGGACCGGCGGTGCCCCCATCGTGGCCGAGATCGCGCGGAACCTGGGCGCGCTCACCATCGGCGTGGTCACCCGACCGTTCTCGTTCGAGGGGAGGAAGCGCGCCACCCAGGCCGACATGGGCATCGGGGAGCTGAAGCACGCACTGGACACGCTGATCATCGTCCCGAACGACCGGCTGCTCCAGGTGTCGGAAGCCGCCACGCCGGTCCTCGACGCCTTCCGCATGGCCGACCAGGTCCTGTATCAGGGCGTCGAGGGGATCACCTCCCTGATCATGACCCCCGGACTCATCAATCTCGACTTCGCCGACGTGAAGGCCGTCATGACCGGGGCTGGATCCGCGCTGATGGGCATCGGCCACGGCTCCGGCGAGGGACGGGCGGAGACCGCGGCGAAGTCTGCCATCTCCTCGCCGCTGCTGGAAGCGTCCATCGAAGGAGCCAAGGGGGTGCTGCTCTGCATCTCCGGTCCTTCCGACCTGGCCCTGCATGAGGTGAATCGGGCAGCGGAGACGATCACGAAGGTCGCTCACCCCGATGCGAACATCATCTTTGGCGCGGTGATCGACGACGCCCTCGGCGACGAGGTACGCGTCACTGTCATCGCCGCGGGGTTCGACAAGCTCGGGGGGAACGGCAGGCTCGCTCGGGTGATCGAGTCCGAGGCCGACCGGGAGGCCATGCCTTCCTTGCTCGAGGACGAAGAGGAAGAGGAGATGTTCAAGTCCGCCCCGGCCACGGTCGTGTTCGACGCCGAAGAGGATCTCGACATCCCCGACTTCCTGAAGAGCTAGGGCCTGCGCGGCCCTGCCACGTGGGGGCGGGGAGGGCACCGAGGCGCCCTTCCCCCGCCTTACGGACACGTCCTTCCCGTCCCCCACCACTTCTCCAGGGCGTCGCCGAAGATTCACCCGGACAAAGCGTCTCGGTTCACCCGCGCACAACCCGCGGCAGCGTGTTCCCTTCGTTGTAGGGTCAGGGCGTGCTTCAGCGACGAACCCTGGGGGGAGGTATCTCCATCGTCGTGTCCACCCGGGATGAGTCCGATGGCTTCCTGGTCGCCTTCACCGAACGTACCGGAGGGACGAGCCGAGGCGCGTTCCGGAGCCTGAATCTCGGGCTGCGGAGCGGCGACGACCAGGATCGGGTCAAGGAGAACCGCCGCCGCGTGTGCGCCGCCCTGGGCATCCCGTCGTTCGCCTGCGGACAGCAGGTGCACGGAGCCAGGACGGCACGGATCGGACCTCAAAGAGCGGGAGCCGGGTTCGACGACGCCGAGGACGCCGTGCCTGAAGTCGACGCCCTGATCACCTCGTCGCGGGGCGTGGCCATGGCTGTCCTGGTGGCCGACTGTGTGCCTCTGGGGCTGGTGGACCCCGCCGCGGGGAGACTGGCGGTGGTTCACGCCGGGTGGAAGGGCGTGGCCGCCGGGATCGTGCAGGCGGCGCTGAGCCGATTCGGGGATCCGGCCGGTATTAGAGCGACGATGGGACCCGCCATCGGGCCGGATCACTACGAGGTTGGAGAGGACGTCGCCCTGGCCGTATCGGCGGCATCGGGGGCCGGGGCCAAGACCCGCCGGGTTGGAGCCCGACTGTTCCTGGACCTGCCAGGCACCGTTGCCTCCATCCTCAAAGAGCACGGAGTCCGAACGATCGAGCGCTCCGGCGAATGCACCGCCTGTGAGAAGGACCGGCTGTTCTCCTATCGGCGCGATGGCCAAACCGGACGCCAGGCTCTCATCGCGATGCGCCGCCAGGGGTAAGGAGGACTCCGTTGGCCCGACCTCAGGCCGTCGAGGAATCCATACTGTCGGTCCGGTCGAGGATCGAGGCCGCATGCCGGCGCTCGAAGAGGGATCCCTCCGAGGTCGTATTGGTGGCAGTCACCAAGACGGTCCCCGTGGAGGTGATCCGGCAAGCGCGGGCGCTCGGGGTAGAGCACTTCGGAGAGAACTACGCGAACGAGCTGGCGGCCAAGGCCCCCGTGATTCCTGGAACGTGGCACTTCGTGGGCAAGGTGCAGTCGGGAACAGCCTCCCGGGTGGCGGACCATGCCGACGTCATCCACTCATGTGAGCCGGGCCGGGCGCTCCGGCGGGTGGCTCGCCGGGCGGCCGCGCAGGGGTCCGAGATCAGATGCCTGGTGCAGATCGACTTCAGCGGCGGCCGGCAGGGTGTTCACCCGGCCCAGGCGGAGCGGTTCGTGGAGGAGGCGACGAGCCTCGAAGGGGTCCGCCCGGTCGGGCTGATGACGCTGCCGCCCTGGACGGGCCGGGCGGCGGATACGAGGTCTTACTACGCGAGCCTGCGAGAGCTCCGGGACGGCCTTCGTGCCGCGTGGCCGGAGGTCGTCGAGCTGTCCATGGGAATGTCGTGGGATTACCACGTTGCCGTGGAGGAAGGCGCTACGATGGTGCGCGTCGGGACGGCCCTGTTCGGGGCCAGACCGGACGTGGCTCGACGCGGGGCCGCCGCGAGCCAGGCGGCTCCGTAGCTCGAGGGAGAGGAAGATGGCTGGCGTGTGGAAGA
Source organism: Actinomycetota bacterium (assembly GCA_050692195.1). Classification (GTDB taxonomy): domain Bacteria; phylum Actinomycetota; class UBA4738; order UBA4738; family UBA4738; genus JBOGVA01. The sequence goes on along the minus strand of JBOGVA010000087.1, from coordinate 5,818 downwards.
AGACGCTGCAGTACCTGGGCCTGGTTGAGGACGAGGATCTGGAAGAGCTGGAGGAGATGGACGCCTCCGGAGCCCACCGAGAGAGCGCTCCCGTCCGGCGGCTGGGACGCGCGGAGTCCACGGCGACCGATCGGCCGGATGCAATCGTCCGGACCATGCGGTCGGCTCGCGGCCCCAGTATGGCGTCCATCCACCGCGCGGAGCCCAAGCGGTTCAACGAGGCCCGAGAGATCGGGGAGCGCTTCCGTCAAGGGATCCCGGTGATCATGAGCCTCCAGGGCACGGACGACGCGATCGCTCGGCGCCTGGTCGACTTCGCCTCCGGGCTGGTGTTCGGGTTGAGCGGCAAGATCGAGATGGTGGCCTCGCGGGTGTACCTCCTCACCCCCGCCAACATGGAAGTATCGGCCGAAGAACGAGAGCGGCTCGTCGAAGGGGGCTTCTTCAACCAGTTCTGACACGGATCGGCCCCCTCGGCTGATCCATGAGGATCCGCGATGGAGATCGTTTGCATCCTGCTGACGGTGTACGTCTTCGTGCTCTTGGCACGAGTGATCCTCTCCTGGTTCGCCATGGCCTCTTCGATGTCGCCTTCAGGCCCATTCCGTCGAGTCATCGACGTGATCTACGCTCTGACCGAGCCGGTGCTGCGTCCCGTGAGAGGTATCCTCCCTCCACTCCGCTTGGGGGTCATGGCGTTTGACCTCTCACCGATAATCGTGTTCATCGTGCTGGGGATCCTGCAGCGAGCGGCTTGCCGCTGAGGCGAAGACCGGGGAAGGACGGGACGATGCCAAGGAAGCAGAAAGAAACCGACGAGACCAGGTCGGACCACTCGGCCGCCGAGGCCAAACGCATCACTCCGGTGGACATCCAGCAGAAGGAGTTCCGCCTGGCATTTCGCGGCTACAACGAGCGCGACGTCGACCAGTTCCTGGACCAGGTGACCGAGGAGGTCGCCCGCCTGCACGCGGAGAACAAGAGGCTGCGCGAGGAGCTCTCGTTCAAGCGGACCGCCCCACTCGACCGGGGGACCCCGGGCGAAGCAGACGCGATCGTCCGCCAGGCGAGGGAGGAAGCCGGCCGGATCGTGGCAGAGGCGAGAGCCCGTGCCTCGACCTTGGCGGCGTCGGCTACCGGTCTCACGCCGACCGGCCTGCTGGGCCCGTTCCTCGCTCGGGAACGAGAGTTCCTTCAGAGCCTGGCGGCGCTCATCCAGGGGCACGCCGACGCCGTCAAGGAAGGCATCCGGCAGGCGCGGGAGGAGTTCGCCAAGGGCGCCGAGGCCGATCGGCCCCACGAGGGCGCGCCGGCCGAGCAGGAAGGCGTGAGGCCCGAGGAGGAGTTCGCGCCGGCCGGGCACGGCACCGACGAGGCGCCGGTAGCTGCGTCGTCCGAAGGCATCGAGCCGGAGGGCCTCGAGCGGACGGACGAGGAGGCAGGCGGGCGGGACTCTTCCCACCCGCAACCGGTCCACGCCGATGACAGGGACTCTCTGGCCGGAGCGCCGGCGCCCGCCGTCGACCGGTCCGGGGAAGCCCCCGAGGGCTCCCCCCAAGCCACTCTGGAAGAGGCCGGCACCGATCAGCCGCCCGCAGAGAGAGACCGTTCGAAGGCCGCCACGCCAGCGTCGTCCGGTGTCCAAGACGACAGACTGCGGCCGCGAGAGCGGGTCATGGATCTGACCGATGAGGCGGGGAGGAAGGCGGGCAGACAGGAGCCTGAGCCGGCGGGGGCCGTGCCAGGCGACCGAGAGGACCGGTCGCTTCGGGAGTTCTTCTGGGGAGAGGACTGAGCGAGCCGGCGGCCACCCCGCCTCGCCTACGCACCGCGATGGCTTACTTCGGCACGGTGGTTGGCTTGATCGGACTCGAACTGCTGGCAAGGCGTACGGTCGGACGTAGGCGAACGGGGTCCGCCCCAGTTCGGCTCAGGACTTCGGGATCTCCTTGGTAGGGTCCACGAACGGCCTCGGCACGACCTGTGCGGGAGCCTCTCCGAGTGGCGTCTCTACGGTGAGCTGCGTCCCGACCTCCGCGTTGGCCGTCGGAACCCAAGCATATCCGATGGTCTTCTTCAGTCGCGGTGAGTAGAGGGCTGAGGTCACCCGGCCGATGTCCTTTCGGTCCACCCGAGCCGGCCACTTCGTGTCGTTGAAGGCGAGGCGCTCTCCCGTGATCTCCACGCCTACAAGCTTGCGCGCCACTCCACTGTCCCGGATCCGCCGCAGCGCGTCCCTCCCCATGAAGTCGTGCTCCTTTTCGAGGTCGACCAGCCGGTCGAGGCCAACCTCGTAGGGGTTGTTCTCCAGCGTCATGTCGGCCCCGTAGTTGAGGATGCCGGCCTCGACCCGGCGGATGTCCGACGGCCCGGTCGGTCGGATCTGGTGCGGCCGTCCGGCCTCCATGATGCGCTCCCACAGATCCGTGCCCCGCCTTCCGTCGCGCAGGTAGACCTCGTATCCGACCTCACCCGTCCACCCCGTCCTGGTCACGACCACGGGGATACCGTCCAGCTCAGTCTCCAGGAAGTGGTAGTAGGGGAGTTCCAACGTGGCGTCGCCGAACAAGGCCCCCACCACATCCTTCGACTTCGGCCCCTGGATCTGGAGCGGAGACACGTCCGGCTCGCCTATCTGCACGTCCATACCCGTGAAGGCCGCCAGGCCTATCGCGTACAGAAGGACGTCGCTGTCGGCCAGGGCCAGCCAGAAGTGGTTCTCGCCCAGGCGCATCAGGACCGGATCGTTCACGATGCCGCCATCGGGTGCGGTGATGAGCACGTACTTCCCCTGCCCCACGGCGCACTTGGTCAGGTCGCGCGGGGTCAGCATGCTCGTGAAGCGGAACGCGTCGGGCCCGGTGATCTCCACCTGCCTCTCCACGGCCACATCCCAGAGGGTCACGTGGTTCAGGAGATGCCAGTACTCGGCCTCGAGGTCGTCGTATCGGATCGGGAAGAGCGTGTGGTTGTAGACGGTGTATCCGAGGGGACCGTAGCGCTGCTCGGCCTCGAAGAAGGGAGAGCGCCGAAGACGCGCCCCGCACTGGACCAGGCTCATGTCGAATGGCTGCATCGCGTTTCTCCTCGTGAGGCTCGGAGGAGCAGCCTAATCGTTCTCGGCGCGTCGGCTTTGAGCTGGCGCCATGACTGGCGGATCAGATAGCCCGGCGCAGGGACAGCCTGATTGGATAGCCCTCGACCGCGACCTCCTCCTCAACCATCGGGTCGCCCACTGGTTCATCCACGACCTCCGTCGCCAGGACCTCGGCGCGGAGCTCATCCCGATGGGAGGCAACAACTTCCCAAACTTCGTCGGCGGCATCGATCCCCAGCACGATCCGATCTGCCACGTCGAGGCCCGCCGCCTTCCGGAGGTTCTGCACGTGGTGGACGATCTCCCGTACAAGGCCTTCACGCCGCAGCGCCTGATTCGGTTCGAGGTCCAGGGCCACGGTCACCGACCCATCCGAGGCGAGACCCCAGCCCGAGCTTGTCTGCTGGATCAGCTCCACCTCTCCCGGCGCGATCGTGACGTCCCCGGAGCGAAGAGGAAGGGTGACCGATGAGCCACGAGCAAGCTCGGCCGCGGTCAAGCCGTCGTCCTCGCTCAGAGCGGCCGCAACCTCCTGAACTGCCGAGCCGAGCCGGGGGCCGAGGAGCCGGAAGTTGGGCCGCGCCCTCCATGTCGCCAGCTCACCCGCAGACTCGGCGAACGTAACCTCCTTCACGTTGAGCTCCTCGGCCACCAGAGGAAGGAGAGGCTCGAGGCGGGCGGGATCTCCGGGGACGTGGACGGCCGCACGAGAGAGTGGCTGGCGCACCTTCACCTTCGCTTCGCTACGTATCTGGCGGCCCAGCGTCACGACGCTGCGGGCGAGCGCCATGGCCTCGTCCAGGTCGCGATCGATGAGAGAGGCGTCGGCCGTTGGGAAATCGGTGAGATGCACGGACTCCGGGGCCTCGGATTCCTGGCCGGCAACCAGGTTCCGGTACAGCTCCTCGGACAGGAAAGGCGTGATCGGGGCGACAAGCTTGGCGATGGAGGCCAGGCACTCGTGAAGAGTGGCGTATGCGGAAAGCTTGTCGGTCGCCTGGCCGCCCGCCGACCGAGCTGGATCCCAGAACCGTCTTCGGGAACGCCGCACGTACCAGTTCGACAGGTCCTCGACGAGCCTCTCGATCCGCCGGGCCGCGCCGGTGGCGTCGTAGCTATCCATGGCCGTCCGCACGGTGTCAACGGTGCCGTGGAGCTGTGACAGCGCCCACCGGTCGAGCGCCGGCCGGTCGACGGTGGGGAATGCGGCCGCAAGATCGGGCTCGTCGATGTTCGCATAGGTCACGAAGAACGCGTAGGTATTCCACAGGGTCAGCAGGAACTGCCGGACGATCTCCTCGATAGCCTCCATGTACACGCGGCGCGAGGACCATGGAGACCCCCCCGCCACCAGAAACCATCGCAGCGCATCTGCCCCATATCGATCGATCACCGACCAAGGGTCGACCGCGGTTCCCAGACGCGTGGACATTCGCCGCCCGTCCTTGCCCAGGAGGAGCCCCAGGCACACCACGTTCCGATAGGCTGATTGGCCGAACAGCAGCACGCTCTCGGCCATCAGGGTGTAGAACCACCCCCGGGTCTGGTCGAGCCCCTCGGCGATGAAGTCTGCGGGGAATCTCTTCTTGAAGGGGGCTTCGCCCTTCGAGCCGGGCCCCATGTACCCCCACTGGGCATAGGGCATGGCTCCGGCGTCGAACCACACGTCGATCAGGTAGGGGACACGCGTGGCCTGGCCGCCGCACTCGCGGCACCGCATCGTGACCTCGTCGATGTACGGCTTGTGCAGATCCATTCCGGTGAGGTCGCGATCCGCGAGCTCGGAGAGCTCCGCCAGAGAGCCCACGGCCGTCTCATGTTTCTCGTCGCAGATCCAGATGGGAAGGGGAGTGCCCCAGTACCTCTCCCGCGACAGCGACCAATCGACGTTGTTGGCAAGCCAGTCGCCGTACCGGCCGTGCTTGATGTGGTCCGGGTACCAGTTCACGGTCTCGTTGGCAGCAAGCAGCTCGTCCTTGAACGCCGTGGTCCTGATGTACCAGGCCGGTCGGGCGTAGTAGATGAGGGGAGTGTCGCACCGCCAGCAGAACGGAAAGGTGTGCGTGTATGTTCCCTCGGACACGAGCAGGCCGGCATCGCGCAGGTCTTCGATGATCCGCGCGTCCGCCTCCCGGATGAACATGCCGGCGTAGGGGCCGACTCGTTCGTCGAACCGTCCCTCGGGGTCCACGGGGTTGATCACCGGCACACCGTGCTCGCGAGCGATCCGCAGGTCGTCCTCGCCAAACGCCGCACCGGTATGCACGACTCCGGTTCCCTCATCGCTCTTGACGAAGTCGCCCACGACCACGAATCGCCAGGATGCAGGGTCGCCGTCCGGGTCGTCGGGGGAGCCGGGGCCGACCAGGTCGAACGGGCCGCGGTAGCGCGCACCGACGAGCTCATCGAGAGGAACGTCCCGGATCACTTCGGCCTCGCTGCCCAGTACCTCTTCGACCTGGTCGGCCGCGAGGACGACCGGCTGGTCGCCAGCCCTCCCGCGTGCCAGCACGTAACGGAGGTCAGGGCTGACCACCGCCAGAGTCGCAGGGACAAGCGTCCAGGGCATCGTCGTCCAGATCAGTAGGTCGGCTCCCTCAGCGGCCAGGGGTCCGGACAAGATAGGGAAACGAACGTAGATGCTTGGATCCGTCGCCTCGGCGTATCCGAGGGCAACCTCGTGGTCTGAGAGGGGGGTCCCGCATCGTGGGCAGTAGGCAG
>JBOGVA010000086.1:0-12139 GCA_050692195.1 Actinomycetota bacterium | reverse complement strand
GGGACGCGACAGCACCCGCTGGACGAACTCGGTCAGATCGTTGCGGCCACCGGGTGATGGGAGCGCCGCCTTCCGGATGTGGAAAGCGACGTCGAATCCCGCGTCGTCCACCCATGCCGGGCGCCCCACGCCGAACGGCGGCACCACGACCTTCCGACGGAATCGTGGGACCAGGTGCAGGCGCGAGGACACTACGCGCACCACATCGTCGAAGCTGAGGTTCCCACTTGGCGCCGTGGACGGGTCGAGGATGGCGAGGCCGCCCACATGCTGATGCGAAGCGGGCGTTTCGAGGTACAGGAACGAGGCGTCCTGCGGACCCAGCCGCTCTATCGCTGCCTCCCCTTCGAGTGATTCGAAGGGTTCGAGGCTACACCCTGCGGCAGCGCAGGGGAGGAAGATCTCCCCTTAGTCGTAGTGCTTGCAGTGCAGGCACTCGTACCACATTCCCTCGGGGTCGAGTCGGAACATGGCTCGCTGCCCGCAGCGATGGCAATGGCGGATGACGTGGCCCGGCGAGGGCTGCTCCTGCTCCGGGTCCCCGTACCGCTCGAGAGCCCGTAGATACCTCCGGTAGAGAAGGCCTCCGCTGACTTCCTGCTGCACCTGTGCCACGGCCCCCTCCTTTCCTCTGGATGCCTGAAGTGTTCCCTTCTGCAGGGGCCCTTACTCAGATGTTGTGTGACAAATAGATCCGAGTCTGAAACGTTGCAGCGAGCGAAGCTCTTATGCCGCGAGGAGTTGTCTGAGCCCCGTGTCCAGGTTCCGAGGGGAGTACCCAAGATCCCGCCGAGCCTTGGCATCGGTGGCCCAGTACGTCACTCCGTCCGCGGCCCGGATGATCTCGCGCAGGTTCGGGGGCACACCCAAGACCCGGCTGACGATGGGCCCGATGTGCGCGGCGAGCCTCATCAAGCTCGTGGGCATGACAAGCCTGGGCACGCCGCGGCCGGTGATCTCCGCCACCTTTCGTATCAGCTCCCCCATCGAGGTGAGCTCGCCACCCAGCACGTAGGGTTCTCCGACGCGACCCATGTCGTGTACGCGAAGCATCCCGTCTGCGGCGTCCTCGACGTGCACGAAGTTGAAACCCAGGCCGGGGAAGCTCAGGAACGGAAGCTTCCCGGCTCGCATCAGCTCGATCTGCCCCCCGATCTCCGAGTGGTCTCCGGGACCGTACACGCCGCCGGGCTGGACGATGAGGATCGGCGCGCCTCGAGCGATGCGGTCGAGGGCGATCCGATGTGCGAGGAACTTGGTCTCGTCGTAGTAGGAGAGGAAGTCTCCGCCGGGCCGCCGGTAGCTCTCGTCGACGACCTTGCCGGCGGTGTTCCCGAAGACGTTCACCGTGGAGACGTGGATGACGCGCCGCACGCCCGCGTCGATGGCAGCGTCGGGCACCCGCTCGGTGCCCCGAACGTTGGCCAGGTACATCGCAGGCCGTTCCGAGTCAGGGATACCCACCCGATACACCCCGGCGCAGTGGAAAGCGGCATCGCAGCCGTCCATGGCGTTTCGCATGAGACCCGCGTCCCCGACCTCCCCCTCCACGAGGTTGCAGCCGAGGTCTCCAAGGAAAGCGGCCTTGCTCGGCGAGCGCGCCAGTACCACGACCTCGTCCCCACGCCGGCGGAGCGCGCGCGCCAGATAGCTCCCCACGAATCCCGTTCCCCCGGTGACGAACGCCCGCATGCACGCATTAAAGCCGACCCCTGGACACGCGTCTGCGAGGCTTCGCCCGTCACGGCGTGACGGAAGGCCCGGCGCGCCCGCGCACGCGGGCCAGAGAGGCCCCGATGGCGGCGGCCAGGATCAGGATCCCCCCGGCCACGGTGCCGGCACCGACGGCCTCGCCGAGGAAGATCGCGGCGAGGAGCGCAGCCATGAGCGGCTCGGCGGCGGCCACGATCGAGGTCCTGACGGCGCCAAGGCGACGCAGACCGGCGAACAGGCACACGAAAGCCCCCGCCGTGAAGGCCGCCATCCCGAGGACCGGTCCCCACTGTCCCCAGCCCTCCGGCCACTGGCCCGTCCCGGTGGCCACCGCGTACAGGGCCAACCCGAGGGCCGCCGAGCCGCTGACCCACATCGCCCCAACCAGCGAGTTCGTCCGCTTCAGAACGGCCTCCGCCCCCGTCAGGTACAGGGCGAAGGTCAGGGCGGAGCCCAGCGCGAAGGCCACCCCCAGGCCCTCGATCTCGACGCCTCCGCCCGCGAGCACCACGACCGCCGCGCCGGCGACGGCGCACGCCAGCGCCCCACCCAGCAGCCACCCCGGCAGGCCCTTTCCGGCCAGTAAGGCGATGAGCGAGACCAGGACCGGATACGTGAAGAACAGGAGCGTGACCGCGGCCGCGGTGCCGTGGCGGAGGGCCGCGAAGAAGAGGGCCGCCTCCACGGCGTAGCCGCCGATCCCGAGCAGGGCGAGTCGCCACCCCTCCCCCGTCGCGGCGGCCAGCGGCTGACGGAGTACGACCAGCACGACGGCCAGCAGGGATGCCGCGATGGCGAACCTGTAGGCGAGAAGCGCGGAGATGGCCAGGCCGCCGGGACGGGTGGCGATCCTGCCGAGCACGACGACCGAGCCGAACTGAACCGAGGCCAGCCCGATGAGGGCAGCACCGAGGAGGTCGCCCCGTCGCACTCGGTCGGCGCCAGGTTCGACCCTTGTCCTCACGACGGGCCGGTGTTCTCGATTGCCCTCGAACGCAGCGGCGGCCGCTCCGCCCGGTAGCCCGAGGCCTCCTCCCACAACCCCGCCAGCCGGAAGAGCGTGCCTTCCTCGTTTTCCCTTCCTACCAGTGACGCCCCGATCGGAACCTCCTCCGATGATCGTCCTGCCGGGAGGTTCATGGCAGGGAGCCCGGCCAGGTTCACCGAGCAGGTGAGCCACCCGGGACCGACCCGGCTCACCTCGATGGTCCCCGCCGGCCCGAGATCGACCGTCTCCTGATCGTGCCGGGGAGCCGGGTACGGCGTGGTCGGGAGGAGCAAGGCATCGACGCCCCTGAGGCTCTTCCGGAACCAGCGGGAGATGTCCCGCCTGCGGTGGGCCGCCTTCGCCAGCTCGTCCGGGACCAGACGCTCCCCCTCCTCCAGCCAGGCCACGACGGACGGGTCCACCAGGTGGCGCCGGTCGCGGAGCGAAGGATGCGCCTGCGCGAATTCCGGATAGCAGACCTGCGCCCAGACCCGCCTGGCGTCCTCGATCCCCCGGCCGTCCACCGGCTCGACCGAGACCCCGGCCCCTTCCAGGGTCGACGCGACGCTGGACACCACCTCCAAGACCTCATGGTGCACTCGGTCGGTGAAGTACCCATCCGGGATCCCGACGCGAAACCGCCGCCTTTCCCTTCGCAGCCGCCGCCACCGCCAGGGTGAGCCGACCCGGAGCCGCGTTCGCGGCCCCGGCCTCGCGTCGTACAGCAAGATGAGGTCGGCGACCGTCGAGGCGATCGGCCCCGGGCAGTCCATCGACGGCGCCAGCGGCAACAGGCCTTCGATGGGGATCTGCCCCGTGGTCGGCTTCAGGCCGAACGTCCCACACATCGACGAAGGGATCCTGATTGAGCCTCCCGTATCGGATCCCAGGGAGAAGGGCACGATGCCGGCAGCCACGGCGGCCGCCGAGCCCCCGCTCGATCCCCCGGTGATCCGGGCGGGGTCCCACGGGTTGGACGTCGGCCCGCACGCCGAGACGGCGTTGGTCCCTCCGGCCGCGAGCTCGTGCTGATTCGTCTTGCCGATCATGACCAGGCCAACTTCCCGCACCCGGGCGATCACCGGGGCGTCTTCCTCTCTGACGTTCCCGCGGTAGGCGGAGCAACACCCGGTGGTCTCGTGACCCGCCACGTCGAAGAGGTCCTTGACGGCGAGGGGGATGCCAGACCGAGGCGTGCGCTCGCCGAGACCCGCCGCGTCGACCAGGCGAGCCGCCTGCGTGGCCTCCTCGGCCCAGAGTTGGGAGAAGGCGTTGATGGTGGGCTGCCAAACTTCGGCCCGGCGGATCGCCCGCTCCACCACCTCGAGCGCACGGACCTCCTTTCTCAGCAGGGCCATGGCCATCTCGAAGGCGGTCTCGAGCTCGCCGTCACGAAGCCCGGTCACGACGCCAGGAACTCCCGAACCCTCGCCACGATGTCGGGGATCGAGCGGTACATCTGGGCTCCGTCGTCGAACATCAGGACCTCGGCGTTCGGCATGACTTGCGCGAGGACCTCGCCGACCTCCGCCGGATGGATCGGGTCCCCGCGCCGGCAGATCAGCAGGGTCGGCGCGGTCACCTTCCGCATCTCTTCGCGGTCGTGCAGGGGCCAGTCCTCGATGACCTCCCGGATGGCCCGGGGGACACCCACGGGGTTCAGATCCTTCAGCAGCTGGCGATCCAGTTCTTGCAGCCATGGGTATTGGCCATACATGGCCACCCGATCGGGATCGGCCAGTATGGCCTCGACGGCCTCCTCGAGGGGCTTCCCCTCGAGAAGTCGGACGGTCCTGAGCATCCGGTCCTTGTGCTGGAAGGGGACGTCCAGGCCCGCCGGGAGCAGGAAGATCAGCTTCCGGAACCGATCCGGATGAGCCGCCACCAGGTGGGCGATGGCGCCCGCCCCCAAGGACGTCCCGATGGCGACCTGGGCGTCGTACGCATCCGCCACCGCGGCAACGTCTCGGGCGAAGTCGGAGAAACGGTAGCCCCGTTCGGGCGAGCTGCTGTGGCCGTGCCCCCTGAAGCAGAACCTGACCTTCGTGCCGGGAACGAGCGGGGTCAGCGGCGCGAGCTCGCGGCACGAGTTCGTCAGCCCGTGGGCGAGGACCGCCACCGGGTCCCCCTCCCCGTCGACCTCCACGTGGAGCGTGGCATCCGGGGTGACTACTTTAGGCATGACCCGCCTCGGAAAGCTGGAAAGAGGATGAGCTCACCGAGCCTGGCCGAAGCTCTTGGCCCAACTCTCCATCCGCCGGCGCTTTTCCTCCTGTCTGTGGTCGACATCGCGCACGATGAGGATGGCCAGCACCGCGTTGAGGATGGTCACCACGGAAGCCACGAGGAAATAGGTGCTGGCGCGGATGAGACCATCGACCGTGGGGTTGTCTGCGATGACACCGAAGCCCGCCCCGAAGAGGACGACAACGGCAAGGAAGCCTCCCCACCACAACCAGAGCATTGGCGTCGTCCGCTCCTTGGTCCAATCGATCGAGCCGGTGGCCGGATTGCTGGCCTTCCACAGTTCCCGCATCGTGAGGTACGGCATCGCGAAGTTGGCGAATGGAACGAACCACCAACCCACGGCCCATCCTGGCCGAAACCGCAGGTTCCCCACTCCCAGCGCGAAGAGGTTCTCCTGAGCACGGAACTGCCACAGGCACCAGACCACCACGGTCGCCGACCAGACCAGTAGGTAGATCCAATCACTCACGGTATTCCGCGTGGGCAGATCCTCGACCGCACGAATGCCCTGCTGCCTGAGCACTCGCCAGTCTCCCACCTGATCCACCTGCCCGGCGAGGGCGGCGATGGCCAAGATGCAGAAGAAGCCCAGGAGCGCCATCACCCCCAGCGCACGAACGTGGGACGAGCGAAAGGCGCGGTTGGAGACCCGAACGTCGGGCGGAGTGCCTGCATGGGGAACCTCCACAGCACGCGGCTCCAATGCCGAGAATCGGTTGTAAGCCGCGTTCCACCCATCGTCGGTACGGGGGAACCGGGCCATCGGCCCGCCGGGCGACTCCCTATCCCAGATGCCGAAGAAATCCTTGCCGTAACCGAGGAGGTACCGGTAACCGGAATGGCTGAACTTGATGGCACCCTCCCCCACCCGCTGCTGTTCCGGGGGCAGCGATGCCCTCACGTCGCTTCCGCAGTACCGGCACTTGATGGCCTCGTCCTGGATCTCCTCGGCGCAGTACGGGCACTTCTTCACTGCGACCGCCGGGACGCGACGGCGCGGACCGCTCGCGCGATCTTCGCTGCCGAGATCCCGGCCCAGTCCCGCAGCTCATCCGGGGTCCCCGAGCCCGGCATCTCGGTCACCGCCAGCTTGACCACCCGACCCGAGACCTCGGCCCCGCCGGCGGCGACGGCCTCCAGGACGGCGTCGCCCAGGCCTCCCTCGATCCAATGGTCCTCCACCACGATCAGGAGTCGCGTCTCGAGGAGCGCTTTGCGCAGAGTGTCCGCGTCGATCGGTTTCACCGAGTAGGCGTCCACGACCCGCACAGGAATCCCCTCGCCGGCAAGGGCGTCGGCCGCCTTCAGCGCCTCGAACACCGTCACGCCCCCGCCCACGACGGTTGCGAGGTCCCTGGGCCCCGATCGCAGAACCTTGCTGCCTCCGATGGGGAACTCCTCCTGTGGGCCGTAGAGCTTCGGCGTCTTCTCCCTGGTCGTCCTGAGATAGGAGATCCCGTTCAGGTCGGCCATTGCCTGCACGAGCTGCGCGGTGGCGTTGCCGTCGGCCGGGTACAGCACCACAGACCCCTGGACGGCACGCATCATGGCCAGGTCCTCCAGCGCCATCTGAGATGGCCCGTCCTCTCCGATCGACACGCCGGCGTGGGAGCCGCAGATCCTGAGGTTCGCCCGGCTGATGGCCGCCATTCGGATGAAGTCGTAGGCACGAGTGATGAAGGCGCCGAACGTGGCGGCGAACGGAACCTTCCCCAGCGCCTGGAGGCCCACGGCCGCGCCGAGCATGTTCTGTTCGCCGATGTACATCTCGAAGAACCGGTCCGGCGCCGCCTTCTGGAAGTCTTCCGTGTGCGTGGAGTTCGAGACCTCCCCGTCCAGCACCACGAGGTCGGGCCGGGCGGCCATGGCGGCGAGCGCTTCCCCGAACGCCTTTCGGGTGGCCTGCTCCTTCTCGTAGGTGGGCAGCCCGTAGGTGCGGGGCTCGGCCTCGGACGTGGCCAGGGATTCCGGCTTCGGCGGCGTGATCGTGATCGACCGCTCGCCGCCCAGCTCCTCGATGGCCTGCTTGGCCTGTTCATCGTCCAGAGCCTTGCCGTGCCACCCCTCGGCATCGGCCAGGAACGACACACCATGGCCCTTGACCGTTCGAGCCACGATCAGCGTCGGCCCCTGCCCATCCGAGGCCTCTCGGTACGCCCTGTCGATCTGGGCCGCATCGTGGCCGTCGATCTCGAGCGCCCGCCAGCCAAACGCCTGGGCACGGGCCAGGTACGTCTCTCCGTCCCACTCGAGCATGGTCGGCCCCCGCTGGCCCAGCCGGTTCATGTCCAGGATCCCAACGAGGTTGTCGACCTTGTGATGCGAGGCGTTGGCCAGAGCCTCCCACACCGCACCCTCCACGAATTCCGAGTCGCCCATCAACACAAACACCCGACCAGGAAGACCGTCCAGGCGCATCGCCAGCGCCATCCCGAGGCCGATCGAGAGCCCCTGGCCAAGTGATCCCGTTGCTGCGTCGACCCACGGCAACTCGGGAACGGGAGCCGGGTGCCCCTGGAGCGGGCTGCCGAACTTGCGGAAGGACAGCAGCTCCTGATCGGTGATCGCTCCGATGGCCTTGAACACCGAGTACAGGACGGGGGACGCGTGCCCTTTGGACAGGATGAACCTGTCGTTGGCCGGGCTCTTCGGGTCGTCCACGTCGTAGCGGAGGTGATCGGAGAACAGGACGGCGAGCAGGTGCGCGGCGGACATCGACGAGGTGGGATGGCCTGAGCCCGCCGCCGTAGAGGCCCGGATGCTGTCAACGCAGAGCTGGGCCGCCAGCTCGTTCCACTCATACACCTTGTCCACGGTCATCCCCTCCGGCGAATCGACATGGGCGCCCTAGACATTCCCCAACAACCTACAGGGGAACGCTAGCAAGGTGCCGGCCGCGGCGGTGCGGTAGGGTTCCGCCCGTGGCGGTGCAGATCGGAATCGGGCTGTTCACGGCGCAGGTCCCGCCCGGGTCCGAGCGGACCTACGCACAGGAGTATCGGGAGATCCTGGACCTGGTCCGCCTGGCCGAGACGCTCGGGTTCGACTCGGCCTGGGTCAGCGAGCATCACGGGTCGGGGGACGGCTACATGCCCTCACTGCTCCCCACTCTCGCCGCCTTCGCCGCCGCCACCGAGCGGATCAAGCTGGGGACCGGCGTCCTGCTGACACCCTTCCACCACCCACTTCGCCTGGCTGAGGATGCCGCGACCGTGGACATGATCTCCGAAGGACGCCTGATCCTCGGCCTGGGGCTCGCCTGGAGGGAGGAGGAGTTCCGCATGTTCGGGGTGCCGATCAGGGAGCGCGTGCGCCGGACGGTCGAGACGATCGAGATCCTCAGGCGAGCTTGGAGCGGAGAGCGGTTCTCCTTCCAGGGCCGGGCCTTCTCCTTCGACCAGGTCAAGGTGACGCCTCCGCCGGTCCAGCCGGAAGGACCGCCCATCTACCTCGGAGGGACGGCCGAACCCGCCATCAGGAGGGCGGGGCGGCTGGCCGACGGCTACATCCGCACGCGGGGCGGCGACGTCGACCGGATGAACCGGGACCTCCGGCTGGCGGAGGAGGCCGCCCGTGGCACCGGCAAGGATCCCTCGTCGTTCGGGTTCGCCCAGCTCCAGAACGTGTTCGTGTGGGAGGACGGGGATGCCTGGGACATCGTCCGCCAAGGGGCCGCCCACCAGATCGGCGTGTACGGTGGATGGGAGGCCGGAGGCGATACCCCCGGCCGAGGGTTTGTGGTCGCGCCTACGGAGGAGGAGAAGCTTCGGAAGCTGACCATCGCCGGTCGGCCCCAGGAGGTGGTCCGCGCCCTCCGGCCCCTGGTGGAGGCGTTCGCCGGGCGCAAGGAGTTTCACCTTATCGTGCGACTGCACTATCCAGGCATGGACTTCGAGACCGCGTCGCGGGCCGTCGAGCTGTTCGGGGAGAAGGCGATCCCCGCCCTGAAGGGAGCCTAGGCCAGAACCCGAGTCCTCTCGCCGTCAGCCGGAGGTCGGTTCCCGTAGCGGGTCAGAACCCGGTCTTTGCCCTCTCGGGGATGTCTTGGGCCCCCTCCTTGAGCGCGTTCCAGACTTCGCGGAAGAGTTCGGCAGCGAATGAGGGAGGCTGGCTGCCCTCCCCTCCCATCGACCCGCGAAGGGCGGTCGCGGTCACGTCGATGGCTTTCTCGAACAGCGACCTGTCGATCTCTGTTGCCAACTTCGATCTCCTTTCTGTCCGTCGGTTGTCCGTGAGCGCCACGTACGGCTGCTCGCGCTGATGGCCTATGTTTCCCGGAGCGGCGTGACGTGCCAGTGACGGGGCATGATGAGCGCGTCGGCCTCCTCCGGGCCCCATGAACCCGGCTCGTACACGACCACGGGTGGCGGGTCCTCCAAGATGGGCATCAGGACCTCCCACGCTCGTTCGACCTCATCCTCCCTGGTGAACAGGGAGTGGTCGCCCTCCATGGCCTCCAGGATCAGCAGTTCGTACGCCCCCAGCAGCGGGGTCTCGAAGGCCTCGTCGTAGTCGAAGTCCAACCTGGCTCGATCGAGCTCCAGCCCAGGCCCCGGCTTCTTGACATTGAGATCGAGCGAGATCCCCTCGTTCGGCTGGATCCGGATCGACAGGTGATCCCGCCCGAACGGGGTAGCCTCGGTCCCTTTGAACACGTTGTACGGGACGTCTCGGAACGACAGGGAGATCTCCGTGATCTTCCGAATGAGCTTCTTCCCCGTCCGCAGGAAGAACGGGACGCCGGCCCAGCGCCAGTTGTCGATCTCGAGCTTCGCCACGACGAACGTCTCGGTCGGCGAGTCCTTCGCCACGTCCGGCTCTTCCCGGTAGCCGCGGTACTGGCCCCGGACGACGTTCTCCCATGTACACAGGTTCATCGACCGGAGCACCTTCACCTTCTCGTCTCGGAGCCGGTCGGGGTCGAACGAGACCGGGGGCTCCATGGCCAGGAACGTCAGCACCTGAAGCAGATGCGTCTGGAGCATGTCGCGGATGGCTCCGGTCTGCTCGTAGAAGGCGCCCCGGCCCTCGATCCCGATGTCCTCGGCCACAGTGATCTGGACGTTGTCCACGTAGCGCCGGTTCCAGATCGGCTCGAACATGCCGTTGGCGAAGCGGAAGGCCAGGATGTTCTGCACGGTCTCCTTGCCGAGGTAGTGATCGATCCGGAAGATCTGAGCCTCGGAGAAGGTTGCGTGGAGACGCGCGTTGAGCTCCCTGGCGCTCTCCAGGTCGCGGCCGAAGGGTTTCTCCACGACGATCCGCGCGTCCTGGTTCATCCCGCTCTCGGCGAGCCTCGCCACGATCTGCGGGTACGCCGCCGGCGGGGTCGCACAGTAGTAGAAGCGCCGGCCTTCGGTCCCGAAAGCACGATCCGTCCGTTCGAGGTGCTCCCGCAGGTGTTCCATGGCGCCCTCGCTGTCGAAGGCTCCCGGGACATAGGACAGGCGTCTGCGGAAGTTCTCCCACTCCTCGCCCGCCGGGTCGCATCGGCCGGACTCCTCGACGGACCGACGGGCGTGCTCCTGGAACTCCTCGTCCGTCATCGTCGTGCGCGCATATCCGACGAGGGCGAAGCCTTCCGGCAGCATGCCTCCCATGAACAGGTGGTAGAAGGCCGGCAGCAGCTTGCGCCTGGCCAGGTCGCCCGAAGCGCCGAAGACGACAACGGCCTGAGGTTCCGCCGGCTTGAAGGCCACCTCGTTCACCTCCCTCTCTTCGCGGCGTCCGGCACCAAGGTCCTGAGGTCGACATCCTCGTCGCGGAGCGCCGCCGGGTCGACGGGCTGCCCCGCTCGGATCAGCCCGGCGGACCTGCGGACGTCCTTCCCCCGGTTCAGGCCGACCACCGCACGCACCACACCGTCCCGCACGTAGAAGCCGGCGAAGTTCCTCTGCTCCATGCTCCCCCGGATGACCAGCTCGTCCCACTCGGGGGCGTACCCCATGTACTGAAGGTTGGTGTCGTACTGATCGGACCAGAACCAGTGGGGGTCGTCAAAGGGGGCGTCCCGGCCCACCATGTTGCGGGCCGCGGCGGCTCCCTGCTTCAGGGCGTTGTCCCAGTGCTCCACGCGCAAGCGCGAGCCGAACAGGGGGTGGTAGTGGTTGGCCACGTCTCCGGCGGCGTAGATCCCATCCACGTTGGTCCGGCAGTATTCGTCCACGAGGATCCCGTTGTCCACGGCCACGCCGGAGCCGTCTACCACATCCGTGGCCGGCTGGATTCCCACCCCCACCACCGCGAAGTCGCAGCCGATCCGGCTGCCGCGGTCGGTGACCACCTCCTCCACGCGCCGGGCGCCGTCGAACCGCTCGACCCCTTGACCGAAGTGGAACCGCACTCCCTGCTCCTCGTGGATGGCCTCGTATACCTTGCCGACCTCCCGACCGACCGCCCGTTGGAGCGGCGCCTCGAAGACCTCCACGACCTCGATCTCGACATCGAGCTTCCGGAGGGACGCCGCCACCTCACAGCCGATGAACCCGGCCCCGACCACCACCGCCTTGCTCCCAGCCACCGCTCTCGCCCGGATGCGGTCGGCGTCCTCGAGGGTCCGAAGATCGAGCACGCCCTCGAGGTCGTGGCCGGGGATCCCGAGCCGCCTGTTCCTCCCGCCGGTCGCAACGAGGAGCTTGTCGTAGGGCACCCGATCACCGCCCTCGACCTCGACGTACCGTTCGATGGGATCGATCCGGAGGGCCCGGGTCCCCAAGAGGAGATCCACGCCGTTCTCTTCGTACCAGGTGACTGGGTGCAAGAGCGCGTCCTCCGCAGAAGCCTCTCCCCGCAGGTACTCCTTCGAGAGCGGGGGCCGCTCGTAGGGCGGGTGGACCTCCTCCCCGACGAGGACCACCCGGCCCTCGAAGCCCTCGCTCCGCAGGGTGGTGGCTGCCGCCCCCCCGGTCAGGTTCGCCCCGATGACGACGAAGGTCTGAGCTGCCCGTTCGTGGTTCATACCGCTCGGCCCGGACCCCTCAGCACTCAATCGCCCTCCTTTCTGGGCCCATGACCTGGCCACATCAGGGTAAGAGTGGAAGCCTCACATCGCCATTCCGCGCTCGTCAGGTGCGGCCGGACCGTTCACACTCGGTGGGTGCCTGAGCTTCCCGACGTCGAACACTTTCGCCGGTACTTCCGCGCCCACGCGGCGCGGAAGACCATCGCATCGGTGGCCGCCGACCGCACCAT
>JBOGVA010000085.1:0-14042 GCA_050692195.1 Actinomycetota bacterium | reverse complement strand
GAGTGGCCACCGGCCTGATCGCTCTTGTGGGAACGCTGCTGTACCTGGAGGCGCGCCAGCGGTCCCGTGAGGTCTCCTACGCCCTGTCGCGACGGATGGGCCTGACCAGGACCGCGCACCGGCTGGCCGTGGCGCTCGAGCTACTGGGGTTGCTGGCCACCGGGTTCATCGCCGGCGTGGCCCTGTCGTGGCTCGCCATCAGGGTCGTGTACGCACAGCTCGACCCCATGCCCCACCTTCCACCGCCGCCCCTGTTCCGGATGCCCTTGCTCCTCTTGACGGTAACCGGGGCGGCCCTGCCCGTCGCATCGGCTCTCGGCGCGTGGCGGGTCCAGCGGACGGCAGACCGGGCCAATGTGGCGGAGGTGATGCGGCTTGCGGGCTGACGGCCAGGCTGCCGCCTGCATCGGGGTGGTGAAGATCTACTGGAGCGCCACGGGCGAGGTCCAGGCGCTGAAGGACATCGACGCGGTGTTCCCCTCGGGGGCCATCACGGCGGTTGTGGGTCCCTCCGGGTCGGGAAAGTCCTCGCTGCTTCGGATCCTGGCGTGCATCGATCGGCCGACCGCCGGGCAGGTTCGCATCGGCGGCACCGACGTGTCTGGCCTCGGGGCGGCCAGGCGCCGATCCATTCGCCGCCGCCTCGTCGGGTACATGTTCCAGCGGCCCTCGGACAACCTCATCCCGTACCTCTCGGCCCTGAAGATCGTCGAGCACGCCGCGCGGCAGAGAGGAAGTCCTCGCCGGGGGCAGGCCCGCGACCTCCTCGTCCGGCTGGGGCTTCGGGATCGGGAGAGGAACCTGCCCCACCAGCTCTCCGGAGGCGAGCAGCAGCGGGTCGCGCTGGCCTCCGCCGTCATCGGAGGGCCCGCCCTCGTGGTGGCCGACGAGCCGACCGCGGAGCTGGACACCGAGTCCGGGCGCCGGCTCGTCGAGATGATCGGAGGGCTGGCCGGGGAGGGAACGAGCTTCGTGCTGGCGACCCACGATCCGATCGTGACCGGAGCCGCCGATCGGATCCTCTCGCTCCGCCACGGAGCGCTGGAGGCGGAGACGACTCAGGATCGTGAGCTCGGGGTGATCGACGGGTCGGGCCGGATCCAGCTTCCCCCCGGAGCGCTCCGCATGTTCCCAGATCGCCGAGCCGTGATCCGCTTCGAGGATGGGAAGGTGGAGATCACCCCGCCATGACCGCGGCGGCCCGATCGGCGACGCTCGTGGAGGCCAGGAGCCTCTCGAAGTCCTACGCTCGGGGCCCCGAATCGGTCCATGCGCTGCAAGAGGTGAGCTTCCTCCTTCATCCGGGAGAGGTGGTGGCCCTGCTTGGGCCCTCCGGGTCGGGAAAGAGCACGCTGCTCAACATCCTGTGTGGGTGGGAGAGCGCGGACGGGGGCGAGGTCGTGTGGCATGGAAGCCACCCGGACAGGGAGCCGGCGAACCGTCCATGGTCCGAGATCGCCATCGTTCCTCAGACCCTCGGACTGATCGAGGAGCTTTCCGTTCGGGAGAACGTGGAGCTGCCGGTCATGCTGGGCTCCGACGGAGGGCCGGCCGAAGGACGGCGCAGAAGGGCCGCCGGACTGATCTCGGGACTGGGCCTGGCCCAGCTGGCCAACCGCGATCCGTTGGAGACGTCGATCGGCGAGCAGCAGCGGACGGCCCTGGCCAGGGCCTTGGTCCTTTCACCACGGCTGCTCCTGGCCGACGAGCCGACCGGCCATCAGGACGCCGTCTGGGCCGGAGGCATCCTCCGGGCCCTCCGCTTCGCAGCCGGAGAGGGCACGTGCTGCCTGGTCGCCACCCACAACTTCGAGATCGTCCGGTTCGCCGACAGGATCCTGGGGATCCGCGACGGCAGGGTCGGGCAGGTCACTCAGCGAGGGACTGCTCCTCGCTGACCTTTGTCCTCAGGCCCTGTCGAACAGCCAGAGAAGAAGTGCCTTCTGCGTGTGGAGCCGGTTCTCCGCCTGGTCCCACACCACCGATTGCGGGCCGTCGATGACCTCGGTGGTGATCTCCTGTCCCCGATGCGCCGGCAGGCAGTGCATGACGATTGCATCTCCCGCCGCTCGAGCCACCGCGGCGCCGTCCAGCCGGTACGGGCCGAAGACCAGCATCCGCTCCTCCGCTTCTTCTTCCTGCCCCATCGACGCCCACACGTCCGTGTACAGGACGTCGGCGCCCTGGCAGGCCGCCACCGGGTCGTTGCTCACCAGGGCGGCGCCGCCGGTCTCCTCACCGATCTCGTTGGCCCGCTGAACCACCTGAGGGATGGGTTCGTACCCGGGAGGGGTGGTCACCCGGACGGTCATCCCGGCCTTGGCCCCCCCGAGCAGCAGCGAATGAGCCACGTTGTTCCCGTCTCCCAGGTAGGCGAGCGTCAGGCCGGCCGGATCCCCCTTCTTCTCAATCACGGTGAGCAGGTCGGCCACGCACTGACAGGGGTGCTCGAAGTCCGACAGGGCGTTGATCACCGGGACGGTGGAGGTCCTGGCCAGGGCTTCCAGCCGCTCCTGGCCAAAGGTCCGAAGGACGATCGCGTCGACATACCGGGACAGCACGCGCCCAGTGTCCTCGATCGTCTCGCCCCGGCCGAGCTGCAGCTCGGCCGAGGCGAGGGCCAACGGGTGGGCCCCCAGCGAGGCAAGCGCGACCTCGAACGAGACCCGGGTGCGGGTCGAGGGCTTCTCGAAGATCATGGCCACGGCCGACCCCGTCAAGCGACCGGAGAAATCCGCGGGAGAGGACTTGACCTTGGCGGAAAGCTCGAGCAGGTCGGCCAGCTGCCGTGGGGTGAGGTCGTCGATGGACAGGAAGTTGCGTGCCATGTCCGGACGATGCTATCCCGTCAGCCCGAGCGGAGCTCGGCCCCGAACCGCGAGGCCAGCCGATCCACGATCCGGCGAACCTCCTCCTCCGCCTCCTGGTCGGTGAGCGTCCGGTCTGGAGCGCGGAAGTCCACGGAAAAGGCAAGGCTCTTCTTCCCCGCCGGTATGGGACCGCCCGTGAACACGTCGAACAGAACGACCATCTCGAGCATCCCTCCGCCGGCGGAGAGGATCTCGTCGCGAACCGTGCCGGCAGGGATGTCCTCGTCGACCACGAAGGCCAGGTCGCGGTGGACCGGGGGGAAACGGGGGATTGCCCGGAACGCCGGCACCTCCCCGGACCGGGCTGCCAGCACGCTCACGTCGAGCTCGAAGACCGCGACCCGGCCGCCGAGGTCGAGCCGCTCACGGACGCCCGGATCGATCTCGCCCAGGATCCCGGCCGGCGTCCCCGCCACCAGCACGGCGGCCGACCGTGCGGGGTGAAAGGGGATCCCCGCGGGGTCGCCGAGGCTCCAGTCCGCCACGGTCAGCCCATCCATCAGGGCCTCCAGGACGCCCTTTGCATCCAGCACGTCGAGCTCTCGCCGTTCGGCGTGGAGGCCCTGCCCTGCAGGCCCCGTGAGGGCGGCGGCCACGAACTCGCGCTCGTCCACGGGATCCCCGCCGGATCGGCCGGGGCGGAAAACGTGACCCACCTCGAACAGCGCAGCCCCGGGGAGCCCGCGGTACAGGTTCCTGGCCAGCGCCCGCAGCAGGCCCGGGATCAGGTTCGTGCGCAGGAAGGGCTGGTCCGCGGACGGCGGGTTCGCCATCCGCACGGCATCCGTGTGGCCCATCGCCTCGAGGTCGTCGGCCGATGCGAACGACAGGGACAGCGCCTCGCGCAAGCCCGCCCGGACCAGCGCCTCTCTGATCCGGCGCCGGAGCCTGTCGGTGGACGGGAGGCTTCCCACCTGCCGGGTGTCGGGCAGGGTCGACCCGACGTTCTCGTACCCGTGGACCCGGACGACCTCCTCGATCACGTCGATCTCCTGCTGGAGATCCGGGCGGTAGCTCGGCACCTCCACCTGGACCGCGCCGTTCGCCTTCTCTGTGTGCATGCCCAGGCGGCCCAGCGCCTCGGCGATCTCCGCGGCCGAGACCTCGTGCCCGGTGACGAGCGACGTCCGGGCCGGCCTGACGGCGATGACCCGGCGCGGCGGAGCCCGGCCGACGTCGATGGCGCCGGCCAGGACCACCCCTCCCCCCCACTCGACCATCAGCCGGGCAGCCCGGGCGGCGGAGGCCTCGGGCGCTTCGCGGTCGGCTCCGCGCGAAAACCGTGCGGAGGCCTCCGAATGGAGCATGAGCCGCCTGGACGTCCTGAAGATCCCTCGAGGTTCGAAGAAAGCGCTCTCGAGAAGGACGTTCGAGGTGGACGGGGACACCTCCCCCACGGCCGAGCCCATCACTCCGGCGATCCCCACCACCCTGGATGCGTCGGCGATCACCAGGTCGTCCTCGGTCAGCACCCGCTCGACGTCGTCGAGGGTGACCAGGCGCTCCCCGGGACCGGCCCGTCGGACGACCACACCTCTGCCCTCGAGCAGATCAAGGTCGAAGGGATGCATCGGGTGCCCCATCTCGAGCATCGTGTAGTTCGTGGCATCGACGACGTTCGAGACAGGGCGCATGCCTGCCGCGGTGAGGCGCGCCTGGATCCCGATCGGGGACGGTCCAACCCGCACCTCCCGGATGACCCGGGCCAGGTAGCGAGGGCACTTGTCCGTGTCCTGCACGTCCACTCGGGCGGCGCCCTCGGCCCTCTCGGCGCCCTCGGCCACGGACGAGTCAGGAAGGGTGAGGGAAACTCCGGTGGCCGCCGCAACCTCGCGGGCCACCCCGAGCACGGACAGCAGGTCCGGACGGTTCGTTTCGATCTCCAGTTCGAGGACGACGTCGTCCAGGCCGAATTCAGACTTGAAGTCCGCCCCCAGCGGCGTGTCCGGCGGAAGGACCATGATGCCCGTGTGATCCGGCGAGATACCCAGCTCGCGCGGGGAGCAGAGCATCCCCTCCGAGACAACGCCGCGGATCTCCCGGGCCGAGAGCGGCTCGGGCAGCGTCGGCAGGTGCGTCCCGGGCCCGGCCAGCGGCACCAGGTCCCCCGCCTTCATGTTCCGCACGCCCACGACGAGCTCTCGCTCCCCGGATCCGTAGGACACTCGGGCCAGGCACAGCTTGTCCGAGTCGGGATGATCCCGAACCTCCAGAACGCGGGCGACGACCACGCCGGAGAGTCCGGCCCACGGCCGGTCGATCGACTCCACGTGGAGCCCCTTCGCGGACATGAGCTCCCCGAGCTCTTCCGGCGCAAGCTCCACCGGGCAGTACTCCTTCAGCCAGGAAAGGACGATCCTCACCGGCTCATTCCCGCTCCCTGAAGCTGCTCGAGGAGGCGCACGTCGCTCTCCCACAGCAGGCGGATGTCCGGGATGCCGAAACGAATCATGGCCAGCCGGTCGTATCCGCCTCCGAAGGCGAACCCCGTGTACCGCTCGGGGTCGTACCCGACGTTCTCCAGGACGGCCGGGTGCACCATGCCGGCTCCCATGGTCTCGATCCACCCCACACCGGCGCAGGTCCGGCAGCCGGTTCCACCGCACACGAAGCACGACACCTCCACCTGCGCTCCGGGCTCGACGAATGGGAAGAAGGACGGCGTCAGGCGCACTTGCCTCTCCGGACCGAGCAGCGCCCGATAGAAGGCCTCGAGCGTGCCCTTGAGGTCCGCGAAGCTGATCCCTTCGTCGACCGCGAGGCCCTCCACCTGGTGGAACACCGGCATGTTCTTGGCGGTGATCTCCTCGTTGCGGAAGACGCGGCCGGGAACGACCACGTACACAGGAGGTGGCTGGGACTCCATGACCCGGATCTGCATGGGCGAGGTGTGGGTTCTGAGCAGCAGGCCATCTAGTCCGGGAACGTCGAGATAGATCGTGTCCATGAGGGCGCGGGCCGGGTGATCGGGCGGGAAGTTCAGGGCGTCGAAGTTGTAGTACTCGGTCTCCACTTCGGGCCCCTCCACCACTCGATAACCCATGCGAGTGAAGATGTCGACGATCTCGTACTGGACCATGGTCAGCGGGTGGAGCGAGCCCGGCCGGGGGCGCCGCCCGGGGAGGGTGAGGTCGATCCGATCGGCCTCCAGGATCGAGGCCTCCCGCTCCGCATCGAGTGCGGTGCGTCGCTGGTCGATCCTCGAACGGAGCTCTTCCCGAACCTCGTTGGTTCGTTGTCCGACCCTGCGGCGATCTTCCTCACTCAGCCCGCCGAGGCCCCGCTGGACCGAAGCCAGCGGGGACTTCCGGCCGAGGACCGAGATCTCGGCCCTCTCCAGCTCCTCAAGGGTGCCGGCCGCAGCGATCAGATCCCGGCCTCTCGCCAGCTCCCCTTGGAGCGTGCGAAGCGCTTCATCCGCGCGCATCTGTAGGGCCATGGTGGATGGGAGTGTACCGGGCGAGTAGAGGCTAGCTGAGGAGTTCCTTACCCACCTCTGATGGGAACAGCCCATCGCTTGACCTCGGGATCCTCCGGCCACCTTCGGAGAGAAACGTCACGACGAAGGTGACCGCACCGGCGGTTTCGACGTCCAGGCTCCCGCCCTGTGCTTCCATCAGGGCCTTGGCCACGAAGAGCCCGGCTTTGCTCCCGCCCCCCGTGCCGGGAGCCCGTGGCCGGAACAGCGCCGTCGCTCCCTCCGGGTCCAGGCAGGAGCCAGCCCGAGAAACCCTCAGGGTGGGGGTCGCTGCGCCGCCGACGGTCACGTGGATCGGGCCGGACTCCCCCCACCACTGCGCTCCCTCGATCAGCGCGATCAGGATGGTCCGCAGCCGGGAAGGGTCGAGCCTGGCCGTTCCGCCCTCGCCGGATACGACGACGTCCACCGACGCCCATCGGCCCATCTCCTCGGCCACGGTCCGAGCGAGCGCCAGCAGGTCGGTGGGTTCGGGCCGGAGCTCGAGCCTGTTCGAGAGGACGCGAGCGGCGTCGACGAGCTGGGCCACCACCACGTCCATGCGCGAGCATTCGTGGATCAGCGCCTGGAGCATCGTCGAGCGCTGGTCCTCCGTGAGGCGATCCCACTTCGAGACCAGCGTGCCGGCGAATCCGCGCATGGCGGTCAGGGGGGAGCGGATGTCGTGAGCGGCGCCGGCCACCACTTGGGCGAGCGGATCGGCATCGAACCGCTGGCGAGCCGACTCGAACATCACGAGCGTGGCCGCGGCCGCGAGGTTCAAAGACTCGGCGCGGCCCTGGATTGGCACGCGAACCGTGTGGTCGGCCAGGGCGACCACCTCCGGGGCGAGCCCTCGAGCCTCGTTGCCGAACATCACGGCGGTGGGTCCAGATAGGTCCGTCTCGTAGATCGACCTGCGACCGTCAGGCGAAGCACCCAGGATCGTGAACCCGCGCCCCCGCAGCCAAGCGATCGCTTCCTCCACATCGACCTCCCGGGCCACCGGCACGTGGAACAGCGATCCCGCGGTGGCCCTGACCGTCTTCGGGTTGTAGACGTCCACCGAGGATCGGGTGAACACCACCGCGCCCGCCCCTGCCGCATCCGCCGAGCGGAGGACGGTCCCGGCGTTCCCCGGGTCTCGCACCTGCGCGAGGACCGCCACGAAGGTGGCTTCCCCCGGGATGTCGGCCAGGGGCACGTCCACGAATCCGGCGAGGGCCACCACACCCTGGGGGGTCACCGTCGAGGTCAGGTGTCCCATGACGTCGGCAGAGACCTGCCTGACCGGGATCCCGGCCTCCCGGGCCATGCGAGCGATCTCTCCCACCCGACCTTCCGGGGGATCGGCGGCGAACACCTCATCGACCCGAACACCCGACATCAGTGCCTCGAGCACCGGCTGAGTTCCCTCCACCAGGAACCGCCGGTCCTTCTCCCGGATGGCCCGCTTCTTGAGGCGGACCGCATCTGCCACGCGCTTGTTGTGGAGGGATGTGATCAAGGGATGCCGCCGGTGACGATCACGAGCCCTTCCCGATGCGGGTCAGGGCCATGTTCGGCCCTTGCGCTAGGCGCCGGCCTTGGTGCGGCCGGCGGCCCGGGCGCGCCTCGGCCGGGCGGGCTCGAGCCCCTCTCGGGCCGCCCCGACCAGGGAGGAGAACGCGACGGGATGGTTGACCGCCAGTTCTGCCAGGATCTTGCGGTCAAGATCCAGCCCGGCGCCTCGCAGCCCCCGAACGAAGCTGGAGTAGCTCAGGCCGTCCGCCCGGGCGGCCGCGCCGATCCGCGTGATCCACAGCCTGCGGAACTGCGCCTTCCGGTCCCGGCGGTCCCGGTAGGCGTAGGCCAGCGAGTGCATGACCTGCTCCTTGGCCGTCCGGTACCGGCGGGAGCGAGCGCCGTAGTATCCCTTCGCCTGTGCAAGGACCTCCCGGCGCTTCTTCGATCCGTGGACGCTTCGCTTCACCCGTGGCATCTGACTCGTAGCCTCCGGCTACCGGCCCAGAAGGCGCCTGACCGACTTCTTCTCCGGACCCACCTCGGCCATCCCGGAGATGCGGCGCTTTCTGCTCGCGCTCTTTTTGATGAGCATGTGGTTGCCCGTGCCCTTCCGGCGCAGGACCTTCCCGGTGCCGGTCACGCGGAACCTCTTGGCCGCGCCTCGGTGCGTCTTCATCTTCGGCATCGTTGCTAGTCCTTCCGTTCGCTCTCCCCGACCACGGCGGGCTCGGGCTCTGCCGCCTCCTCCGCCGGACCTTCCCTGGAGGCCGGCTTGGCCGCCGGACGCTTCACCGGTGCCATGACCATGACCATGTTGCGCCCGTCCAGCTTCGGAAACGACTCTACGTTAGCAAGTTCGCTCAAGTCCTCGGTGAGCCGGCTCAGGAGGCGCTGCCCCAGCTCGGTGTGGGCCATCTCCCTGCCCCGGAACATGATCGTCACCTTGACCCGGGCGCCCGTCTTCAGGAACCGCTCGACGTGGCCCTTCTTGATCTCGTAGTCGTGGCGGTCGATCTTGGGGCGCATCTTGATCTCCTTGACCTCCACCCGTGCCTGTCGCTTCCGCGCCTCCTTCTGCCGAACGTCTCGCTCGTACTTGAACTTGCCGTAGTCCATGATCCGGCACACCGGCGGGTTGGCGTTCGGCGCCACCTCTACGAGGTCCAGGTCGAGCTCCTGAGCCCGGCGGAGCGCGTCCCGAGTAGACAGGATCCCTATCTGGGCACCATCCGGTCCCACCAGGCGGACCTGCGGGGCCCGGATCCGGTCGTTTACGCGCGGATCAACAGAGACCCCGCATCACCTCCCGGATTGGTGAAGAGCGCGCCGACCGGGCGCTCAAGGACGAAGCTCGCTCAACATTCGTTCCTTGGAGTATATGAGCGGGGGCTGACACCGTCGAGCAGAGCACCGACCGTTGACGGTGAGCAAGAACGGGCCCTCAAAGGCCCCTTCCCACGCGCCACGACCAAGGGTTCAAACAGGCTTGACGTTCGCTGCCTGCTTTCCCTTTGGGCCTTCTACGATGTCGAACTCGACCTCTTGACCCTCGGTGAGGGTGCGGTATCCGTCGCCGACGATCGCCGAGAAGTGAACGAACACGTCATCCCCGTCAGGACGAGCGATGAAGCCGTAGCCCTTCTCGTTGCTGAACCACTTGACTGTGCCTTGCGTCAACCTGTACCTCCTTGCACTTCTCGGCGGGCCGGCCCCGCCGCTCGCGCGGGCGAATGTAGCATGCGCCTCCCGAACAGGCAATGGATCGCGCGATCCGTCTTATGCCAGGTAGCAGGCCACATAATGGCCATTTCCCTTGTCCTCCAGCGGAGGATGTGGGCTCTCCCGGCAGACGTCGGCTGCCCACGGACATCGCTCGATGAACCGGCACTCCGGCGGGGGGTTGATCGGCTTGGTGATCCCCCCCTTGATCTCCACCTCCGGCCGGCGGTAGGTGGGATCGGGGACGGGGACGGCAGAGATCAGCGCCCGGGTATAGGGGTGGAGGGGATTCTGGAGCAGCTCATCGGACGTGGCCAGCTCGACGATCTTTCCGAGGTACATCACCGCGATGCGGTCGCACATGTAGCGGGCCACCGCCAGGTCGTGGGTGATGTAGAGGTAGGAGACGTTGAACTCCTCGCCCAGCTTGAGCATCAGCTCCATGATCGAGATGCGGATGCTCACGTCGAGCATCGACGTGGGCTCGTCCGCCACGATGAAGTTCGGGTTGACCACCAGGGCCCGTGCGATCGCCACGCGCTGGCGCTGGCCGCCGGAGAGCTCGTGGGGGAACCGCCACATGAACGACGCCGCCGGCGCCAGCCCCACCCGCTTCAGGAGGTCCGCCACCATCCCTTCCCTGTCGGTGCGTGTCCCGATCGACTGGACCTGGAGAGGCTCGGCGATGGTGTCGTAGACCGTCCGACGCGGATTCATGGACTCGTACGGGTCCTGGAAGATCATCTGGACCTGACGGCGGAACTCGCGCATGCCGTCCCTGCCGATGTGGGCCACGTCGAGCATCTGGCCGTCGCTGCGCAGCTGGATCAGCCCGTCTGTGGCACCGGTCAGCCTGGTAAGGATCCGGCCCGTCGTGGTCTTCCCGCACCCGGACTCGCCCACCAGCCCCAGGCTCTCCCCCTGCCCGACCTCGAAGTCGACCCCGTCCACCGCGTGGACGAACTCGGAGGCCCGGCGGAAGTAGCTCTTCTGGACCGGGTACAGCTTGCGCAGCCCCTTGACCGTGACCAGCGGGTCGGTCACGAGGCCGCCTCCGCGCCGACGGCCGGCACCCGATCCCAGTGCCAGCACGCGGCCTGGTGTCCCGACTGTTGGTACGTGTCCAGAGGAGGTTCCTCCTGGCGGCAGCGCTCGGTGGCGAATGGGCATCGCGGATGGAACCGACAAGCAGGTGGAGGCTCCAGGAGGTTGGGTGGCTCGCCCTTGAGGGCGACCAGCTTGCGCCGCGGGCCCAGGATGCTCGGGGTCGAGGACAGGAGGAGCCACGAATACGGGTGCCGCGGACGGGCGAACACCTCTTCGGTGGATCCGAGCTCCACCAGCTTGCCCGCGTACATCACGCCGATGCGATCGCTCACCTCCGCGATGACCGCGATGTCGTGCGAGATGTAGATGATCGCCATGCCCAATTCCTGCTGGATCTTCTTGAGCTGCTTGAGGATGCGGTCCTGCACGATGACGTCCAGAGCCGTGGTGGGCTCGTCCGCGATGATCAGCCGGGGGTTGCACGACAGCGCCATGGCGATGATCGCTCGCTGGCGCATGCCTCCGGAGAACTCGTGCGGGAAACGATCCATCATCTGCGGGGGAAGGCCCACCAGGTCGAAGAGATCGACGATCCGCTTGCGCGCCTCGGACTTCGAGACCCCCGGGTAATGGGTTCGCAGGGCCTCGTGGATCTGGTCCCCGACCCTGTAGACCGGGTTCCAGGCGTTCATTGCTCCTTGGAACACCATCGAGATGTCGTGCCACCGGTGCCGGCGCATCTCCGACTCCGGCAGCGGCACGAGGTCCTTCCCGTCGAGGAGGATGCTGCCGGACTGGATCGTGGCGTTCTCCGGCAGCAGCCCGAGCAGGCTCAGGGCCACCGACGTCTTGCCACAGCCCGACTCGCCGACCAGCCCGAGCGCCTCACCTTGATGCAGCGTGAAGGAGATGCCGTCCACCGCGGAGACCTCTCCATGCTTGGTCCGGTAGTGCATCACCACGTCCTGCACCTCCAGGACGGGCTTGCCGCCGGGTCGCCGTTGTCCCTCCCGGGCCAGGTCGCGGGCGGTGATGGTCGTGGCGCCCTGCTGGGTCATCGTCTCCGGAGCCGCGGGTTCACGATCTCGTCCAGGGCCCGCCCAACCAGGAAGAACGCGGCAGCAAGGAACGTCACGGCCGCGCCGGCGGGCAGCAGCAACCACCAGAAGTCCGTTCCCGCAAGCAGGTAGCCCTGGGTGTTGGCCACGCTGAGCATCACGCCCCAGCTCATGTCGACGTCCAGCAGGCCGAAGAACGAGAGCACGGCTTCGATGGAGATCGCCTCGGTGACCGTGAACATCATGTACAGGAACGACAGGGGCATCACGTTCGGCACGATGTGGCGAAGGATGATGTGGCGGTGGCTCCCGCCGGCCACCCGGGCCGCGTCGATGAACGGCTTGACCTTCACGGAAAGCGCCTGTGACTTCAGCACGATGGCCGTCGCCCCGAACCCCGAGAGGATCCCGATCAGGACGCCCAGGAGCGGCAGGCTGATGTCGAACAGGGCGCTCACCACGATGAGGACGGCGAGCAGAGGCATGATGAGGACGAGGTCGGCCATGCGCATCAGAAGTCCGTCGATGACGCCCCCGTAGTAGGCGGCCACCGACCCGACCGAGGTGGCGATGAACACGGTCACCAGGGCGGCCACGGCCGCCAGGGCGAAGGCCGCCCGGGTGCTGAACATGAGCTGGGAGAGCACGTCTCTCCCCAGGGGGTCGGTGCCCAGCGGGTGCCTCGCCGACGGTGAGGCGGGCTGGGCGGGGATGAAGATCTGGTCCCCGACGTCGACGAACGGGTTGGTCCTGACGCGAGCCCTGCCCACCTCGATCTGGGTTGTGGGGTCGGTGACCTCCTCAACCACCGTGAACTCCTCGAGGAGAGCCTCGTACCCCACCTGCGGGTCGTACACGCGCTTCTCCCACACCGTGGCCATGAGGACGGGGTGGGCGATCGCCATCAACGCGAAGATGGCGATGATCGCCAGCCCGATCAGGCCGATCTTGTTCTCCACGAAGAGCGCCCAGTTGGCTCGCAGGCCCCGCCACAGGAGCCGCAGTCGCACCTTCCACAGCGGCTCGTAGATTCCCCCGACCGGTGGCGCCTCCGTGAGCGGGGCAACGAGCTCGGCCTGGTCGATCGGGAGCTCGTCCGGGAGCGCGCCCACCTCCTCCTGGGCCGGGGCCTGGATGCGCTGGGAGGTGCCGGGTGCTCGATCCATCGGCCTACTTGTAACGGATCCTTGGGTCCAGGTACACGTACACGATATCCACGACCAGATGTCCGACCAGCGCCAGCACTCCCACGATGCTCAGCGCTCCGATCGCCAGCGGGATGTCCTCGCGGGTCACCGCGGTGAGGAGCGCCTCGCCCATCCCAGGCCAGGAGAAGATCGTCTCCGTGATGATCCCGCCGCTGATGACGAGGGCGAGCGCGATGACCAGCGAGGTGGTCACCGGCAGGAGGGCGTTCCGCGCCGCATGGTGGTCCCGGATCACCCGCTCGGGCAGCCCCTTCGCCCTCGCCGTGAGGATGTAGTCCTCACGGAGGGTTTCCAGCATCGAGCTGCGGGTCAGAAGCATCACCCCCGCGAAGACGACCAGGGCGAGCGTGATCACCGGAAGGATGACATGGTGGGCGATGTCGGTGGCGTAGGGACGGATCGGGCTGGTCAGCCAGTAGGCCAGGAACGCCCCCAGGATCACCAGGCCCCCCACTCCCAGGATCCTGCGTCCCGTCTGCGGGTCGTCGGCCCTCCTCGATAGCAGCCAGGCGGCAAAGAGGGCGAGGGAGGCGATCACCGTGGAGAAGATCATCCGGTTGAACACGGCATTTGCGGCAACCGTGGCCTCTCGCCACTCCGGCGGGTCCAGGAACTTGCCCACCGGGAACCACCCGAGGATGAAGGCGAAGAACCAGATCATGAGCAGAGCGAACCAGGGGTAGAACACCGTGTACAGGAGCACCCCTCCGATCGTCACCGGGTATTCCTTGAGCCCGCCGCGTCGCCAGGCCACGATCTTCCCCAGCGTGAACCCCAGGTAGTAGGCGAGCACCGTGGCGCTGAAGAACAGGACGATCGTGCGGGGCAGGCGCTCCATCAAGATGCTCGAAACCTCCCGCGGGTACTGGGAGAAGCTCCGGCCCATGTTGCCCGTGAAGAAGTTCCGCATGTAATTGGCGTATTGGACCAGCAGCGGCTCGTCGAGGCCAAGCCGCTCGGCCAGCAGCCGCCTGGCCTCCGGCGGGATCGCGGGGTTGGCCAGGAACTGCTGGCTTATGTCCCCCGGCTGGGCTTGGAGCAGGAAGAACAGGAGCGTGAGGAAGACCACGAACAGCAAGAACATCTGCACCAGCCGCCCGGCGATGAACCTCAGCATGTGTCGATTACCCTAGCATCGAGCTTTTCCCTCGGGAAGGGGACGAGGGCGGGCTGGGTG